>JBBQTN010000095.1:0-18611 GCA_038213195.1 Acidimicrobiales bacterium | reverse complement strand
CCAGGTGGACGCTGATCGGCGGCGGTGGTCTGACGGGGATCGGCACGATCCTCGCGACGGTCCTGATGGCCCAGCACCAGGGGGTGCGGATCTCGCCGCACCTGCGCCCACGACCCGGCCTGTCGATCGGCCGCGGCGAGGCCGCGATCGTCGAGGAGACGGTGGTCTCGGCCTGACGCCGCGACCGGACCGGCGACATGACGTGGCGTGACGTGGCGTCGCGCCCGAGCAACGCATCCGGCGTTCACGGCCGGGCGTTGTCAGCGCCGTCCGAGCTCGCCGGCGAGTCGCCCAACGCTGCGCGTGTACGGCGATCGGACCATCGTGATCACGCGGTCCACGCCGAGGCGGGTGAGGCGGGCGTCGCTGGGCGAGCCGGATGTCGTGACCACGAAGCGCTCGGGGTCGCGACCGCGGCGCGCGTGTGCGTCGCGGGCCACATCGAGCAGGTGTTCGAGCGATGGGCCGGCGGGCGCGTTGATCCCGTCGCCGAGGCGTCCGGCGAGCTCGGCCATCTTCGGGCCGAAGGCGCCGACGATCACAGGAGGCGCCGGCGCGGGACGGAGGAAGCCGCTCGCCCCGCCTGCGGCGCCCGACCACACCTGGCGCAGCGTCCCGATCGTCGCCTCCACCGCGGCGCGCCGCGCCGCGTCGGCGGGCACCCGCCGCCCGAGCGCGATCTGTTCGGCTGCGTACGGCGTTGCGGCGCCTCCGCCGGCACCGACACCGAGCAGCAACCGCCCGCCACTGACCTCCTGCAGCGTGGAGGCCATCACCGCGAGCGTCCCGGCGTCGCGGTTGGCGACGTTGAGCACGAGCGAACCGAGCATCACCCGCGGGACCGCAGCGGCCAGCGCGCTGAGCACGGTCCAGCACTCCAGGACGTGCTCGGCTCCGTGCACCGACCCGGCCAGGTGGTCGTACAGCCAGATCCCGTCGAAGCCCGCTTCTTCGGCGAGGAGCGCGGCATCGCGCAGGTCCTCCCAGCGCCCACCGAATGGATCGACCAACAGGTCCACCTGCACGTGCCCGACGGTACCGCCGCCCGCTCAGCGGCGGCGGGCTCGGGGTATGTGCGGCGTCGGCGTCGGCAGCAGTGCCGCGACCAGTTGGCGGCCGATCCAGTCGCCATAGCGCTCGGCGGGCCAGCCGCGTTGGTTGACGAGCAGGTCCCACACCTCGACTGAGTTGTGGGTCCACAGCACGTCCCTGGCCTCGTCGGCCGAGACCCCGCGGCGGAGGTGGTGGCCCTCGTCGAGGTGCCGGGCGAACGCGGTCATCCCGGTCAGTCGTTCGGCTCGCATCTGTTGCCAGATGTCGGCGGCGCCGGTGTCGCTCGCGGCGGCGTCGCGGATCACCAGCAGCAGCGGCCCGACCCGCGGCAGGACCTCGGCGAGGTGGGTGCCGTACATCTCGAGCTTGCGCCGCGGGTCCGGTTCGAGCATGTTGCGTTGCACGAACTCGCGCTGCATCATCGGCACCGGCTCGGCGTCGCCGACGACGTCGTGGTCGAAGACCGCCTTGACGAGCCCCGGCTTGTTGCCGAACAGCTTGTAGATCGTCTCGACGGAGACGGCTGCGGCCTCGGCGACCGTGGCGAGCGTGGTGGCGGCGTAACCGTTGGCGACGAACGCACTGCGGGCCGCGTCGACGACCGCCTGGCGCGTCGCCATGGCCTGGTCGCGGCGGCGGCTCGAGTTGTACGCGCGACGGGGCTTGACGGACGCCATATTCTGCTACATACTCCTGTACTGGATACGAGATGTTGTACCCAAATACTAACCGATGAGGAGAAGACGATGAGCTACGCGTTCATACAAGACGTCCCGGCGAACGCCGAGATCTACCGGTTGATCAAGGACAGGCTCGGTGAGACCCCTCCACCGGGGATGATCGCCCACCTGGCGATCGTCCGCGACGGCGGTCTGCGCTACGTCGACGTGTGGGAGACCGAGGAGGCGTGGGTCGACTTCCGCGACCGGTGCGTCGAGCCTGCCGTCAAGGCAGTCCTCGACGGGTTCGGGATCCCCCACGACCACACGATGGTGGTCTTCGAACCGATCGAGGTCATCGACGCATGGCTGGGCGAACCGGCGCTGCACTGACCCATCGCCAGCGGCAGCGCCAGCGCCTCGTGACCCCGAAGCAAGCAGCCGGGTCCCGTCCGCGGCGCGACATCAGTGCCTTGCGGGCCTGGCCGTGACGTCGCCTGCAGGGTGGTAGCACCCCCGCGGCGGACGTGTTGGCAGGCTTCCCGCGATTTCGCAGCAGCGGTACGGTGCGCGCGATGGGGGCCACCTGGTTGATGGCCCGGTCCGCGCTGCGCGGCCGGCGGCGCGCTCACCTTGCGCTGGCGACGCTGCTCGTCGTCGGGCTCGGCACGGCCCTGGCGGCGTTCACCGTGGCGTGGCGCACGGATCACGAGTACCCCGACTACCTGCGGCGCGCCGACGTCGGTCAGCTCGTGGTCAACCCTGGCCTGATCACCGACCACCTGCTCGACGTGATCCGCACGACCCCGGGAGTCGCGAGCGCATCGACCAGCCGCCTGTTCAACGCCGTCCCCCCCGAGGACGTCGGACGGACCGTCGCCGACGTCGCAGGCGATTCGACGCAGGTGCTCGGATCGACCGATGGCCGATACCTCGACGTCGATCGTCCGGTGGTGGTCGCCGGACGGATGATCTCATCGGTCGACGAGGTCTTCGTCGATCGTGGCGCCGCCCGTCAGTACGGTCTGCACGTCGGCGACGCGTTGCCACTGAGCTTCGTCGCCGCGAGACCGAGTGACGCCCCGCCCGATCAGGTGCTCACTGCGATCGGCACGGAACGGCCGAAGGTCGTCGGCATCGGGGTGTTCGCGGACGAGGTGCTGCACGACGACCTCTACGGCACCTCGCGGATCCTGCTCAGCCGCGATCTCGCGGCCAAGTACTCGTGCATCGCCAAGCAGCCCGCGGCCGATGATCCGCGCTCGATCGATCAGATGGTTCCGGACTTCTTCCCCCAGGACTGCTCCACCGATGTCGCCCTGATCTCGCTGCGCCTGACCGACGGCGACGCCGGCGTGCCAGCAGTGCTCAGCGCGCTCGACGCGCGCATCACTGCCGAGAACTCCCGGCTGCCGGCGGCGATGCAGCAGAACGACTTCACGTTCTTCATCACCCCGACGGTCACGTCGGTCCAATCCGAACGCATCCGCCGCTCGCTGGAGCCGGTCGTCACGGCGTTGCGGCTGCTGGGGATCGCGATGCTCGTCGCGACGGTGGTGCTCGCTGCGACAGCGATGTACCGCATCACCCGCAGCACAGAACTCGAGGCGCTGATCTGGAACCAGCTCGGTGTCGACCGCGCCCGGCGAATGGCCGCGATCGTTGCGCCGACGGCGATCGCGATCGCCGGCGCGGTCGGCCTCGCGCTGCTCGCCGGTTGGCTGGCTTCGGGCATCGGCCCTGTGGCGAGCGTCGGCGTGCTCGACCCGTCGCCCCCTCTGGGCATCCCCGCCGTCGTCATCGTTGCCGTGATCCCCGGGGTGATCGTGACCGGCTTCGCCGCGCTCGCGTTCTCCGCGTGGTCGACGACGTCCACCGCTGCCCGGCGCGCCAGCACCAGCCGCAGCAGCTGGCTCGCCGACGCGGCCGTGCGGACCGGCGACGTCCCGCTGGCGCTGGGCGTGCACGCCGCGATCCGCGGCCGCAGCCGAACCGGCTCGGCGGCGCTGCTCGCCGCGACCGTGGTCGGGTTCGCGGTGGTCACCGCCGCGCTCGTCTACAGCACCAACCTGATGACCCTGGTGACCCAGCCATCGCGGTTCGGCTGGCCGTACGACGCCGGGGTCGTCGTCAACTTCGGATACGACGGCGCCGACCAGACCGCCATCGCGGCGTCCCTGAACCGCCCCGAAGTCGCCAGCTACGGCATCGCGTCGACGTTCGTGGCGGCAACCATCGGCGACCTCAAGCTGCCGACCATCGGCGACATCCACGGCTTCGCCGACGTCGGACTGCCGATGATCGCCGGCGTGATGCCGCGCCACGACCACGAGGTCGCCCTCGGATCGATGTCGGCGAAGCGCTTGGGAGTGTCCGTCGGCGCCGCCGTCCACGTCGTCACCGACTACGGGGAGCGGGACGCGACGGTCACGGGCATCGCGGTGATGCCGGCGATCGGTCCGTTCCTCGCCGATCCGGCCGGATTGGGGACGGGGATCGTGCTGTCGGCACCGATGCTCGCAGCGGTGATCGCGCATGGCGAGGCCGCCGCCGGCGTTGCTGCGGGCACCTTCTCGTCGACCGCCGGCGGGTTCGTGGCGATCGACGTGCGCGCCGGCGCAAACACAGCGCAACTGATGCGCGACCTCGACGACCAGCTCGTGACGTGGGACATCCACGGAACGAAGCCGATGATCCACATCAGCCCCGTGCTGCCCGCCCAGATCGCCGACATCGAATCGGTCCGGGGGGCGCCACTGCTCCTCGCCGGCCTGATCGCGGTGACGATGTGCATCGGCCTTGCCACGACGCTCAGCCGCGCGATCCGCGTCCGCCGCCGCGAGCTGGCCGTCCTCCGCGCGATCGGCTGCCGCGGTCGACAGCTCTACTCGACGCTGTGCTGGCAGTCGGTCACCGTCGTGTTCTGCGGGCTCGTGATCGGCGTTCCGCTCGGCGCGATCCTCGGCTCGACCCTGTGGCGGCGGTTCGCCTCCGGTCTGGGGATCGTCCCGACCCCGCGGCTGCCGTTCGTCTGGATCGGGTTGCTGCTTGCCGTGTCGCTCGCCGTCGCCGTCGCCGTCGCGCTGCTGCCCGGCCGGCGCGCGTCGGCCACCCATCCCGCGGCGGAACTGCGCAACGGCTGAGCAGTCCTGCGGCCGCGCCCCAGGAGCGCGCCACTGTCGACGGCTCCTGGCGCCGGCGGAAGAGTCGTTCGGACCGGTGGCGGCGGTTCTGGTCGCAGGTGGAACCGTACGTAGCGTTCCGGTCGCGACCAGTTGGGGCCGCTGCTCGTTCGTATCGGGACCGGGCCGTCACCCGTCGCCGGCAGTGACGGGGAGCTTGCCGGGGTTGAGCAGACCGCGCGGATCGGTGGTGGCGGCGAGGGCGCGGGTCCTGTCCGGTTCGTAGTCGACGAACCACTGGTGGCAGTTGTGGTAATCGACGCCGATCGCGTTGAGTCGGGCGAAACCGCTGAACACATCGTCGGCGCTGCGGTAGGGCGCGGCGAGCATCCCGATCGGTCGGCCGCGCTGGGCCTCGATGTGCAGCATCCCGCCGGGGTACACCTCGACGAGCTCGTCGAACCGGTCGACGAGCGCGTCACCGCGCACCTCGACGTGGAAGTAGGTGTCCGGGTAGGCCTTCTGCAGCCACTCGATCGGATGGTTGTACGACATCATGCTGATCCGCAGCGTGGTGCCGAGGCCGTCGCGCACATCCTCGACGCGCCCTCCGGCGCGCTCGACGAGCGCTCGTGCCTCGTCCACCGACTCGGCGTCGACGATCGCGCGCAGGCTGGCCCTCCCGGGCGGGATCCCCGGGTCGTTGGGCAGGGCGTCGGCCAGCGTCGGCGGGTCGGCCGAGACCAGTCGGGGCGTCGGCTGGATGTCGGCGAACGGGCGGATCACCGACAGCGCCTGCTCGAACCGGTCGAAGCTGGCGTACAGGCCGCGCCAGTCCTGCAGCGGTTCGAGCGCGACCGTCGCCCTGGCGATGATGCCGGCGGTGCCGTAGTTGTGCAGGTACAGCTGGGCGTCTGCGCCCACGACGTGGACGAGCCCTGCGTCGGCGACGGCGTGCACGACGTCGAGGGCACGAACGAACTCGCCGCCGTGCATGATCCCGTGCTTGATCGACCCGGTGCCCCCTGAGCCACCGGAGAGGAACCCGCCGATCGTCGAGCGGGCGGTCGAGGGGTACATCAGGATCTGCTGGCCGGTGTCGTAGGCCGCGCGCTCCAGCTCGACGAACGTCGCCCCGGCGTCCGCGGTGATCTCCCCGGCGCCGACATCGCGGATCGCGCGCGCCCGTGACATGTCGATCACCACGCCGCCGTGCAACGGGATCGCCTGCCCGTAGTTGCCGGTGCCCTTGCCGCGTGGGGTGATCGCCACACCGTGGCGCACCGCCGCGGCAACGGTGGCAGCGATCGCGTCCGCGTCGGTCGGGTAGGCGACGAGATCGGCCCGACCCAGTGGCAGCTGCTCGCTGATCACCGGCGACAGCCGGGAACCGTCGACGGACGCCTTCGCCAGGCTGTCGTCCTGCGTCGTCACGCCGTCACCGCCCAACAGCTCGTGCAGCTCGTCGACCAGTGCAGCAACGGAGGGGTGTCTGCTCACCCGCACAGTTTGCCGCGCCTGCCGTACGGCGGTGGACGGCCGCGTCGCGGCGCCCGCTCCGTGTCGGGCCGCGTCCGATCGGGATACTGGGCGGGTGGAGCTCGGCGCATGGGTCTGATGCCGATCACGCTGCGTGAAGGCTCGGCCGGCCATCGCGTGTACGTGTGCGCGGGGTGGCTGCTGGTCGTGGTGCCGATCGTCTACATCCCACTGGCCACGAGGTTCGGGTTCGCCCCCGGGTCGATCGACAAGAATTACCGCATCGATCAGCTGAACACGGTGATCGCCTTCGCGGTGGCGATCCTCGGGCTGAACATCGTCACCGGTTTCTCCGGCCAGCTGTCACTCGGCCAGTCCGCGTTCGTCGGCCTCGGCGCGTACACGACGGTCATCCTCGTCGCCGACCACCACTGGAGCTTCTTCTCGACGCTGCCCGTCTCGATCGTGGTGTGCTTCGTCGCCGGGCTGCTCGTCGGCATCCCGGCGACACGCGTCAAGGGGCTCTACCTCGCGATCGTGACGCTGGTCCTGGCGTTCGTGTTCCACGACTTCGTGCTGCGGTTCGGTTGGTTGACCGGCGGACCGAACGGCAAGGGACCGCCGCGCACGCAGGGCAAGCTGCTCCCGCCGTCGTGGATGCCGTTCGCAGGATCCCGCCGCATCGCAGGACCGCTGTGGGTGTACTGCATCTCGATCGTGCTGGCGACGGTGCTGTTCCTGCTCGCCCGCAACTTCATCAGGAGCCGACCCGGCCGGGCGTTGATCACGATGCGCGACCATGAGCCGAGCGCGACAGCGCTCGGGGTGAACGTGGCCCTCTACAAGGCGGTCGCGTTCGGTGTCAGCGCGGTCTACGGCGGCCTCGCCGGCTCGATGTTGATGATGGTCCGGCCGTTCGCGACCGAGGTGCAGTTCGACATGAACGTGGCGATCTTCCTCGTCGTCGGCCTCGTCGTCGGCGGCGTCGGGACGATCTCCGGCTCGGTGCCCGGCGCACTCGTCTACGTGTTCGTCCCGTACTTCGTGACGCAGTGGACCTTCGACCAACACAGGATCCCCGTCGGCCTCCGCCAGATCACGTCGCCCCTGTTCAGCCTGCTGCACCCTGCCGGGGGCGGCGCCGTCGGCATCTTCTTCGGGCTCGCCCTGATCACGCTGATGTTCGTGCTGCCGGGCGGGTTCACGGCAGGCGTGCGCAGGCTGAAGGCACGCCTCGTCGTGGTCGCCGCCGATCCGACGTGGCTGCGCCGCCGGCGTGCGGAGGGGGACGCGGACCGGGGCACCGGTCCGCCCATGAAGTAGATGATCGCCATCACCATCAAACCGGGGTCGACGACGCGCGCCGACGTCGACACCCCACCGCGACTCACTGCGTCGACGACGGTCATCGAGGTGCTTGCCGCGACCATCACCAGCAAGAACCTGCCGAACAGCGCCGCAAACAGCCGTCGCGCGTCGAGACGACGGTCATCGAGGTGCTTGCCGAAAGGGACCTCCGATGCCGCAGTTGCGACGAGAGGTGTGCCGGCTGCCGGCGCCGACTCACCGCGACGCCAGGTCGACGAGCCGGCAGGGGATGTCCTCGTCCTCGTCCACGTGGTAGCTCGCACAGACTCGGTGATACCCGTCGGCGATCAGCAGCGGATGGTGCCCGAGCGAGCCGCGCACCAGCAACACAGGCGACAGCCGCTCGCCTGACGCGACCTTGCCGATAACGGCGCGGATGTCCGGATCATCGCGATCCAGCAACCGCAGACCGCTGGCGCGGATCAGGTCCTTCGCCTTGCGATGCATCAGTTGCGCTTCGCGCAGCGCGCGCACCGTCGCCTTTGCCGTCTTGGGTGCGACGAGCAGACTGAGGTAGTCGATCGCAGCCGGATAGTCGTGGGCCTCCGGCTCGACCTTCCAATGTTCCTCGACCATCGCACTACGCGTCGGGGATCAGCGTGGTGATGCAGAACGGGTGGCCGGCCGGGTCGAGCAGGACCCGCCAGCCATCGGGCTGTGGCTGGACGTCGGCCTTGACCGCACCGATGGCCAGCGCACGGGCTTCGGCCTCGTCGAGGTCGTCGACAGCGAGCTCGAGGTGGAGTTGCTTGGGGACCGACCCGGTCGGCCAGTCCGGCGTGCGGTGGTCGTCCACGCGCTGCATGGTGAGCAGCACCCCGGCACCCTTCAAGGCCACGAAGTCCTCGGATTCGAAGACCGCCTCGAGGTCGAGCAGCTGCCGGTAGAACGTGGCCAGCTCGGCCGGGTCTGAGGTGTCCAGTGACACGGCTGCGAGGCGGGCGATTGCTGTCATGCCCACATCTCAGTCGATCGCCGCGGCCGCGACCACACCGGAATCCGGGACAGACCGGCGGGGTCGGCCCGCATGGTCGCCGCTGACGCCGAACGGATAGTCTCGCCGCCGCGCGCCACACGGACAAGCGGCACGTCTCAGCGCATCTCGGGGAGGTGTCGGTCTCGGACGAACGCCTCGGGAACGCATCCGCTCGCCATCCCCCACGAACCGATCCCACCATGGAGCTCACGTGACCGAAGAACGGAACATGTCGATACGAGTTGACCCCGGCACCGGGTTGAAGGTGTTCGACACCCGCGCCGCCAAGGCGACCGAGAAGATCACGGGCAAGGGCTACTCCGTGGTGAAGGACGAGGGGCTGAAGATCCTGCCGCCACCCCCTCCCGGGGCGTCGTTCAATGCCGACGAGCAGGCCAAGTACCAGGAGTTCAAGGAGTTCAGGCGCGGCGCGGCGAACTACATGCCGATGGAAGGGCAGTTCAGCAAGTACCTCGAGGACGTCTACTCGGCCGAACCGGTCGAGCGTGAATCGCTCACGGACGAGTGCGACATCGTCGTCGTCGGCGCCGGCTTCGCGGGCCTGCTGTTGTGGTACAAGTTGCGCGAAGAGGGCTTCGTCGATGTCCGCTTCTGCGAGAAGGGCGGCGACGTCGGCGGTACGTGGTACTGGAACCGCTATCCGGGCATCGCCTGTGACGTCGAGTCGTACAGCTACTTCCCGCTGCTCGAGGAGATGGAGTACGTCCCGACGATGAAGTTCGCCTCGGGCTTCGAGATCCTCGACTACTGCCAGCGGATGGCCGAGAAGTTCGACTTCTACGATCACTGCCTGTTCCACACCACCGTCCAGAAGACCGAGTGGGACGAGGAGAGTGGAAGGTGGACCGTGTTCACGGATCGCGGCGACGCGATGCGCGCCCGCTTCGTGATCCTCGCGAACGGCATCCTGACGAGCCCGAAGCTGGCTCGCATCGAAGGCATGGAGACCTACAAGGGCGAGTCGTTCCACACGTCGCGTTGGAACTACAACGTCGACCTGCAAGGCAAGCGCATCGGCATCATCGGCACGGGCGCCACGGCGGTGCAGGCCGTCCCGGAGCTGGCCAAGATCGCCAAGGAGCTGTACGTCTTCCAGCGCACGCCGTCGACCATCGACGTGCGTGACCAGCGCGAGACGACCCAGGAGGAGATCGAGACCTGGGCGAAGGAACCGGGTTGGGCGAAGATGCGGCGGGCCCGCTTCGCGAAGATCTCGGCGGGTCGTACGGCGATCAAGGCCAACGACGACTACCTCGCCGGGAAGATCCCCGACTTCAAGGAACGCAAGGAGCACGAACGACGGCTGTCACCCGAGGAGCTGCTGGAGAAGCAGCTCGACGCCAACTTCCGGATCATGGAGCAGATCAGGGCACGGGTGGACGCGATCGTCGAGGACCCCGAGACGGCCGCAGCGCTGAAGCCCTACTACCCGTACGGATGCAAGCGGCCGACGTTCCACGACGAGTACCTGCCGACGTTCAACAGGCCGAACGTCACCCTCGTCGACACGGCGCCGATGGGTGTCACCCGGATCAACGAGCACGGCGTCGTGCACGACGGCAAGGAGTACCCGCTGGACGTGCTGATCTACGCGACCGGCTTCCAGTGGATGGCCACCTCGACGTTCAACATGATCACCGGCCGGGGCGGCCGGACGCTGAGCGAGAAGTGGCAGACGGAGGGCACGAAGACGTTCCTCGGCCTGCACAGCCGCGGCTTCCCGAACCTGTTCATCGTCACGGGCCCGCAGGGTGGTGGCGGCAGCTTCAACTTCACGGATGCGATCGACCAGCACGGCGACTACGTCGTGTGGATGTTGAAGACGATGCGCGACAAGGGCATCGACGTCGTCGACGTCAGGAGCGAGTCGGAGGAGGACTACGCCGAGCACTGCCGAGTCGCGGACATCAGCACCGCCCCGCTGCGCGACTGCCTCTCCTACTACAACGGACACGGCGAGGCGCGGCCGGGCAGCCTCGCCTACTACGGCGGCGGCAAGTGGAAGAAGTACCGCGCCGAGGCCCAGGAGACGCTTGCTCCATATGCCTTCGGACGCGCCTGACGTCGGCGGTCGCCGGCGGACGTCGGTGGTGAAGTCGGCGCCGCTTCGACCTGACCGGTCACCGGAGCCGAGACTCTGCGGATGAGCGACCTCTCACCCCATCCGATCGCCGTCGCGCAGGCCGACCTCGACGACCTGCGCGACCGCTTGCGTCGCACCCGCTGGCCCGAGCGGGAGACCGTCGACGACTGGTCCCAGGGCATCCCCCTGGCCTACGTGCGCGACCTGTGCGCCCACTGGGCCGCCGGCTACGACTGGCGGCGGGTCGAGGCCGAGCTGAACCGCTTCGAGCAGCTCCGCTTCACCCCCGACGTCGGTGCCCCGGATGTGCTCGGCGTGCAGGTGCTGCATGCGCCGTCGCCGCATCCGGGGGCCCTGCCGTTGGTGCTCACCCACGGCTGGCCGGGTTCCGTGGTCGAGTTCCTCGACGTGGTCGAGCCGCTGCGCGACCCGACCGTCGCCGGGGGAGATGCGGCCGATGCGTTCCACGTCGTCTGCCCGACGATGCCGGGTTACGGGTTCAGCGACAAGCCGAAGCGGACCGGGTGGGGAGTCGAGCGGATCGCCGACGCGTGGGCCGAGCTGATGACGGCGCTCGGATACGACCGGTTCGGGGCGCAGGGCGGGGACTGGGGTTCGGCCGTGACGACGGCACTCGGTGTGCAGCACCCGGACCGCTGCATCGGCATCCACCTCAACATGGTCTCGGGCGGGCCTGGCAAGTCCGGCGACGACCTCACCGACGCGGAACGGGCGGCGATGGCAGCCCTCGACGAGCACCGCAAGTGGGGCACTGGCTACTCGACCCAGCAGTCGACGCGCCCGCAGACCCTTGGTTACGGCCTCGCCGACTCGCCGTCGGGCCAGGCGGCGTGGATCGTCGAGAAGTTCTGGGCGTGGGCGGACCACCAGGGCCATCCCGAGGACACGTTCACCCGCGACCGGTTGCTCGACAACGTGTTGCACTACTGGCTTCCCGCGGCCGGGGCGTCGTCGGGGCGCCTCTACTGGGAGAGCTTCAACAGCTTCAGGGGGTCAGAGCCGATCGGGGTGCCGGCGGGCATGTCGATCTTCCCGAAGGAGATCTTCCGGCCGTCACGGCGCTGGGCAGGACGCCGTTTCACGGACATCCGCCACTGGAACGAGCTCGATGCCGGCGGCCACTTCGCGGCCTTCGAGCGCCCGGACGTGTTCGTCGACGAGGTGCGCACGTTCTTCCGCCACGTGCGCTGACCGCCGCGGAGGTCCCGTCGTCGCGTCGCGCCTCATCGCGGCGCGCTGCGCAGGTCGGTGTGGTGCCGCAGCCAGCGCTGCGCGACGACCTCCTCCTCGGTGCCGTCGTCGTACGCCGGTGAGACGACCGCAGCGGCGTCGCTGATCTCGATCACCACGATGGACCGGATCCGCTCGCGGGCCGTGGTGGAGCCGCGCTCGCGCAGCACTGCCAACCCGCGCTCGAACATCGTCCCGGCCGAGTACGCCGTTGCCGTGCCCCTGAACCGATATCCCTTGCGGAGGATCGGGTCGACGACGTTGACCTCGACCTCGGGGTTCGACTCGATGTTCGCGACCGTTCCCGGCGAGGCGATGTCGGCGAACATCAGGTGGTGCTCGTCCCACACCGTCGTCGTGCCCTTCGGCGAGACGTTCGGGCGGCCGTCGCGGGTCACCGTCGCGACGAACCCGAGCCGCTGTTCCAGAACGACGCGCTGCATGTCCGCCGTGAGCTCCACGGCGTCGACTCTCGCGCCGGCAGCTCGTCGAAGCAACGCCGATGCGTGGAGCGTCAGCCGAAGTTCATCGCACCGGGCATGCCGCCGTCGACGACGATCGTCTGACCGGTGATCGTCTCGGCGCGGCACAACATCACCGATGCGTCGGCGATGTCCACGGCGCTGCCGACCTTGCCGAGCACGGCCTGGCGGCGGGCGCCCGCGGCGACCTGCTCCGGCAGCCGCAGCGCCATGCGCGTCCCCTCGACGAGCCCGGGGGCGACGCAGTTGACCGAGATCGCGGGCGCGAGCGCGACGGCGAGGCAATGGGTGAGGTGGATCAGACCGGCCTTGGAACACGAGTAGGCGATGCTGCTCGAACCGGGGTTGAGCCCGCCGACGGAGGCGATGTTGACGATCCGCCCCGCGCCGTGCTCCGCCAGGTGCGGCGCCAGAGCCCGGCTGAGCAGGTACGGGCCGCGCAGGTTCGTCTCGAGGACCCGGTCCCACGTGGCGCCGTCGAGCTGGTCGAGTCGCGGGAAGGGGATCCCGATGTTCCAGGCGGCGTTGTTGACGAGGATGTCGCAGCGACCGAAGTGCTCGACCACGGATGCGGCGGCGGCATCGATCGAGGCCTCGTCGCGCTGGTCGAGGGCCACGACGCGGGCACGACGACCTTGCCCGCTGATCCCTGCCGCCGCCTGGTCGGCGCCCTCGGTGTTGCCGACGTAGGTCAGCGCGATGTCGCAGCCTGCGGCGGCGAGCGCCGTGCAGATCGCGCCACCGATGTCGCCTGACCCGCCCGTCACCATCGCCACCTTGCCCGTCAGATCCATCGAGCGATGGTAGCCACGCTGATGTTGCGGCGTCCGACCGTCCGCGAGCTCGGTTCGCGGCAGCCCGGCGGGTGTCGGCCACCGTCGACCCCGACATCCATCGTCGCCAGCGCGCTGTCTGGGCGCCCGGTGACCACACCCTGGTCGACGCGTCGGCGAAGCGGATCCGCGCCCTCCAGGGGTGGGCGTAGCGGACGGGCGCGTCGCAGCGATATCGGGTCAGAACTCGAGCAGGTTGTCCCGGAACTGCTCGAAGGTGTAGCTCGTGCGGACCAGGCCGCGCCGTTGCAACGCGGGCACGAGGCCGTCGGTGATCTCGACGATGTACCGCCGGTTGAGCCGCATCACCGGGCTGGTGATCAGGAAACCGTCGCCGCCGATCTCCTCCATCATCTCGCCCATCGCCTCCGCGACCTGATCGGGCGTGCCGACGAACGGCGAGGCAAGCTCGGGGTCCTCGTTGAAGCCGCACGCGGCGAGCTCGCGCAGCGTCTTGGTCCTGTCGTTGCCGAGGAAGCCCTCCAGCGCGCCGCGCTCTCCGTTGGTGGTCAGCTCCCCGACCGGCTGGTCGAGGTCGAACTGGGAGAAGTCGATCTCGGTGATCGAGGAGATCTCGGCGAGCATGTACTCGATGAACATCGGGTCGCGCATCCAGCGGGCGTGCTTGTCGCGCGCCTCCTGCTCGGTGTCGGCGACGACCGGCGAAGCGAGGAACAGCACCTTGCAGTCGTCCGGCTTGCGCCCCCCGTCCTCCAGCCGGGCGCGGATGTCGTCGCGGTAGGCGCGCGCCGATGCGGCCGGGAGGAACGGGGCGATCACGGTGTCGGCGTACTTCGCCGCGAACGCACGCCCCTTCGGCGACGAGCCGGCCTGGCACAGGACGGGCCTGCCCTGCGGCGCCGGCACGGTGTTGAGCGGGCCACGGGACTTGAAGAACCTGCCTGCGAAGTCCACCGTGTGCACCTTGCGGTGGTCGGCGTACGTGCCGGTCTCGTGGTCGCGAACCACAGCGTCAGGGTCCCACGAGGCCCACAGCTGGGTCACCAGGTCGACGTACTCGTCGGCCATCTCGTAGCGCAGGTCGTGCTCGAAGAGCTTGTTCATCCCGAAGTTCTGGGCCGCCCTGTCCTCTGCGGAGGTGACGATGTTCCACCCGAACCGCCCGTGGGCGATGTGGTCGATCGTCGCCGCGAGACGGGCGAGGAGCCAGGGCGGGTAGAAGCTCGTCGACATCGTCGGGACGATGCCGAGGCGCGACGTCGTGTACGCGAGCAACGTGGCCAGCGGCGCCGGGTCGTGCTTGGGGGCGACGCCGTGCTTGAGCTCCATCTCCATCGACCCGCCATACACGTCGGAGACGTGGCACTTGTCCTCGAGGATGATGTAGTCGAAGCAGGCCCGCTCGAGGTGCTGCGCCATCTCGATGTAGAACCCGCCGTCCCACGGCATCCCGCCGTCGCCCCATGTGCCGTTCCACTCGTCGGCGACGAAGTTGCAGAACCAGGCGAGGTGGAAGCGGTCGGCGGCCATCGTCTCAGTCGAGCGCCGCGGGGTTTCCGTCCGGCGAACGCTCAGGTGCCGCTCGATGACGACTCTGCGCGTCGTGTCCCGCTCCGGGCACGGCAGCCGGCGGCGCGGCTGTCAGGGCGAGCACGACCCGCTCGTCTGCGGGCTCCCAGAGAGCGCACGTACCGTCTGTGGGCGGACACAGACGGATCGGTGGTCGGTCGGGGTGGGCGCGGGTCGTGCCGGGGTGTGGCACAGATCGCGCCCACCTGGGTCGGTGGTCGGTCGAGTGGGCGCGTGGCGTGCCGGGGTGTGGCGCAGATCGCGCCCACCTGGTCGGTGGGGGCGGCGAGGACCGGCCAGGGCCGGGCGTCCGGCATGCGCCGGCATCACGGGCGCCCGGTGACTGGTCCGGCGCGCCCTGCACCTACGCTCGGCGCGCCCGCCCGATTGATCCCGGAGGAAGCACCGTGACCCTGCCGCTCGCCGATGTCCGTGTGCTCGAGGTCTCCTCGGGCATCTCCGCCGCCTTCGCCGGGCACATGTTGCGCGGCTACGGCGCGCACGTGCGCCACATCGCCGTGCCGGGGGTGGTGCCGCTCACGGCCGACGAACAGACGTACCTGCACACCGGCAAGGTCCACGAGGCCCAGCCGACGGAAGCGGCGGATTGGGACGCGCTGTTCGCCGGCGCGGACATCGTCGTCAGCGACCGCCAGCCGGCGCAGCTGGCCGAGCTCGGGCTCGACTGGGCTGCGCTGCGGATCCGCCACCCCCACCTGGTTGTGGTCTCCGTGACGCCGTTCGGCCTGACCGGTCCGTACGCCGACTTCCGGGCGACGAACGCGGTGACGTTCGCGATGGGCGGGATCATGTCGCTCACCGGCGATGCGGAGCGCACGCCACTCGTCACCGGCGGTCGCCAGTCGGAGAAGCTCGCCGGGCTGAACGCCTTCGCCGTCGCCGTCACCGCGTGGTACGGCGGCCGCCGCCACCACGCCGGCGAGCTCGTCGACCTCTCGGCGCAGGAGTGCGCGGCGGGGATGCTCGAGCTGTACGGACCGTCGACCGCGACCGGTGGCCCTGTCATGCCCCGCCTCGGCAACCAGACCCGGGCGCAGTGGGGCGTCTACCCGTGCCTCGACGGATGGGCGGGCGTGTTCTGCCTCGAGCGCCAGGTCCCTGCGCTGTTCAGGCTGCTCGACGACCCCGAGCTGTCCGAGGTGCGCTTCACCGACCCGCTGCTGCGGATGGATCCGCTGGTCGAACAAGACCTCACGGTGAAGATGTACGTCTGGATGATGGACAAGACGAAGGAGCAGCTGCTCGACATCGGCGTGTCCAACAAGGTGCCGGTCGGGGTGACCAGCACTCCTGCTGATCTGCTGCAACGCGAGGGTTTGCGTGTGCGCGGCGCGTTCGAGTCGATCGGGGAGGCGACGGTGCCGGGCCGCCCGTTCGGCGGGTTCGGCTGGCAGCGGTCCGAGGAGGTGCAGCCGCCGGTCGAGTGGGCGCCGCGACCGGCGAACGCCGGCGATGGCGAGCGCGGACAGCTGCCGCTCGCCGGGCTGCGCGTAATCGACCTGTCGATGATGTGGGCAGGACCGTTCGCCACGGCGCACCTCGCGGCGATGGGCGCCGACGTGATCAAGGTCGAGTCGCCGTCGGCGTGGGACAACATCCGCACGCTGATCCCCCAGCCGGGCGTCGCCGATCCGTGGAACTCGTCGTACTACTTCAACGCCTACAACCGCGACAAGCGCTCGCTGACGCTCGACCTGGCTCAGGACGACGGTCGGGAGCTGCTCTTGCGGCTCCTCGCTGACTCGGACGTGCTGCTGGAGAACTATCGCGCCGACGTGCTCGACAAGCTCGGCCTGACCAACGAGGTGCTGCGCAACACCAACCCGAACCTCGTCACGATCAGCATGGCCGCGTTCGGGAAGGAGGGCCCCGACAGCAAGTACGTCGGGTTCGGCCCTGTGATCGAGCTGATGTCCGGGCTGAGCTCGCTGACCGGCTACGTCGGGGACGGCGAGCCGTTCAAGACCGGCATCTCCTACTGCGATCCGGTGGCCGGCCTCCATGCCGTGGCGGCGACGGTGCTCGGGTTGGCGGCGCGCGACGCGGGCGACGGCGGGCGGTTCGTCGATCTGGCACAGCGCGAAGGAGCGATGACGCTGATCGGCGACGCCTTCGTGAAGGCCTCACGAGGCGAGGAGATCGTGCACTACGGCTGTCGCGACGAACGGCTCGCACCGCAGGGGGCGTATCCGGCGCGGGGCGAGGACACGTGGGTCGTCGTCTCGGTGCGCGACGACGACGAGTGGCGCAGCCTGTGCGCGCTGCTCGGACGCGACGACCTGGCCGGGCTCACGCTCGACGAGCGCCGTGAGCGCCATGACGAGCTCGACGAGGTGATCGCAGGGTGGACCAGGACCCAACGTCCGCAGGTGGCGATGGAGACGCTCCAGGCGGCAGGCGTGGCGGCCGGGCGGGTGCTGGACAGCGGCTCGGTGCACGACGACCTGCACCTGTTGCACCGCGACTTCTGGGTCTACCTCCCGCACCCGCAGATGATCCGCCACAAGCAGCAGGGCGTGACCTGGCGGTTGGTCGAGGCCGAGCCGCAACCCCGACGCCATTCGCCGTTCTTCGGTGAGCACAACACCGAGATCCTCGCGGAGCTCGGCCTCAGCGCCGAGGACATGTCGAGCCTCGCCAAGCGCGCCGTCATCGCCGACGCGCCGATCAACCCGGGCGTCGGCTGACCGAGCCGGACGCAGTCAGCCCGACCGCCGGAGTGGCCGGGCTGACCCGATTGCGCGGGAACTGGTCGCCCGCGCCGAGCGACCGTGTCGGAGTGGTGCCGGTGCGTCGTCGCGATGAGCGCAGCGTGCCCCCGCGCCCGCATCGCTGGTCCCATGCAGCGACCGGGCTGAGCCGGCCGCACGAACCGCGCAGACGGACCCGCACCACGCACCGGTTCGCGGGCGCGGCATTCGCCGCCCTCGTCGCGCTCGCGCCCGCGGCCAGGCCGATCGCGCCGCAGGCGATGCCGATCGCGCCCGCGCACGGAGGCAGCTCGACGGCGGTCACCTCCGACTACCGGGTCACCGTCGCCGCGGTCTCGCCGCAGGTGCAGGGGCTGCACGTCAGCATCGCCGATGTCTCGGGCACGCTGCGGCTGACGTGGAGCGGCGCCGGTGTGCTCGTGATCGACGGCTACGACGGAGAGCCCTACCTGCGGATCAGCACTGCAGGTATCGAGCGCAACGTCCGCTCGCCGGCGACGTACCTCAACCAGAACCGCTACGCCACGGTGACCGTGCCGGCGATCGCCGACTCCTCCGCTGCGCCGCAATGGCAGCGGATCAGCGGCGGTCGCACCGTCGTGTGGCACGACCACCGCACCCACTGGATGGACACCGTGGCACCTGCGATCGTCGCCGCGGACCGCAGTCAGACGCACGTGGTCTTCGACGCTTGGAAGGTGCCGTTGCAGGTCGACGGCGAACCGGTCTCGGTCGTCGGGCGACTGCTCTGGATCCCGCCCCCTCCCGGAACGCCGTGGCTCCTCGCCGGCGTCGCCGCTGCGGCGATCCTGCTCGGCCTGCTGTTCACGAGGTGGTGGCGACCAGCGCTGGTCGCGATGTCGACGCTCGGCACGGTCGTGTTCACGGTCGACGGGTTCGGGTTCCTCGCCCGCAACCACCGCGGCGTGCTGCCGTGGGTGTGGGCGTTCGGGTGGCCGGTCGTCGCGATGGTGGCGACGGTGGTCGTCGCCGTGCACCTGCGTCGCCGGCGCGACCAGCTG
>JBBQTN010000094.1:0-18640 GCA_038213195.1 Acidimicrobiales bacterium | reverse complement strand
CGGATGGGAGCGTGCATGTGGTGTCCGTTTCGGTCAGGCTGTCAACGTGCGGCCTTCGGAGGTGACGTGGCGGGGGCACCCGTAGACGTCGTCGTGGTCGGGGCCGGTCCGGCGGGAAGCACGGCGGCGCTGGTGCTGGCGCGAGGAGGCGCACGCGTGACCTTGATCGACAAGGCGACGTTCGCCCGCGACAAAGCCTGCGGCGACCTCGTCGGTCCGCGCGCGTTGGCGTTGCTGGGATCGCTCGGTCTGGCCTGCCCGTTCGGCCGCAAGGTCGGTGAGATGCTCGTCATCGGACCGAACGGGCGCGAAGTCGTCCTCCCGGCTCGTGGCGGCCGCACCTACCCGGACCATGCCATCGCCGTCACCCGGATCCGCTTCGACGCCTGGTTGCGCGACCAGGCCGTGGCCGCCGGCGCGGAACCGGTGACGGGTCGCGCAACGCTGCTGACCGATGGATCGGTGGAGCTCGACAACGGCCGCCGACTGACGGCCAGCATCGTGATCGGAGCCGATGGGGCCACGAGCGGTGTGGCAGCCGTCGCGGGACTCGTGGATCAGGCGGCGGTGCTGTGGGGGTTCGCCCAGCGCGGTTACGTGCGCCAGGACGTGCAGCGCCCGATCATCGCCCTGTGGGACGAGTCGCCCGGCCGTGGCTTCCCCGGATACGGCTGGCTGTTCCCTGGCGATGACGGCATGGCCAACGTCGGGTTGGGGCTCGGAATGCGCAGCGACCGGTCGCAAGCATCACGCGCAGTTGCCCGGCTCGACGAGTTCTGCGAGCACCTCTGTCGGCTCGGCTACCTCTCGGCACGCGTCGAGGGACGCCGGCTCGGCGGGTGGTTGAAGATGGGCATAGTCGGCACAATCGCCGCGCACGGAAACGTCCTCCTCGTCGGTGATGCCGCCGGGCTCGTCAATCCGCTGCAAGGCGAGGGCATCGCCCCCGCGATCACCAGTGGCGCAGCTGCAGCGAACGCTGTGCTCGCCGGACCAGAATCGGCGGCGGCTCGCTACCTGCAGTACCTCGCCGATGGACCCGGGCGATACGCAGCGATCGCCGCGCCGTTACACGCCGCAGCAATCACCGGGTCACCACGACGCGTGGCGATCCTCGGCCGAGCACTGACCATGCCCGGCCTCGGTGCCACAATCGCGGCACCATGGGCGCTCCTGTGGAACGACCTCGTCGACGGCGCGCCCCCAGGCCCGACGGCAATGGTCTCGCACGCAGTCGCCGGCGTCGGACGGCTCGCCACGTCGCGCTCCGCGATCCGCCGTCGACTGGGTCGTGATCTCGCCGGATGACCAGCAGTGCTGATCGATCGCGACCACGACCCCGGCCGACCCGTCGGTCAGGTACTCCGCCCGCTGTCGCTGCTCGTGATCCCCACGGTGCCGTCGAGCTTCCACGCGTGTGCGTTGAACCGGGACGGTGCAGCCATTTTCTGGTCCTCCTGACTGATCCGTGGGTCATTCGCGGCCGGGTAGGACGGGTGGGTGGGCGCCGAGGCTGAGCATGGCGAGGGCGATGAGGGGCTCTGGTCCGTGGAACCCGAACGCAACGCGGGTGATGAGCCGGATCTTGTTGTTGGTCGATTCGATCAACGCGTTCGACAGTCCGCTGTCGAGGGCGGCGTCGATCGCTGTGCGGTGTTTGACGATGCGTCGCTGCAAGTGGACTTTCGCACTTTGGGGTGGGTGTTAGGCGGCGTTGGCGAGGGTGTCGAGTAGTAGGTCGATGATTTTGGTGTTGTCGTGGGTTGGGAACGACGGTGTTGTAATTCGTTGCGCCCAGATCTGTCGGCGGAGCGCGGCGAGCGCGTCGAGGAAGCTGGGTGTGGTCTTGCGCGGGTACCACGGTCTGGTCGGCCAGGTGTCTCCGGTGGGGTGGCTGTCGAGGTACCAGCACCAGGTGAGGCCGTGGAGCCATAGTGACAGCGCGGCGGCGCGTTCGGGTCCTTTGCGTTTCCAGGATTGTGGGTTTTCGCCGCGGAGGTCTTGTTTGGTGTCGCGGAAGGTGACCTCGATCGACCAGCGTCCGCTGTAGCGGGTAGCGATGTCGGCGCCGGTGGCGGTGAGGTCGGTGGTGAAGAAGAAGTCGTCGGGTTCGTTGCCGTTGGGGTCGCGGACGATGACGAGGCGGATCAGGTCGCGTTTGTTGACCGTGTACCACAGCACGTCGCGGACGTGGACGAGGCGTTCGATGTTGTGCCCGCGGGCGTTGATCGTGACCTGCTGCCAGTCGCGGCGGCGGGTCTGGGCGGCGATGTTCGGTGGGGTGGGGAGGCGTTCGCCTTTGGTGCGCGGTCGGCCGCGCCGCCCCGTCGGTGGTGGTGCGGGCTCGTAGAGCGCGGCGTCGCGGCGCATCCGCGAGGTGACATCGGTGCCTGGCAGTTCTATCCCGGCGAGGGCGGCGTAAGCGCCGTCGGCGCAGAGCTGGAACGATCGTTGTGGGAGCCAGTCGGCGAGCTCGCGGATCATCGCCGCGGCGTGGGCGATGGTGGTCGTCGGGTCGGCCTTGCGGTGCAGGCGGACGTTGAGCGGGATCCCGACCGGGCAGCCTCCCCATGGCGGGGTGACCCGCAAGGTGACCACGACCAGGTTCAACCCTGACGCGTAGACGATTCGGCGGGCGGTGGAACGGACCGCGTCGCGGAACACCCCGGCGCCGTCGACGTGGCGCCCGGACTTGTGGAACAGCGTGTCGTCGCAGTCGAACGCGATCGCACCGGTCGGCGCGAAGCGGTCGACGGCATGGACCGCGATCGTTCTCCACAGGCTCGCCATCGACCATGCGCCGTCGCGCACGAAGCGGTGATAGGCGTCATGCGCGCGCCGGCGCGCCGGGTCGGCGACGGAGATCATCGCGGTGATCGTGCGCCGCCCGGGGGCGAGCACCCAGCCGCGGATCAGATCGGCGAAGATCTCGAACCCGGGTCGGGTGAACAACGGCGCGCAGCGCCCGATCAGTGCCGCCCAGGCGGCGAAGGGGTCCATCTCGTCGTCACCGCTACTGGCCGGCGGGGCCCGACGAGCGGGCGCGCAACGTCTCGATCCCGGCAAGCGCGTCGTCCTCGAGGCGTTGACGCGCAACCGCGTAGCGGTCCAGCGCGGCTTGCACGACGGCAACGTCTTCGGGTCGCAACGTCACCGTGCGGGTGCGTCCCTCAACCGAGTACGACAATGCCGGTGTCTCATGCGCGGCACCGGTCGCGCAGCGACAGTTCGGTTTGCCGCATCGGCGGCGCAGTGTGATCAGCGACCCCCGAACCAGACGCGGTTCACCTCGAGCGACCAACGAACCCATCTTACCGACCCTCCTGTCTGTACGTGTTACCACGGACAGACAGAGAGTGCCACTCGAACCACCCCAAACCGCGGCAATCGACAACGACGGGGAGATCGACCCGCCCGCCTACCTCACACGCAGCTCAACACCCCACCCCAAAGTGCGAAAGTCCACTCTCCGTAAGGAGGCTTCGCTTATCGTCGCCACCGCTAACTATACCGGATACCTCAAACTCAGCAAAGGATTCCGGTATGTTGCTCGCTACCGTCGTCAAGGACGTTTACACGGAAGCCTGAGCTGTCGCAATATACGCTTACCACCTTCGGTCGCTGAGGTACCGGTTGCGCAGGCCGCACTGGCGCGGTGCCCGCCGCAGCCGGGGTGGTGTCACTTGCGCCGAGCGTCGTCGGTGCCTGCGCCGCAATGACGGTGTAGCCGCTCTTGGACGTGATCTCCGCGTCGAAGCTGTAGGCCACGCCATCGTTGGTGCCCGTGCCGGTGCAGGTGTACTTCGTGCCGACGGCGTTCGACGTGGGGCGGGTGCACGACGCGTCGCCGAAGGCTTGACCGAAGTTCTCCTTCACGACCTCGCTCGACTTGAGGAACTTCTCGGTCTCTGTCTCGAACTTGCTCGCACTCGGTGCCTGCGTGCTGCACGCGCCCAGCAACAGCACGAGGCTCCCGGTCGCGGCGACAAACGACTTCTTCATCTGCGTTCCTCCCGTTGGTCGAACGACCCTATCCACTTCATCGGTTGCGTGTCTTTGGGGAACCATACCGACCGATCCGCGACGCCGCGACCGTTCCGAGAGCGACCGAGAGTCCGCTCAAGCAAACTGGCGCGCGGATGTGTTGGCGCTGCCCCGAGCGCACCCAGCGGGATCTGAGGCGATCATGGCGACCGAAGGACGCATCGGCACCTTCAACGACCCGATAGCAACTGCACGTCTCCGGACGTCGCAGGGCGTGCGCACGCTGAAGAGCCCGGATAGCAACTATGGAGTCGGCGCCTTACAGCTGTCGTCGAGTACAGCGACGTACGTGGACGACCACGGAACGAGGGTCAACTGAACCACGAGTGGAACCGTCAGGTCGGGGTTTGCACTGGTCTACCCGTCTCGATAGCAACTATCCCGAAGACCTCCGCCCCACCAGATGCTCTCGTTCGGCCAGGAATGTGACCAAGCTGACGTGACGGATCAGCGTGCGCCGACCGACCTTGACGATCGGCAGCTCGCCTCGCTCGATCAACTGGTACACCTTCGATCGGCTCACTCCGATCTTGCCCGCCGCCTCCTCGGGCGAGTAGGCGAGCACTCCATTAGCGATCACGACCTCGTACCCCAGCGCGAGTGAGCCACGCCTGCGTAGACGAAGACCGCTGAGCCGGTAGGAGGAGCGCACCACTCTCGCATCATCGATCGCCACTCGAACCGCAGCTCGGCCGTCCGCAGGACGAGTCGCCCGAGCACCCGGTCAGGTGAGATCTTGCGGTGCCGTGACGGCGAATCCGAGAACCGAGAAGCGCACGGCCATATGGCCGACCAACGCACCCCGTCGGACGCGTTGCCGCCTTGGTCTCGTGAAGCGAACGAGCGAGATTTACGCACGCTCCAGTCTCGCGCGGCTCAGCTGCTCATCGTGATCTCATTGCATAGCCGATACACGACGCCATCATGTAAGCCTCTATCACACGACTTTGTACTGAAGAACACTCTCGATCCCCGGCGCCCACGACGCATCATGGCCCCGAGTACAACGTTGGGGGCGTTTCGCGTCAAGCGTGGTTGTCTGATGAAGCACGCTGTAGTGGAAGGGCGTACCATGAAGTTATGCGGATGACGACCAGAGGGTTTCTCGCCGGTGTCGTTCTCCAGAGTCTGCCTCGCTACTGGCGCCGGTTGATCGGTTGGGCGACCTTGTTCGTCATCGTCACCAGCATTTCCGGCTTCCTCGACATGCAGCGTGCCTCGAACATCTACGAGTCGCAGATCGGCAATGGCACGGGCCCCGACTCGATGACGGTGCACTTCACGATCTTCACGATCGCCGCCTTCGTTCTCACGATGACCTTCCTGGTGGCCGGCACGGTGCACTGCATCTTCCGCTCGATCTACGACCGCAATCACGGTGGGCACACCTACTACGACGCCGGCCTCCTCCACCGGTTCCTCGGTGCCGTTCGCCCCGTCAGCGTCCCCTTTGGGCCGCCAGTGGTGGCAGTGGACACCACAGCCGAAGAGGTGCTGCATTCTGACGTGCTCCTCGCCGATGCCACCGAGCATCAGATCGATTTAGCCACCGAGCAGTACGAGGCCACCAAGACGCAGCAGGCCACGGTCGTCGGCGCGCCAGGCGCTCCTCGGCCTCGGCTACAGTGCTCGTGAGGTGAGCAACGTGCTGCTCCACCTGCCACCTACCGGTGACGCCGCAACCGTCTGACCATGTCGAGCATCAACACCACGCCGGCCGACGGCGACTTCGACCCGCATCACATCCCGTCTGAGGGGTTCAGCGAGCCGACACTGCCGGCCGAGCAGCGCCGCCAGCACGAGCTGCATGCGTGGGCCGGGGCCAACCCTGACGCCAATGTGATCCCATCGACGCTGCTGTTTCACCCCTTTTACCCAGCCTGGCCGTAATGCGACGACACGAGATCGAGCGGACTGCACGCTGACTCGCCTTCACCGGCGGCGCTGCCGCCGAAGCGGTCGGCGCGCCTGGCCTCACCGCTCACCGGTGCGCCCCAGAGTTGTGCTGAGGGCAGCTGGGGCCGAGTGTGCCGTCCGGCAGGTGATCGAGGTGCCACGCATCGGCCGCTGTGTGCTCTTCTGCGCCCCGCGAACAGCGCCAGGCGCCTGCGAGTGCGATCTGGGCCGCTACGGCCCTCCGTGCGGCCGTGAACTCTGTGCCGTAGCGATCGCCTCTGCGAGCCTGGCGCTCGGCGTCTCTGGCGCGGGTGTGGGTCACACATCGCCCCGACGGGCCCCACGGGCCCAACTGGGCGCAGTCCAAGCATCGCCTCTGCATGCCCTCCATCTTCGGCCGGAGCGGCCGTGATCGCTGGGCTCAACAGAGCACGCTGTGATGTCACGCTGAGCAGCACGCTGTGCTGGGTCGGCAGGTCAATCCTCAGCGGGGGGTTCTCAGTAATCAGTTCTCTTCCCCCCTCGGACCGAGCGGCGCCAGCCGCTCGTCACGAGAAGCTTAAGCTTAAGATTACGAAAGTGGTCTACTGACTGAACGAAGTGAAGGAAGTGGAGCACTGCAGTTTGCTGTTACATACAGCTAACCATTGACCAGTACGAAACCCTTATGGCGTAAGGGTTTGCTGGGTTTCTCGTCCACGGAATCAGTGCAAGCGATGCACGGAATCAGTGTACGATTTGCACGGAATCAGTGCACGGCCGTGCACGGAATCAGTGCATGGTTACACGTCAGCGTCATGAGCGCTTGCGGCGTGACTTGTGCCAGTCCAGGTCGTTGGCGTTGTGATCCATGATCTGCGCCAGAACCTGGTCGTAGACCTTGTTCATCCGCCGTATGTCGTTCACGTGTTGGCCGATGTCGTCGGCGATCTCGAACGCCAGCTCCATCGCCTTGTCGATGCCGAACCTCACGGTGGCGGGCCATGCCACGCCGGCGTTCTGCATGAACCGCCACCGCCACTCAACCTCGTACGACGTCCAGTACAGATCGTCCAGCAGCCACAGCCACTCGGTGTTGTCCTGCTCGACGCGCTCAACGAACTTGCGCTTCTCCAGTCCCTTCAGTGCTGGACCGATGAGGTTGCGGTGCAGGTTCAGCCGGATGCTCAGCCACTGCGTGATCGTGAGCTGACCGATCGGCCTGTAGCGCCGCCGCCCCTTGCCCTCGATCATCACCAGCCGCACGATCTCTCGTTGCGTCGGGGTCAGCGGATCGATGCCGACAGTCTTGGCGCGGTCGCCGAGCAGCAGCCACCGCTCGACGTGCTTAACGTTCTGCACTTGGAGCTTGGCGTGCTCCAGCTCGCGGAGCTTGGTCTCGTCGAAGGCGAGGATGTTCTTCGCCTTCGCCTTGTCCTCTGCCTCGGCGTACCTGCGCCGCTTGAGAGCGATCTGGAGGGCTGCCTTCGGTGACAGCATGCTGTCGTCGTCGGGTGTACTCGTCGCCGTGGGCTTCACCTGCTTCGGCTTTTCGTCGTACGCGTCGCCCTCGGCCTCGACGAGCTTCCTCTGCTGTTCGATCTCCTCCTCGTCGCGCTTCCGCTCTCGCTCTGCCGGCGACATGCCGGTGCGCAGCTGGCTGAGGTCCTCCTCGCTGACGCCCATCAGGATCGCCCCGCACTGGTCTCGCGTCAGCTTCGGCCTCGTGTCGCCGGTCTGCTGCACCTTCGAGCGCAGCATCGTCAGTGTGAGCTTGTCGAGCGCCTGGAGCTGGTCCAGTTGGGGATTGGTGGCCTCGGCCTCCTCGTCCCTCGGCGTCAGCTTGCTGAGGAAGCCTGACTTGCGTTTGCGTTCGCTGGCAGGCTTGACCTGCGTCGATGCCGAGCGTGTCCAGACTTTGTGCCCTGGGGCTGTGGCTGTGTTAGTGTTCGTCATTGCCGGGGCCTTTCCGGTTGTGTTGCAGGCGAGCCGCCCTTGTGGTTGGGGGCGGCTCCTGCGCGTAATGAGTTGTGTTCGCCAGTCTCCCGCGACTGAGGCTCGATCAACGAGCCTCGCATGTAGTCCTAAGTCGATAGCAACTTCCACACCGCGTCGTGTAAGAGGTGCTTACACCACAGAGTTATGCATTAGCCATGCGACATCGGCCCCCGCTGGGGTCACCGTAGGACTTCACCCCGCCCGGCCGTTGATGATGGTGTCGAACTGAAGGGTGGCGATCTTCTCCCGGTCGGCCTTCCGGTAGCGGGCGACCATCCGCGTATCGGACCAACCGGCGATCGAGCAGAGTGCGTCGTCAGAGCCCCCTGAGACCCCCCACACGCTGGCGAAGCGGCGTCGGAGCTGGTGCGCCGAGATCGACACGCCCGCCTCGGCGCAGCGTGACTCGAACATCGCCGTGATCGAGTCGCTATGTAGCGCTGAGCGGTACCGCCAGTTCAAGAACAAGGCCGGTAGGGCAACGCCAGGATGAGCAGACCGCAGCCGCTCGTACCGGCGCAGTGCCGTGCCGGCGCGGTTGCTGATCGGGATCCGTCGGGCCTTCGACGACTTTGTGCGTGGCAGCAGGATCACTGCGCCGTCGTGGTCGACGTCCTCGACGCGGATGCGGGCGATCTCACTGCGCCGTGCACCGGAGTCTGCGAGCAGCAACACGATGGCGTGGTCGCGGAGCCCTCTGAACGTGCGGTCACGCTTGAGCACGGCGAGCAACCGATCCAGATCGTCGTCGCTGGCGATGATGCCGGGCGCCGGCTCGTCGAGCTTGGGGTACTTGAGCTTGCTGAGGGCATTGACTTCGTCCTCCTCCTCGGCCCACCATCCGGCGACCGACTTGAGCGACCGAGAGGCGATGTGCAGCCACTGCGTCGAGCGACCGGCGTCGCGGCAGGCGCCGAGGTACTCACGGGCCTCGCTCAGCACGGGCGGCAGCACGTAGCCCGCTGTGATGTAGCGGACCAAATGTCTCTCGTAGCCCTCGACGGTGGTCGCCGCTCGCCCCGAGACCTTCCACCACAGCCCGTAGTCCCGGATCAGTCGTGCGGTTGCCTTGTCCATGAGTGGAGCCCTCCGTGAGTCGCATGGTGGAGGTCTGACGACCTCCGTATGTTGTCTTCAAGGTGGGTTCTCATGGTGAAACACCTGCTCATCAGGCATTTCAGTGGGCGTGACGGGACTCGAACCCGGGACCTCCACCGTGTCATGGTGGCGCTCTAACCAACTGAGCTACACGCCCAGATTGCCGCGGGCGGCGATCGAGCGCCGAAAACCTATCACGGCGGTTCCGGCGAACGACGGTGAGTCACATCCGCCGAGGTGCGCCGCCGACCGCCCTGGTGAACAGCTCCTGCGCGGCCCGATCGAACGCCGGGTGGGCCCGGAACACTCGGACGTAGCCGGAGGCGGCGCGGTACGACAGGCTCACCCACGCGCGCAGGACCGCCCTGATGCGGGCGATCCAGCCGAGGACCGCGAGTACCGCACCGAAGACGACGAACGCCCCTTTCCCCGCGATCAGACCTACGGCGATCATCCCGATCCCGGCGGCGAACAGCCCGACGGCACGCGTCAGCCTCGCTCGCCAGCGCCGCCACTCGGGCTCGTCGACCGCCAGCACGACCGTGATCCGCGGCCGGCGCAGGATCCGCGCGACGAGGTCTGCCAGGACGTGTCCGAAGACCAACTCGAGCCACGCGGCAGCAGCGAGCGACGGCACACTCGCGCGGGTTGCGAACGTCGTCGGCCGGCCGGTCCTGACGCACACCGTCGGGCTGCGCTGCGCGGCCTGGTCGGCGGCACGGAGCACGGCCACGCTGCGGCCACCGCGGATGATCGAACGAGGTGTCGGCATCGTTGATCAGCTCCAGCGATCCAGATCGCCGCTGCGCACACCGCATCCTCGCACCATCGACTCCGCCGACGCGCCGACGCCGACCCGCACCATCAGCGCAGGCGCATCGCGACCTCGTTGGCGAGCAGCCGGCCGCTGCGGGTCAGCCTGACCCTCTCGCCGAACGGTTCGACCAGACCGGCGAGGTCGGTGACGTCGAGCGCGTCCGCGGCGATGCCGTCGCGAGTGCGCAACGCGAGCTGCAGCCCCTCGACCCGACGGGTCTCGTCGTCGAGGTCCTCGCCCGCCGCCTCCGTCGGCTGCTGCGCGGCGACGAGCGCGAGGTAGCGCTCGGGTGTGCGCACGTTCCACCATCGCCGCCCGTCGCGATGGCTGTGCGCCGCGCAGCCGAACCCTCGGTAGTTGCCCTGGCGCCAGTAGAGCACGTTGTGTCGGCACTCATGCCCGGGCCGCGACCAGTTGGAGACCTCGTAGTTGGCCAACCCGGCGGAGGCCAGCACGGCGTCGGCGAGCTCGTACTTGTCGGCGAGATCGTCGTCGTCGGGGTGCCGCTCCGGCTGCGCGGCCAGCGGCGTCCCGGCCTCGATCGTCAGCGCGTACGCGGAGACGTGTGCCGGCTCGAGGCGCAGCGCGCCGGTCAGCGTCGCCTGCCACTGATCCAACGTCTCGCCGGCCGCGCCGTAGATCAGGTCGAGGTTGAACGAGGGCACCTGCGCATCGCGAACGGCCTGCACGGCACGCTCGACGTTGGCGGGCACGTGCGTGCGACCGAGCGACCTGAGCACGTCGTCGACCATCGACTGCACTCCGAGGCTGACGCGGTTCACGCCGTGATCGCGCAACGTCCGCATCATCGCCACCGACACGTCGTCGGGGTTGCACTCGACGGTGACCTCAGCGCCGGTCACGACCGGGACGGCATCGAGCACCGCACCCAGCGCCTCGGGCGGGACCGACGACGGCGTCCCCCCGCCCACGAACACGCTGGTCACCGGTGGCAGCCCGGCACGGCTGATGTCCTCGGCGAGCGCCAACATGTACCGGTCGACGAGGTGCCCACGATCGGTCCAGGTCGCGAACGCGCAGTAGTCGCAGCGCTTCGCACAGAACGGGATGTGGATGTACACCCCGAACGGGACGATCGACGCGGCCGGCACAGGGCGAACGCTACCGACGCCGGCAGGCGGCCCCGTGGCCGCCGGCCGGCGGGTCTCAGGGGGCGTAGAGCAGATCGAGCGCGTCGAGACGCTGACCGACCTGGTCGACGGGAACGTCGAGCAACGCGGCGATGGCCCGCGTGTCGTCGCCGCGCACCGTGATCACCTTGCCGTTGAAGTCCTGGCGCTGGACCTGGATCATCCGCAGGAAGCGGATCAGCATCTCGAACGGGCTGCCGCTGAGCTGACCCAGCTTCTGCACGTCGATCGCCAGCTTCTTCGTGGTGGCGACGAGACCCTCCGGCGCGACGAGCTCGTCGCGCGGCAGCAACTGGTCGACCGGCACGGCGTAGAACTTCGCCAGCCGTTCGAGACGAGGCACGGAGATAGCTCGCTCGCCGCGTTCGTACGCGCCGAGCACCGATGCCTTGAACTCCTCATCGGAGGTGCTCTCGACCTCTTGGAGCGACAGACGCTTCTGTCGCCTGATGACGCGCAGTCGATCGCCGACCTTTCGGCTGTACGGCGACGGAGCGCCACTCTCCTCATCAAAAACCTGCATTCCCGCCTCCGTTGTGGATAACCCCGCCCGCTTGCATGCACTCTGCCACCCCCGGGGGGGTTGTGCAACGCTCCGTGGCAATATTCGAAGAAATCTCACCCACCGTCAATCACCTCCCTCCGGTCTCGGCATGCCCGCGAGCACCGCAGCAGCGACCGCCGCTGTCTCGATCCGCAGGATGTGGGACGACAGCGCGAGCCGCGGTGCCCCGCAGCCCAGCTCCTCCGGGGTGAGCCCACCCTCTGGCCCGATGACCATCGTCTGCCAGGACGCGACCGCACACGGTGGGCATCCGTCGGGGTCGGCGACGGCCACCCCTGCGCCCTCGACCACCGTCTGGAACGGCTGCGGACCGTCGACGACCGGCAGCCACACCTGCCTGCTCTGCATCGCCGCTTCCCGGCAGATCCGCCGCAGCCGGGCGAGCTGCGAGATCGCCCGCGTCGAGTCCCAGCGGACCACGCTGCGGGTGCACTCGACGAACAGGATCCGCCCGACGCCGAGCTCGGTCAGCTTCTGCACCATCCACTCTGCGCGGTCACCCTTCGGCACAGCCGCGGCGATGGTGACCCGCCGCTGCGGCGGGTCGACCAGGATCGGACCGTCGACGTCGAGGACGTCGCCACGCAGCTTGCCGGTGCACCACCGCCCTGCACCGTCGCTCGCCGACACGACGTCGGCGTCGCGGACGCGCAGCACCCGACGCAGGTGATGGATGTCGCGGGCGTCGAGCTCCGGATGGTCGAGGGAATCGACGAACACATGGCCGGCGCTGGCGCGCAGTTCCACGGGGACCGTCACTGGAACGCTGACTTGATCCGTGAGAACAGGCCCGGGTCCGGGACGCCGACGGATTCGCCGCGAGACTCTGCGAGCTTGCGCAGCAGCTCGGCCTCGTGATCGCTGAGGTTGGTCGGCACCTGCACGTTGATCAGCACGCGCAGGTCGCCGCGACCGCGACCCTGCAGTCGCGGCACCCCACGGTGGCGGAAGACGATCTCGCGCCCTGGCTGCGTGCCGGGCTGCACGACGATCTCGAGGTCGCCCTCCAACGTCGCCAGGGTCGACTTCATCCCCAGCGCCGCCTGGGCGATCGACACCGGCAGGACGTGCACGAGGTCGTCGCCGTCACGGCTGAACAGCTCGCTCGGTGAGACACGGAGGTGGACGTAGAGGTCGCCGGTGGCTCCGCCGTGGGCGCCGGCCGCGCCGCGCCCGGTGAGGCGCAGCGTCGAGCCCGTGTCGACGCCGGCGGGCACGTCGACCTGGTACGTCTTCTCGACGACTTGACGGCCTTCGCCACCGCAGGCCGGGCACGGGGTGACGACGACCTGGCCGAGCCCGTTGCACTTGGGGCACACCGACGCAGTGACCATCTGCCCGAGCAGGCTCTGACGGACGCGCTGCACCTGTCCCCGGCCGTTGCACTCGCTGCACGTGACCAGTTGCGTGCCGTGACCAGCGCCGGTGCCGTTGCAGTCCTCACAGCGGATCGCGGTGCGCACCTCGACGGGGACGGTCGCCCCAGTCACCGCCTGCTCGAACGTGATGTCGGCGACGACCTCGAGGTCCTGCCCGCGTGGCGGCCCCGTCTGGCCGCGCTGACCACCCCCGAACGGGTTGCCGCTGCCGCCGCCGAAGAACGCGTCGAAGATGTCACCGAGGCCGCCACCGCCGAACATGTCACCGAGGTTCGGTCCAGCGCCGTTGGCCGCCGCACCGACGCCGGCCTCGCCGTAGCGGTCGTAGCGGGCCCGGGTCTCCGGGTCGCCGAGCACCTCGTAGGCCTGGGCGACCTGTTTGAACTGCTCCTCTGCGCCAGGGTCCTCGCGGTTCGCGTCCGGGTGCAGCTCGCGGGCGCGCTGGCGGTAGGCCTTCTTCAGCTGATCGGCCGTCGCGTTGCGTGGCACACCGAGCAGGTCGTAGTAGTCGGCCACGTCAGCCAGCCCTGCGTCTGCCGTGACGGTCGCCCGTTCCGAGCCGGCGGCCGAGCCGGTCGCTGACCACCTCGACCGTCGCCAGCGCCTGCGGGTAGTCCATCCGGGTCGGACCGAGCACGCCGATCGTCCCCAGTTGTTGACCGTCGACGACGACGGGGGCGACGACGACCGAGCACGCTGCGAGCGGTTCGACGCCGTGCTCCGTGCCGATCGCGACGGACAGCCCGCGGTTGAGGATGTCGCGCACCAACGCGACGACGACGTACTGCTGCTCGAGGGCGCGCAGCACGCTGCGTACCGTCTCCACCGCGTCGAACGCCTGGGCCATCGACGACGCGCCGCCGACGAACACTGCCTCCTCGGTGTCTCCTGGCCGGAGCGCGTGCACGGCAGCGGCGCACAACTCGTCGACGGTGACGTCGCCGCTCGCCGGCAGCGGCGCCGGCTGATCGAGGGGGTGGCCGACCAGATGGGCCTGCAGGTGCGCGCTGACCGCAGCGAGGCGCACGTCCGACGTGTCTTCCGGGAGCTCGACCGAGGCGTCCTCCACCGAGCCGTTGGAGAGCACGGCCACCACCGTTGCGTGGCGCGGCGACAGCCCGACGACCTGCATCGAGCGGACGACGGCCCGCTCCACGCTCGGACCGACCACCACCGCGGCGTGCGTGCTGATCTGCGCGAGCAGGTTGGAGGTCTGGTAGAGCAGCTCCTCCAGCCGGCCGGTCGTGGTCTCGAAGAAGTCACCGACCCGGCGGGTGGCGATCACGTCGAGATGACCGGGGCGCCCGATGTGGTCGACGAAGAACCGGTAGCCCTTGTCGGTCGGGATGCGGCCGGCGGAGGTGTGCGGCTGGGCGACGTAGCCCTCCTGCTCCAGCACGGCCATCTCGTTGCGCACGGTGGCCGAGCTGACCTGCACTCCGGGCGCGCTGGCGATGTGCGTCGACCCCACCGGCTGAGCGGTGGTGATGTATTCCTGGACGATGGCCCGCAGGATCGCAGTCTTGCGTTCGTCGAGCACGGCACTCCTCGGCGGAACGAATAGGTGGTTGGGTTTCCAGGCTACCGACTGCCGGCCGCGCGGGACGATCAGACGCGTGTTGCGGCGTAGCGGCGGAGCGCCTCCACCCGTTCGGCGGCGTGGACGACCATCGGCGCGGGGTAGCCGTCGGGACGCGCCCGACCCGGCGAATGGATCGCCGCGTCGTCGAGCGCACCCAGTTCGGGCACCCAGGCGCGGATGTAGTTGCCGCACGGGTCGAACTTCTCCGACTGCGCGGTCGGGTTGAAGACCCTGAAGTACGGCGCGGCGTCTGCGCCCGTCCCCGCGGTCCACTGCCAGCCGTGGTTGTTCGAGGCGAGGTCGCCGTCGATCAGGTGCGCCATGAAGTGCCGTGCACCCCACCACCACGGCACGTGCAGGTCCTTGACGAGGAAGCTGGCGGTGATCATCCGCACCCTGTTGTGCATCCACCCGACGGCGGCGAGCTGGCGCATCCCGGCGTCGACGATCGGGTAGCCGGTCATCCCCTCGGCCCATCGCGTGAACCGCCGCCGCGCCGCGCCGTCGGTGTCGACCGGCATGGCGTCCATCGCCGTGTCGAGGTTGTGCCATGCCGACTCCGGGCGGTGGAACAGCACATCGGCGAAGAAGTCCCGCCAGGCGAGCTCGTTGCGGTAGGTCGCCGCGCCAGGGCCATCGTCGAGCCCGGCCAGCAACTGGACCGGGTGCAGGACGCCCCATCGCAGATCGGCCGACAGCCGGCTGGTGCCAGGGATCCCCGGCGTGTTGCGGTCCTGCGCGTAGCGCGCCAGGGGCCCTGCGGCGAACTCGGCCCAACGCCGGTGTGCTGTCGGCTCGCCGATCGCCGGCAGCTCGCACGGCGGCTGCGGCGCATCCGGGAGTGGATCGGAGGCGATGCCCGGCGCTCCACGCCAGCGCACCTCGGGCTCGTCGATCATGTCGCGCACGCCGCTCGACAGCCGCGACGACCAGGCCCGGGCGAACGGCGTGAACACCCGGTACGGCGCGCCGTCGGCCTTCAGCACGGTTCCCGGCGCGACGGCGTACGGCGAGCCCGTGCCGGCGAGCGCCACTCCCACTGTGCGCAACCGTTCGATGACGGCCGCGTCGCGACGACGTCCGTACGGGCTGTAGTCACGGCTGACGTGGACGGCGGACGCGCCGGTCTCGGCGGCGAGCCGTGGCAGGACGTCACGCGGATCGCCGCGGCGGATCACCAAAGCACCACCCATCGAGTCGCGCAGCGACTCCAACGCGACACGTAGATAGGCCCGGCGCGCCGCGCCGGCGCGATCGAACGCGGGATCGTCGACGAACAGCGGGATCACCTCGACGCCGTCCGCCACGGCTGCCGCGATCGCAGGATGGTGGGCCAGACGCAGATCGCGGCGGAACCACATCACCACCGGGTGCTGTCGGTTCGTCGCCGCCGGCTCGCGCCTCGACGGCCGCGGAGCCCGTGCGTTGATTGGAGTGGCGGACACGCGGCTCCTCTACCCTTCGCGGCCGTGTCCGATCCCGGAGTCTCGTTGCCATCGCTCGTCCTGCTCGTGCGCCACGGCGCGACGGAGTGGTCCGACAGCGGCCGGCACACGGGTCGGACGGACCTGCCGCTCACACCGTCCGGGATCGAGCAGGCTCGCCGTGTCGGCGACGTGATCGGACGTCAGCTCGGCGGCAAGTCGGCGCTGGTGTTCACCAGCCCGCTGCAGCGGGCGCGGCACACCGCGCACCTCTCGATGCCGCACAACGAGGCGACGATCGTCGATGCGCTGGCCGAGTACGACTACGGCAACTACGAGGGCCTGACCTCTGCGGAGATCGAGCTGCACCACCCGCGCTGGAACCTGTTCGCCGACGGCTGCCCCGGCGGGGAGAGCCTCACCCAGGCATCGGCGCGCTGCGACTCGTTCTTCGCCAAGCTGGAACGGGTGGCCGTCGGGCGGGCGGTCGTCGCGTTCACCCACGGGCACATCAGCCGGATCCTCGCCGCGCGGATGCTCGGGCTGCCGGCCACCGTCGGTCGGGTCCTGGAGAACGACACTTCGTCAGTCGGTGTGCTCGCTCCCAAGCGCGGCGAGCTGGTGCTCGAGGGCTGGAACCTGCGCGCCGGCTGACCGGGCGGAGGCAGGCGCCGTCAACGCCCGAGCCGCTCGCGCAGGAACGCGCCGATCCGGGCAACCGCGTCGTCGGCCTCCGGCACCTGCCCGGCCGACAACTGGAAGACGTGCTGCATCTCCGGGAACACGTCGAGGCGGACCTCCACGCCGGCGTGCGCGGCTCGCGTCGCCAGGCGGGTCGAGTCATCGAGCAGCGTCTCGTCCCCACCCGCCTGGATGTACAGCGGGGCGAGGCCGCGCAGATCGCCATACAACGGTGCAGCTGTGGGGTGCCGCGCGTCGCGGCCGTTGAGGTACATGTCCGCCATCTGCTTGAGACCCTCGCGCTGGACGATCAGGTCGCTGCCGGACTTGCTGTCCATCGACTCGCCGACGCCCTCGAGGTCGACCCACGGCGATATCGGCACACCTGCGGCCGGCTGCGCCAAGCCGGCGTCCTTGATCGCCAGCAGCGTCGCGACGGTGAGACCGCCGCCCGCCGAATCACCGCTGACGGCGATGTTCGCCGGGGCGATCCCCTGATCGAGCAGCCACCGGTACGCAGCCAGCGCGTCGTCGACTGCCGCGGGGTGGGGATGCTCCGGCGCGAGCCGGTAGTCGACGTTCAGCGCCCGGCAACCGGCAGCAGCGGCGATGTGCGCGACGAGCCGGGTGTGGCTGCGCATCGACAGGATCACGTAGCCGCCGCCGTGCAGGTAGAGCACGACCTTGTTCGGATCCGCACCGGCCGGGGTGATCCACTGCGCGGGGATCCCGCCCGGCACCTCGACGTCCTCGACGTCGACGTCGGCGGGCATCGTGCCCATCGCCCCGATCGCCGCCATCGATCCGGCACGCTGCTCCTCCAGCGTCGGCGCCGCAGCGTTGGGGTCGAGCGAGTCGCGCATCTCCCGCATCTGTGCCTTGACGGCCTCGGCTTGCGGACTGGCCATGACGCACCCCCGTGCTGACGCCCGATCGGGCGTCTCGGCGGGCGACGCTAATCGAGCTTCAGGGCGGAGATGAACACGTCGCCGGGCACCTCGACGCGGCCGATCGACTTCATCTTCTTCTTGCCCTCCTTCTGCTTCTCGAGCAGCTTGCGCTTGCGGGTGATGTCACCGCCGTAGCACTTGGCGAGCACGTCCTTGCGCTTGGCCTTGACCGTCTCACGGGCGATCACCTTGCCGCCGATCGCGGCCTGGATCGGCACGTCGAACATCTGCCGCGGGATCAGCTCCTTGAGCTTCTCGCACATCCGGTTGCCATAGGCGAAGGCCTTGTCGCGGTGGACGATCGTGCTGAACGCATCGGCGACGATCCCGTTGAGCAGCAGGTCGACCTTGACCAGGTTGCTGCGCTGGTAGCCGCTGAGCTCGTAGTCGAGGCTGGCGTAGCCCTGGGTGCGGCTCTTCATCTGGTCGAAGAAGTCGACGACCACCTCGGCGAGCGGGATCTCGTAGTGCAGCTCGACGCGCTCGGGTGAGAGGTACTCGAGCTTGCTCATCTCGCCCCGCCGGTTCTGGCAGAGGTCCATCAGCGTGCCGGTGTAGTCCTTCGGGGTGATGATGCTGACCCGGAAGTAGGGCTCCTCGATGTAGTCGATCGACTGCGGCATCGGCAGGTCGGCGGGGTTGTCGACGAGCTCGACCTGACCGTTGGTCTTGTGCACCCGGTACTCGACGCTCGGCGCGGTGGCGATCAGGGCGAGGTTGAACTCGCGCTCGAGGCGCTCCTTGACGATCTCCATGTGCAGCAGGCCGAGGAACCCGCAGCGGAACCCGAACCCGAGCGCGCCCGACGACTCCGGCGCGTACGTGATCGAGGCGTCGTTGAGCTTCAGCCGTTCGAGGCTCTCGCGCAGCAGCTCGAAGTCGTCGCCGTCGATCGGGAACAGGCCGCAGAAGACCATCGGCTTGGGATCGCGGTAGCCCTCCAGCGCCACCGTCGCCGGGTGGTGGTAGGTCGTCACCGTCTCCCCGCTGCGCGCCTGACCGACGTCCTTCATCCCGGCGATGAGGTAGCCCACTTCGCCCGGCCCGAGCTCGGCGACCGGCGTCGGCACCGGGCG
>JBBQTN010000093.1:0-18692 GCA_038213195.1 Acidimicrobiales bacterium | reverse complement strand
AGCCCCACTTGTCGGCGCGGCCCTCGCCGAGGCGGTAGTACTCCTCGGTGATCGGGTCGATCTCGTTGGCGATGAACTGCTTGACGTGCTCGTACAGCGGAACGGCGTGCTCGGACATCGACAGGTTGAGGGCATCGTCGGTGGCGATCCCTGAGTGCATTCCAGGTGCGGGCATCTCAGCATCCTTCGGGTTGGGGCGGGGGTACGCCAATTTGACCATTCTCGGCCGCGACTCGCCCGATCGGGCGATCTCCGCCAGCTCGCCACCCGCAGTTGACCGCTTGTTCCGGTCACCGCCGGAACGTGACGTGCGTTCCGCCTGCGGCCACAACGGCTGAACGAGGGCTCAGCGCTACGGGACGTCGAGGACGTCGCCGGGCGGGCCTTCGTGGTGCGGCTGCGGTTGGTGCGGCGGCCGCACCGGCGTGCCGTGCACGGGCACCGCGCGGGAGAGGAAGTCGATCACCGCGCCGGCGAAGATGTCGTTGCGGTCGCCGGCGACCATGTGCCCCGCCCCGGTGACGTTGACGTACTCGCTGTGCGGGCACAGCTCGAGGAAGCTGCGCGCACCCTCCTCGGTGAGGATGTCCGACAGCCCGCCGCGGACCAGCAGCGTCGGCAGGGTGAGGTTGCCGGCACACGCCTCGAGCCGCGCCGTCCGCTGGCCGAGGTCGCGCGTGCCGGCACGGAACTTCGGGTCCCAGTGCCAGTGATAACGACCGTCGTCGCCGAGGCGGACGTTCTTGGCGAGCCCGTCGAGGTTGCGCGGTCGTTGGCGGTGCGGCTGGTAGCTGGCGATCGCGTCGGCCACCTGATCCAACGACTCGAACCCGTCGGGCCGCTGGCCCATGAACGACTGGATCTTCTGCACCCCGCCGAGGTCGATCCGCGGCGCGATGTCGACGAGCACGAGTGCCGTGGCGTCGACGCGGTCCTCGCCGACGGCGACGAGGCTCGTCCCGCCACCCATCGACGCGCCGACGAGCACAGGGCGTCGACCGCCGAGCTCGTCGACGAGGGCGACGAGGTCCTCGACCATCACGTCCTGGCCGTACATGCCGTCGGGGGCCCAGTCGGAGTCGCCGTGGCCGCGGGCGTCGAACGCGATCGCGTGGTAGCCCGCCGCGCCGAGGCTCTCGCCTGCGCCCTTCCAGGCGTGGCGGGTCTGCCCGCCGCCGTGCTGCAGCAGCACGAGCGGCCCCTCTGGGTCGCCCCACGCGTCGCCGGCGAGGCGCACGCCACCGTGTCCGTGCCAGCGATGCATCGGCTCCGGTGTCCCCGGAAGCGGTCGTCCAGCGCTCATGTGATCTCCGTCCGTTGTGCCGTGTCTGAACTGCCCGCGCGTCCGACCCGTCCGCCATCGCGGCCGTCGCCGGCGCGCGGACGGAAGCGGGGCAACGCGGTCCCCTCCCCGCTGCTGTGGAACACGACGGTGACCCGCTGGCCGACGCGGACGTCGTCCACCGGACAGTCGACGATGTTGGTCAGCACTCGGGGTCCTTCATCGAGCTCGACGTAGGCGAGCACGTACGGGCCGGCGTCGCGATAGGCCCCCTGGCCGCGCCTCGTGATGGTGAAGCTGTACACCGACCCCGTGCCCGCAGCCTCCTCCCACGACAGCGAACTGCCGGCGCAGGCAGAACAGAACGGTCGCGGGTACCAGATCACCGTGGCGCACGTCTCGCACCGCAGCAGGAGGAGCCGACCCTCCGACGCCGCCCGCCAGTACGGCTCGGCGTCCGGCGTGACGTGCGGCGTGGGCGCAGGCAGCGGTGTCGCCATCAGTCCTGCCTCGCGAGGATCAAGGTGGCGCTGCCCATCCGCGTGCCGAGCGAGCCGCCCGTGCCGTGGGCGAGCGCCAGCTCGCAGTTCGGCACCTGGACCTCCGGGTTCGCCTCGCCGCGCAGCTGACGGACCGCCTCGATCACCTTCGTCATCCCGCCACGATTGCCGGGGTGGTTGTTGCACAGGCCGCCGCCGTCGGTGTTGAACGGCAGCCGCCCGAACGGGGCCTGCAGGGTGCCGTCGAGGACGAACGTGCCACCCCCGCCCTTCGGGCAGAAACCGAGGTCCTCGAGCGACTCGAGCACGGTGATCGTGAACGAGTCGTAGATCGAGACGTAGTCGATGTCGGTGGGCCGCACGCCCGCCTCGTCGAACGCGATCGGGCCGGACCACACCGCCCCGGAGTAGGTCAGGTCGATCCGCCCGTTGTCGGCGTGCTTCGGTGCCTCACCCGCGCCGAGCACGGTGACGTACGGGCGCGAGAGCGCTCGCGCGACGTCGGGGTGGACGACGACCAGCGCGCCTCCTCCGTCGGTGATCACGCAGCAGTCGAGCCGGTGCAGTGGGTCGCTCACCATCGGCGAGGCGAGCACCTCCTGGACGGTGACCGGGTCGCGGAAGAACGCGTGCGGGTTGAACTGGGCGTGGTGGGCAGCGGCGACGCGGATCTCGGCGAGCTGCGCGCTCGTTGTGCCGAACTCGTACATGTGCCGCTGCGCGGCCAGCGCGTACAACCCCGGCACCGACAGCCCGTAGGGGCTCTCGAACGGCAACTCAGGGGCCCCTCCGAGGGCGCCACCCGGCGGTCGCCCACCGCTGCGCGGGTTGCCGGCGAGCGTGATCAGCGCGACCCGGCACTTGCCGACGGCGATCGCCGCCGCCGCATGCGCGACGTGGAACAGGTACGACGAGCCTCCTGTCTCCGTCGAATCCAGGTGCCGGACCCCGCGCAGGCCGAGGTACTCGACCATCGAGATGCCACCGAGCCCCGGAGCGTCCCCCGCGCAGAAGTAGGCGTCGACGTCGGACAGCGACAGACCCGCGTCGGTGATCGCCCCGACTGCGACCTCGGCATGGATCTGCGCCACCGAACGGTCCGGGATGACTCGTTCGGGGTGCTCGTACGCGCCGGCAATGCAGGCCGCGCCGCGAATGGTCATGCTCGATTCTGCAACGACCGTCGCGCTCAGCTCGCACCGGGTCTCGTCGGCCGCGCGGCGCCGCGGGTCAGACGTTGAGCCGCCGCGGCGCCGCTGGCGCGAAGCCCAACGGGAGCACGACGTCGGGGATCGCGTGCGCCGCCATCGCTCTCGCGAAGTAGTAGCCCTGGGCGTCCGTGCAACCGAGCTCGAACAGGCGATTGGCCTGAGCGACGCGCTCGACGCCCTCGGCGATGGTGCTCAGGTTGAGCGCCGACGCCATCGCGATGATCGCCACGACGAGCGACTGGTCGGCGTCGACCTCGTCGAGACCGTCGACGAACGACTTGTCGATCTTGACCTTGCTGATCGGGTACTTCTTGAGGTAGGAGAGCGACGAGAAGCCGGTCCCGAAGTCGTCGACGGACAGCGACAGGCCGAGGCTGCACAGCGCGTTGAGAGCCGCCTGGGTCTCGATCGTGTCCTCCATCATCACGCTCTCGGTGATCTCCAAGCACAGCGCCGCGCCGGGAAGACCCCACCGCGCGAGCACCTCGGACACGGTGTCGACGATGTCGGACTCGAGCAGCTGGCGCGGGGAGAGGTTGACGGAGACGTACGCGTTGGCAGCCCCTGGCAATGAGCGACGCCACTCGGCCAGCTGCCTGCAGGCCTGGTCGAGGATGGTCGCGCCGAGGGCGACGATCAGCCCGGACTCCTCGGCGACCGGGATGAACTCCGCCGGGCTGATCTCCCCGTCGATGTGGGGCCACCGCGCGAGCGCCTCGAACCCCTCCACCTGACCGGCCGGCAAGGTGACCAGTGGTTGGAAGAACGGGATGATCTCGCCTGCTTCGAGCGCGGCGCGCATCAGCCGTTCCAGCTCGACGCGGCGTTCGACCCGCCGGCGCATCTCCACGCCGAAGAACGTGATCGTGTCGCGCCCTGTGACCTTGGAGCGGTACATCGCCGTGTCTGCATCGCGCACGAGCGACGGGCCATCGTCGAGGTTGTCGTGCTCGGTCACGGCGACGCCGATCGACGTGGTCGCGTAGAGCTTGCCCGCCGACAGGTCGAAGCACTCGTTGAACGCGATCCGGATCCGTTCTGCGAGCGACTGGGCGGTGTTCAGGTCGACCTGATCGCACACGATGAGGAACTCGTCGCCGGAGATCCGCGCCACGAGGTCCTCGGCGCGGACGGCGTTCTTCAGCCGTGCTGCCGCGGCGATCAGCAGCTCGTCACCGATGGCGTGGCCCATCGAGTCGTTGATCAACTTGAACTGGTCGAGGTCGGCGAACATCACGGCGAGTGCAGCGCCGGTCTGTTCGTTGTGGCGCAACCGTTCCTCGATGTGCTCGAGGGCGAGCGTGCGGTTGGGCAGACCGGTGAGGTCGTCGTGCGTCGCCTGGTAGGCGAGCCGCGCCTCGGACTGCGACTGCTCGCGGACCGTGAACAGCAGGCGTGTCGCGGCGGCAAGCGCGAGCATCGAGAGGTTGACGCCGAGGAACCACTTCGCCGCCCTCGTGGTCGCCGGCATCACGACGGCGACCAGCGCCGGCAGCAGGAGCGCGATGCCAAGGATGACGATGCGCGGGTACGTCAACCGCCCGGCACGCTTGCCGCTCGGACGGCTGAGGTGGCGCATCGACGGGTGCAGGGCGGCAGCGCCGAACAGTGCGGACGCGATCAGGAACGGCAGCTCGTACACGCGGCCCACCGTCAGCGTCCCGACCTCCTCCATCGCGAACGCGATGTCGCCCACGAGAAGGCAGACCGTGCCGACGAACACCATCTGGTGCGACGGGCTGCGCTTGTTGGACCCGAATGCGAGCCGGCACCCGATGGTGACGAGCAATGCCGAGAGCGGCGGGTAGATCGCGACCGCGAGTTGCGCCGGGAGCCATGCCGTGACATCGGCGAGGGTCGGTCGCACCGCGAAGACCCAGGCAAGGAGCAGCGCGCCGAGCGAGACGACAGCGCCGTCGAGCCACGCGTTGCGATCGCGGTAGCCGGTCCGTCGTGACCGCAGCAGCCCGGTCAGCGCCACGGCGACGACGGCGTAGGCCGGGATCGCGAACACGTCAGGCAGCAACGACCTCGACGAGGTCAGATCGCCGGTGGCGTCGACGTAGTCGCGCGTCACACCGGCCAGCGACCACAGCAGCGTGGCGAGGATGAACGCCCACCAGTGCCACTGGTGGCTCGGCCTGTTGCGCCGGATGCCGACGGCGATGCTGACGCACGTGCCGCCCAACAGCACCGAGTACACCGACTTGTCGAGCAGACCCGCCGCATACACACAGGCCAACGTGAGCGTCGCGGCGAGGTAGATCCATGCGACGCGGGCCCGCAGCAGCCTCGGCGCGTGCGCCGGGAGCCTGTGCCTGCTGTTGCCCGCCCGCGCCCGACGAACGGACGCAGACCTGCGCGTGCCCGGGGCCACGTCGGCGCTCGGGGGACCTCCGGTCGGCGCGCCCGAGATGCCGGTGGAGCGCGACTCCATCACCACGTGCCGTCGAATCGAACCCCGCGGGGGCCTGCGCCAGCGGGTTGCGCGCCGAGCGCGCCGACTCGTACAGAGATGCTCATCACCGTGTTGTCGACAACTTTGTGTCGCGGCTGCAGTAGATCTTCGCCGAACCGGGGCTACTCGGGCGGGTTGCGCCTCCTCGCCCGCCACGGCAATGGCGCCACGACGCTGCGGTGGAACGCCAGGTACCCCGTTGCCCGACGCGTCTCGTACGGTTCGACGAGCCGGTCGAACTCACGCAGGTGCGCGCTCGGAACCCGCGGGATCAGATGGTGCGCTGTGTGGAAGTTGATGTTGAACACCGCGAACCTCGTCACCGGATTTGACCTGATCGTGTACGTGTTGTCGGTGATCCCGTCCTCCGCACGGCCTGCGTAGTGCTCGCTGAGCAGCACGAACGGGAACACGGGGACCAGCACGAACAGCCACGGGTAGAGCCACACGTGACGGAACAGGTCCGACGAGGCACTCGCGACGGCGAACGCGGCGAGGACCGGCAGCGCCGGGAACCACGCGTGGCGCAGTGCCAGCCGGCTGTGGCGGGTGCGCGCCCACCACGGCGGCCGTCCGAGCGCGCCACCCAGCGTGCCCCACCAGATCATCGCCAGGAAACCGGCGCCGAGAAGTGCGTGGAAGAGCAGGTACTGCAGGCGGCTGGTGAAATCGCCCGGCGGTCCTTCCGGGTCCGTCGCCCCGAGCGTGTCCGCGTGGTGCAACAGGTGGAACTGCCGGTACGTCCCGAACGGGATCGCGATTGCGGACATCACGATGTGCCCGGCGATCGTGTTCGCCCGCTTCGGCCTGACGAGCGTCGCGTGGACGCAGTCGTGGCCGGCCCCGGCGAGCCCGATGATCAGGAAGGCGATGCACATCCAGACTGGGATCCACACCCAGATGGTGCCGGCGCGGTAGCCCACCGCGATCAGCGCCGCCCATGCCGCGATGATCCCGACGACGTGAGCGACCTCGCGGACGCCACCGGCGCGGACGAGGTCGCGTTCGACAGCGACATCGCGCAGCTCGGCCGGCACCACGACCAACGGTGCCGATGCGTCGGTGGCGGTCGGGCTGGGCGACGACGGCGTCGCATCGAGGGTGTCGGTACGCAGGGTCATGGCGGCCTCAGCGTGTGGCTCTGGCGGTGTCGGCGATGCCCTCGAGCGCCTCGGGCAACTCAACCGCGAACCAGGTCTGCTGGTCGACCAGCGACATCGAGCTGTGCTTGAACGGGCGGGCGAGCCGTCCGAGGTTGACGTCCAGCGACCCGTTCTCACGGTTGTACATGCACATGTCGAACAGCACGACGCCGGAGTGCAGAGCGGTCTCCTGCGCCATGTGCGTGGTCAGTCGGGCGAACAGCGTCTGGCCGCGATGGCCGGCCCTCACGAAGATCATGATCCCGTAGAAGATCGAGTTGCGCTGGGCGTGCTCCGGGAACCGTTCGCGCAAGAACGCGGGCGAGATCATCGGGACCAGTTCGAGGTTGTTGGTGATCATGCACATCCCGACCGGCACGTCGCCGCGCCACCCGATGAACTTCACGATCTGCTCGTTGGCGAGCTCTTCGAGGATCTCGCTCCTCGACCAGAGGTGCTTCTGCATCGCCAGCCCCACCAGCGGTTCGAACGCTTCGCGGTACATCTGCCACAGCGCTTCGGCGCGATCGCCGACCACGACCAGCTCCCTGCTCACCGTCGTCCTGCGCAGGTCGGCGCTGCCGACGCCGATGCGGCCGACCTGGTTGACGTCATTTCCCTGGATCAGCTCCGTGGTCGTCATGTCTTCGTGCTCCCACTCCCGGATTCTTGAACAGCAACCGTTCGCTCCATGGGTGGCGGTCGTGGGGGGTGATCCACGGGATCCGCGTTGCGTGGTGCCGGCTGGAGCCGTTGGCTGGCTCGATTCAAGAATCGGTGCACAGATGGAGGCACTTGAGTTTTAGCCTCGGGTGGTTCTGGACACCGTCGCTCCGGCGGACGGGAGATCGCGCCGGGACGCCGGTGTGGCCGCGGCCCGGCCGGCAATCGGCAGCAGCAGGCCGTGACGGGCCATCGTCCGCTTGACGGACGACAGCGAGACCCGGTCGTGGCCACTCTCGCGGAGCATCGCCCACACCTTCCGATGTCCCCATGACGGCCGGGCCTCGGCGATGCGGACCACGTCGGCGTCGATGGCGTCGAGGGCCGGCGTCGGCCATGGTCCCTTCCGTCGCGGTCCGTCGCGGTGCGCGCTGCGCCGGTCGTAGAACGAGCGACGCGAGAGGCCGATCAGCTCGCAGAACCTCGAGACCGTGAGCTGGGCGTCCGTGCGGATCATCTCGAGGTCTTCGAAGGGGGGAGCGAGTGATCCCCCTGCTGCAGTACGCGCAGGCGCACTTGTGCGTCTCCGAGCGCCTCGTTGAGCTCCTCGATCCTGGCCCGCAGGCCAGCTTCCCGGCCGGTCGGACGGCGCCGGGCGGGTACCGAAAGGCCCGCCCTGCCGCCTTCCAGGAACGCGGCCTTCCAGTTGTGGATCGTCTGCTCCGACACGCCCTCGAGGCGAGCCGCGGCGATTGCCGTCAGCTCGCCCTTGAGCACGGCGACGACGACCCGAGCCTTGTCTTCAGCAGACTTGTTCGACGGCTTCCCCACGTTGATCTCCTTCGCAACGGGGCGAAAGCCAACGCTGCGCACGGAATCTTGGCCCGGGTCGCCAGCGCGCCCGATCCACACCCGCGTGACCTGTTGATCAGCGACCGTCGCGCACCCGCTCAGGGCCGAGATCGGGGCCGCGCGGGCTCGGTCAGGAACCCCGCAACCAGCGCCTGCGCAGCCGCCGGAACGCCATCTTCACCAACGGCGGTCCGAGGATGATCGTCGCCCACACCCGCCAGTCCGACACGATCGCGAGGACGACCTTCGCAGGACTCTGGAACGGCGTCCCGCGGGCGGCGACGACGGCCCCTCCGAACACGCCGACCAGCATGAACAGGGTCGCACCGGCGGTCGCCGCCGACAGCAGGACAGAGCGCCGCGGCAGTCGTTCACCGGCGATCGCATCCTCGGTGACGACGAACGACGCGCCCATGAAGAACGAGATCGGGAGCCGGGCGAAGAACGGCAGCGACCGGTAGCTCGGAACGCGACCGTTGAACCTGGCCTGGACGATCTCGGTGAGGACCTCGAACAGCCGCGACAGGTGCCGGATCCCGGCGAGCAGCACAGACCCGGACACGATCTGTTGGACGGCCACGACCGCGCCGACGACTCCTCCTGCGAGCAACACCCCGCCGACGGTCATCCGACCCTTCAGGCAGTACGCCGCGAGCAGGCTGCTGAACGTCTCGTTGCCGGAGCTCCACTCGTACATCAGGGCCGCGAGCGCGGCGACCAGCATCAACCGTCCACCGATCGACGCCGTCGCCCAGTCCTGTCGCGCCGCCGACCAGACGGCAGAGCGGCGCGACACCGCCGGTGGCGGGCCGTGCTCGTCGGGCGAGTCGGGCGAGTCGGGCGCCTCGGGCGCCTCGGGCCACGCATCGACGGGTTCGGCTGACACGGAAGCCCGGCCGCGCCTGCCCCTGGGGCGCCCGTTGTCGAGCAATGGCCCACGGTCGTTGCTCACATCGCTTCCATCGGCACGACAACGGTCCGACTGGAGTTCATCCCTACTTGCACGGGCGTTCCGACGCCTTGTAGGTTCCTTGACGGTTCGACGGGAGTGACACGTCAACCCGCCGCGTACCTCGGCGACGTGTTCGGGTCCGGTACAGCAGGAGTGCGGTTGGGACAGTTCACAAACGATGCGCCATGGTCGATGTCGTCGCAACATGACTGGCGAGAGGCCGTCGAGGGCGCGACAGAACTGATCTCCGGCCGCCTGGGGATCAGCAGGACAGCGGCGCGGCGCCTGCTCCTCCATCGCGGTTTCGAAACGGGGCGGTTCGTCGGCGAGATCGCCACCGACGTCTTGGCCGGTCGGATGAGCCTCTCGTAGCACACAGGCGCCGGCACCAGGTCCGGACGACGATCCATGTTTCCACTCCGCTGGCGGTCAGGGTGACGAGCGACGCCTCTGGCCACGATGCTGATCGTTCACCTCCCGTTGGTCCGGCGGGAACGTTTGCCTGGGTACCGTCGTGTGCGATGGTCACCGCGTTGCACGACGTCCGGGTCGAGCGCGGCGTCGACGGGGTGCTCGTCGTCTGTTGGGCGAGCGATGCTCCGCTCGCTGTCGACGTGGCCGTCGGCACCTCGCCGATGGCCTCCGAGCACTTCCCGCTCACGCGTGCCACGACCTCGACCACGGTGCGCCTCGATGGACTCGGGCCGGAGCGGGCGTACGTGTCGTTGAGGACGGCAGGTGGTGACGTCGTCGTGGTCGCCGAACGGCGGGTCCCCTTCACGGGGATCACCAACCTCCGTGATCTCGGAGGCTACGCGACGTCGACCGGCGCGACGCGGTGGGGCCGGGTCTTCCGCGCCGACGCGCTGCACAAGCTGACCGCTGAGGACCTGGGTACGTTCCGCGCCCTCGGCATCCGCACCGTCTACGACCTGCGCGGGGATGTCGAGCGCAACGAGTTCCCTGGACCCGTGATCTCGGTGCACGTGCCGATCGTCGGCCGTCCGCCAGGAGCCGCGGTGGCCCCGCCCCCCGAGATGACGGCCAACGACGGCGAGACGATGCTGCGCGACATGTACGTCGGGATCCTCGAGCACAGCGCAACACAGCTCGGCGCGATCATGCGCGGCATCGCCATCGCACACCACACGCCCGTGCTGTTCCACTGCCACGGCGGCAAGGACCGCACGGGCGTCGTCGCCGCCGTGCTGCTGCTCGCACTCGGGGTCGACCGGGACACGGTGCTCGACGACTACGAGGCGACGCGTCGTTATCGGCGGATCGAGCACCAGCAGGACAGTCTCGCCAGCATGCTCGCCTCGGGTGTCTCGCCCGAAGCCGCCGCAGGCGCGCTCGGCACGCCACGCTGGGCGATGGCTGCCGCGGTGGACGCGATCGACGACGTCTACGCGGGCATCGACGCCTACGTCACCGGACCCGTCGGGCTGACGGCCGCCGAGCTGTCGGCACTGCGTGAGCTGATGGTCGAGCCGGCGGCCGGGCGGGCGATGACGACCTGACGTGACGCGGCCATGAACAGGTCCGCGCGGTGCATCGCCCCACGCGGATCGTCTTCGTCGCAGAGGATGTCGAGCGTGTGCAGGTCGTCGGCGTCGAGCCGGTCACCGAACTGGGTGCGGGACCGCAGCAGCTCGCCGTGCGCGACGCGGCGGGCGTCGTCGCTCAACGGTGGGTCGAGTCGCTCGCGAGCGACGCGTTGCCCGACGATCTCGAACCCGGCGGCGGCCACCATCGCCGGCACGTCGCTCGACTGGACCGCATCGGCGAGGCCGTGGCGCATGTCGGCGAACCATGCCTCGCCGGCGGCAGCCAGCCGGTCGAGGAAGCCGGACCGGCCGACGTCGAGATCCAGATCGTCGGGCAGGACCAGCGTCTGATCCGCCATCTCGGCGATCGCGAGCAGCCCTGTCGGGCGGAGCAGGTCGCGCAGGACTCGCAACGCGCCGACCTCGTCGCCGATGTGGTGCAACGACATCGACGCCCAGATCAGATCGACACCTTCGAGACCGTCGACCCCAGCGGGCAGCTCCCCGAGGCGAATGTCGACCCGCCCTGCCAGCCCGAGCCGGGCGACTCGCTGCGTCGCCAGCGCGAGCATCGCCGTCGACGAGTCGACCGCGGTCACCCGCGCGTCCGGGTACGACAGCGCCAGCCGGCACGCCGCCACGCCGGGACCGCTGCCGATGTCGAGGATGCGCCGCAGGGGTAGCCCGTCAGCTCTGCGCAGGTCGTCGATCCAGTCGATCGTGTCGGTCAGGAACCCGATGAACACCTCACCTTGGAGCTCGGTGTTCGCCGCGTACGTCGCCCACTCCGCTTCACCGAGATGAACGTGACCGTGGCTGTGGCCGTGCGGACCGTGTCCATGGGCCTCGTCGTGTCGTTCCGTTGCTGCCATCTCCGGAACGGTAGGCGCTCTTCTCCGTTCGGCATACGCTCTTGCCGATGAAGCAAGATGCGACGAGCGCGCCGAGCCGGATCGAGGACGTCGCCCGCCGCCGGCTGCGCAGCCTGCGCCTCGCCAGGGGGTGGACGCTCGACGAGCTGGCCCGGCGCTCGCACATCGGTGCCTCGACGATCAGCCGCATCGAGACAGGCCACCGCAGGCTGGCCATCGACAACCTCGCGGACCTCGCCAGGGCGCTCGACACGACGGTCGACGAGCTGATCGGCGACGCCGGCGCGGAGGACGTCGTCATCCGCCCGACACGGGGCGTGGGCCCGAACGGCAGCGTGCACTGGCCGCTCACCAGACCCAACGATCCCTCGGGGCGGATCGTCGCCAAGCTGCGCATCCCGGCCTCGCGCACACGGCCCGACCCGCAGGTCCACCCCGGCCGCGACTGGTTCTACGTGTTGGAGGGGACGGCGCGGCTCGTGCTCGGCGACGCCGAACACCTCGTCGCCGCCGGCCATGCCGCCGAGTTCAGCACGATGACGCCCCACTGGATCACCGGCCACGGCGGGCCCGTCGAGGTCCTGATGATCTTCGATCACCATGGCGAGCACGCCCACCTCCGGACCCCGCCCCGACCAACGTGACGAGCCCGCTCGTCGAGCACCTCCGACGCGCCTGCTGGCCAGGTGGGTCGGAGTGCTCGGCAGGCGGACGAGACGCCATCTCCGTTCTGCGCGCCCTGCAGGGCTCATCGAGGACGCGAACGCGCCCCGACCGGAGCGGTTCTCCGATCGGGGCACGGCGCGGGTGAGCATCCACGACATTGGCGACGCCCGCTGCGGGGCTGCCCGTTCATCAGCACCTCCGCCGAGCACCCGGACCCGCAGGGCCCGGTGGCACGTGCCATCACAGCCCACCGTGCCGATGTGCGCGCATTGCTCATCGATGTTCTGCACGGGCTCCCGGCTGCGCGCGGTCGCGACTGCGCAGATCAGCTGATGCTCGTCTACGACGGCGCACTGGTCGGCGCTCAGCACGGCAACGGTGCTGCCGTCGCACGTGCGGCGAAGCGGGCGGCACGGCGCCTGGTCGTCGCTGCCGGAGGTTGATCGGGGCTGAGTCGTCCACACCGGCCGTCAACGGCCGGGTTGACCGCCGGCAAGGACCCACCTCTTGCTTGTCACCACAACGATGTCACAACGGAGTCGAAGCCGTCAGCAATGGGTGATGACAACGGACGCTGCGGCCGTCACCCGGGTCGGTCGGCTCCGGCGTCACCTCATCGCATACTGCGTCGCGGTGCGGACAACGGAAGCGGTATGGACAACCGGCGCTCTGCTCCGATGGCGTGGCCTGCGTGTCGGCGTCGTCCGTCGCCTCGAGGACGGCAAGCGACGACGCGGTGACGAGCGCCGCTGTGTACGGATGGGCCGCCTGGTCGAGCAGCATCGTCGCCGGGCCCGACTCGACGATCTTGCCGCGATACATCACGGCCACGTCGTGGCACAGGTGGCGGACGAGGCGTAGGTCGTGTCCGACGAAGACGTACGTGACGCCGAGCCGCTCCTGGAGATCGAGCAGCAGGTTGACGATCTGGGCGCTGACGGAGACGTCGAGCGCCGACAGCGGCTCGTCGAGGATGATGACCTCGGGGTTCTGCGAGATGGCCCGAGCGATGGCCACTCGCTGACGCTGACCACCCGACAGCTGATGCGGGTATCGCACCGCTGCTTGAGAGTTGAGGCCGACGAGGTCGAGCAGTTCCGACGCGCGGCTCCGGCGCTCCTGCTTGCTCCCGACCTTCTCGATGGCCTGCTGCTCGGTGATCGCCTGCCAGATCCGCATGCGCGGATCGAGTGAGCTGTACGGGTTCTGGAACACGGCCGCGACCGCATGTCGGTAGCCGCGAAGTCCGGTCGGGGCGAGGCCGGCGATCGACTTGCCCTCGAACAACACATCGCCGGCCGTCGGTGGTTCGAGACCCAGGAGCAGGCGAGTCAGCGTGGTCTTGCCGCTCCCCGACTCGCCGACCAAGCCAAGTGTGCGACCGCGCTGCACCTCGATGTCGACGTCGCTCAGGGCATGAACCATTCCGCCGCCGGGAGCGTGATACGTCTTGGTGACCGATTGCGCCTCGAGCACCACCTCGTCGGTCATGCCGCGACTCGCGCTTTGATGCACCGCACTGCCACCTCGCCGTACATCTGGACCGGCGGGATCGCATCTGTGCACCGCTCTTCGGCGATCGGACAGCGGGGTGCGAACGGGCAGCCGGGCGGCAGATCAGACAGGGGCGGTGGCTGGCCGGGGATGGTGCGCAACCGGCTGAGCGGCACGGCGTGCCCGGAGTCGGCGTCGAGGAGGGCGCGCGTGTACGGATGGCGCGGTGCCGACATCACCGTGTCGATAGGACCGGCCTCGACGACGATGCCGGCATACATGACCGCCAGGTTCTGACAGACGAGGCGGGCCACAGCCAAGTCGTGGGTGACGAACAGCAGCGCGAGGTCCCGCTCGCGGCGCAGCTCGTCGAGCAGTCGGAGGATGGAGACCTGTGTGGTCACGTCGAGGGCCGTGGTGGGCTCGTCCGCGATCAGCAGCCGCGGTTCCTTCGCGAGCGCGATCGCGATGGCGACGCGTTGGCGCATCCCCCCCGAGAACTCGTGCGGATAGCTCTTCAGCCGACTGCGGGCGTCGAGCACACCGAGACGCTCCAGGAGAGCAACGATGCTGTTGTCCATGTCGCGCCTGGGCTTGTTCGCACTGGCCTCGGCGATCTGGGTGCGTACTGTGAACAGCGGGTCGAGTGCGGTCACCGGGTCCTGCGGTATGTAACCGATGTCGTTGCGCAGGACGATGCGCATGTCGCGCGGCTTCAGCCTGAGGAGGTCACGCCCGTTGAGCAGGACCCGACCGCCGACGACGTCGCCGAGCGGGGGGTGGATGAGCCGCATGATGCTCAGCGCTGCGGTGCTCTTCCCGCTGCCGGACTCGCCGACCAGTGCGGTCGCCGAGCCCGAGCGCACGACGAAGTCGACGCCGCGAACAGCCTGAACGGAACCCCGGCCCGTGTAGTAGTCGGTGTGCAGGTTCTCCACCTCGAGCATGCGCTACCGCCGCGTCGCCGGGTCGCTGCGCACGCGTAGCCAGTCACCCATCAGGTTGGTGGCGAGGACGGTGAGGCTGAGGGCGATGCCGGGCATCGTCGGCATCCACCAGCCGTCGGAGAGGTGCTTGCGCCCGTCGGAGAGCATGCCGCCCCACGAGGCCGCCGGCGCAGGCACCCCGAGACCGAGGAAGCTCAGCGAGCCCTCGGCGATGATCGCGAGACCGAGTTGGAGGCTGAGCAGCACCAGCAGGGTCGGCACGATGTTCGGCAGGATGTGCCGGCGCACCACCCACCTCCCGGAGCCGCCCATCGTGCGCGCCATCGTGACGTAGTCCATCGTCCTGACCTGCAGGACCTCGCTGCGCAGCACCCGGGCGTAGCTCGGCCAGAAGGCGACGGCGAGGATGATGACGACGAGCTTGGTGCTCGGCCCGAACACGCCGACCACGACGATCGCGAACAGCAGCACCGGGAACGCCAGGCTGGCGTCGGTGGTGCGCATCAGGAAGGCATCGAGCCGGCCCCCGCGATAGCCGGCGACCAGCGCCACGGCAAGACCGAAGATCCCGGCGATCACCACCACGGCGAGCGACACCAGCAGCGCCACGCGTGCGCCGTCGATGACCCGCGACAGGAGGTCGCGACCCAGATCGTCGGTACCGAGCGGATGCTTCCAGCTCCCGCCGAACAGCAACGGTGCCTTCAGCGCGTTCGCCAGATCGATGTCGTTGGGCTTGTACGGCGCGACGGACGGGCCGATGACGCCGGTGAGCACGAACAGTATGAGGATGGTTCCGGAGAACCAGGGCAGGTGCCGCCGACGCTTCGGGCCGCCGGCGTCGGTCGCCGACGCGACGAGCGCTGCGGCCGGGTCGACAGGTGTCTCAGGCTGCAGTTGCAACACCACGGCCGCGCCTCCTCACTCGGGGGTCGAGCATGCCGTACGAGATGTCGACGAGGAAAAGCAGCCCGACGAAGATCGCCGTGTTCACCAGCACGACGCCCTGGACGACGTTGTAGTCGCGGAAGTTGATGGCCTGGATCGCCATCTGCCCGACTCCGGGCCAGGCGAAGATGGTCTCGACGATGACTGCCCCTGAGAACAGGGTGCCGAGCTGGATGCCGGCCAGCGTGACGATCGGCAGCGATGCGTTGCGCAGGGTGTGGACGGCCATGCGGGTTGCCGACACGCCCTTGGCTCGCTCGAACAGCGTGTGGTCCTTGCGCAGCACCTCGACGACGGCCGAACGGGTCAACCTGGTGAGCGATGCCAGCGCGAACGCGCCGAGCGCGATCGATGGCAGGACCAGCCGCTTCCAGCCTCCCTGACCGAAGGGCGGCAACCAGTTCAGCTTCACTGCGAAGACCAGCACGAGGAGGATGCCGAGGAAGAACGACGGCACCGACTGGCCGGTGAGGGCCAGACCCTTGCCGAGCTTGTCGACCGATCTTCCCGGGCGCATCGCGGACAGCAGGCCGATGGCAATTCCGATGAGCGCGGAGAACAGGAAGGCGCACACGCCGAGCTCGATCGTGTTCGGCAGGGCGTGGAAGATCAAGCCGCGCACGTCCCGGCGATAGGAGAACGACTGACCGAAATCGCCGTGGGCGAGATCCTTGAGGTAGCGGCCGTATTGGGTGATCAACGGCTTGTCGAGGCCGAGGTTCTTCTCGATCTGCTGGCGCGTGCCGGCGGGCGCGTCCTGCGGCACCAGGAGGTCGGCGACGTTACCGCTCGCCCGGCTGAGCCCGAAGACGACGGTGGCCACCACGAACAGCACGAGGATGGCCTGGCCCAGCCGGACGAGGGTGTAACGGAGCATGGTTGCGAGTTACTTCGCGATGATCCAGGACGTCGGGCCCGCGTAGGGGTTGCCCTTGACGAAGCCGAGGCTGACGACGTTGGGACCGGTGGCCACCAGCGACGACGAGAGGATCATCGGTAGGGCGTACAGCTGCGCGTCGAGGTAATCGCCCATCTCGCGGCCCAGCGCGGCGCGCTTGGCGGCGTCGAGCTCCCCGTTCAACTGGGCGACGTAGTCGTCGAGCTTGGTGTCGCCGACGATGGTCGTGTACGGCGCCTTCGACCAGAAGAACGACTGCGCCGCGAGCCGCGTCGGCTCGATGTAGAAGCTCGTCGGGCCGGGGAGCATGCAGGCGCCCTTGAGCTGCTTGTTGCGGAACTGCGGCAAGTACGTGGCCGCCTCCGTCACGGTCAGCGTCGCGTTGACACCGATCGCCGACCAGTAGGCGATGATCGCCTCGCTCAGCTTCTGGAAGTCAGGCACCGTCGTAGTCCCGTAGGTGGTGAGGGTCAGCGACATGCCCGCATGGCCGGCGTCGGCCAACAGCTTCTTGGCGCCGTCGGGATCGTAGGGCACGGCCTTCGCGTCGGGGTTGAACCCGGGCATGACCGTCGGGATGGCGCTCGTCGGTGTGCTGGCGAAGCCCTTGTACAGCGTCTTGGCGATCGAGTCGCGGTCGACTGCCATCAGCAGCGCCTTGCGGACGTTGACATCCTTCATCGGTGAGTCCACGTCGGGGAAGTTGTTGTCGTACATCATGCAGTAGCCGAGCCCGGTGCCCTTGTTCTCGTTGATCTTGACCTTCGAGTCGCCCTTGAGGGTTTCGGCGCTGGAGGCGGTGAGGCCGTATGCGATGTCGAGCGTGCCGGTCTGGACGCCGGCGACCCGGCTCGACTCGTCCGGCAGGATCGCGTACACCAACTTCCGCCAGTTCGGCTTGCGTGCCGGGTCGAAGTAGTCGTCGAAGCGGTCGTACTTGACGTTCGCGTTCAGCTCCTGCGACACGAACTTCCACGCCCCCGCGGCAACCGGGTTGGTCTTGAACTTGGCGTCGCCGACGGTGTTGTAGTAGTCGGTGGCGATCGGTGGCACCATGTCGACGACGCACGTGGCGAACGGCTTGCTGGTGACGACGGCGACGGTCAGCGGGTCGACCACGGTGGCGCCGGTGACGTACGACTTGAAGTTGGCGAGGTGGGTGAACTCGGCGCCCTTGACGACGCGGTCGACAGCGGTCTTCACGTCCTTGGCGGTGAAGTCGGAGCCGTCGTGCATCTTCACCCCGCTGCGCAGCTTGAACGTCCACGTCAGCTTGTCGGCGCTGAGATCGAAGCCGGTCGCCAGGTTGGGGACGTACTTGTTGTCCTGGTTGGGTGTGTACAGGAACTCGGCGATCGCCCACATCAGCGGGAAGATCAGACCACCGGTCGCCCAGTGCGGGTCGACGAAGGCCTCCTGCAGGCTCGTCACCCCGATCGTGAGCGTCTCGGTCTTCGCTTCGGTGCGCGCTGCGGCCGCGGCCGTCGTGCCCGGGGCGCCGGTCGTGGACGGCCCGCCGACCGTGGTAGCGGCCGCCCCGGTCGTTGTGGCGGCCGCAGTGGTCGTGGAGCCGAGCGTCGTGGCCGTGCCGCCCGCAGTGGTCGTGGGCCCTGCAACGGTGGTGGAACCGGCTGGCGCGGCGGTCCCCGGCGACAGGGACTTGGAGCTGCTGGAGCACGCCGCGAGGAACGCGGCCATCGCCACGGCCCCACCGCCGGCCAGCAACGATCGGCGCGAGAATCCGAAGACGCCCGGCTCGATGGGCGGCATCGTTTCGTCGTGGTGGTACAGGATCGGTTCGTCGAACTCGTCCATTGGTGAGTTCCCCCTCACTCGTTAAGCGCTGTTTTCGGCAGCCGCCGGCATCGTTGACCGGCACAGTCCCCCGCGGCGATCGGGCGCCGCCCAGACGACGTGCCTCCCCCGCTTGGGGCTGTCTACCGCGCGCGAGCCGGTCTCGCAAGCCCAGGAGACACCTTTTGAGACGAGCCACGCACCGGCGGGCGTTCGGGAACCACATCTGGGTCAGCCGGCGTCGCCTCGTCCGGCCCGCACCGCGGTTCGCCGACGCCCGCGGGTGCTCGCCGGCGATCCCGCCGGGCGCATGAGGCACGAGGTCGACGACGCCATGAGACCTGAAAGAGCATGGCGACAACGACGACCTGGGTCACGGTCCCGTGCTGACTGCGTGATCGCCGACCTCCCGTGCCGGGCGACCGAACACGGGCAGATCCACCAGCTCCACCTCGCGCCGCCCGTG
>JBBQTN010000092.1:0-18729 GCA_038213195.1 Acidimicrobiales bacterium | reverse complement strand
CAGAGGGCATAGCGCTCGTTCCAGCGCTCCGGGACCAGCTCGTCGGCGAGACTCCCGGCGAACGTTGCCTCCAACTCGTCGTAGGTGCGCAGCACGCCGGCGCGGTCGTACAGCTGCGAGTTGCGGCGATCCTGATCGGCGCGCTCGCGCCACAAACGCGGCTCGGCCAACAGCAGCGGGCTATGGCTGCATCCGGCAGCTCCGACGAAGATCCCCATCAGCAGCCACCGCCGCGTACGACATGGTCGCGTGCCGACATGTCAGCCGTGATCGCGACCGCTGCGCAGCCCGTGTGCCCTGTAGACATTGGATGCAATCGTAGATCCAATCTGGCGGCATGCGCAAGCGCGACGTCAACCGCTGGCGCCGCGCTGCATCCTGTGGGTCGCCAGCAGGGTCAGCGTGCGGTCACGATCGAACGGGGACAGGCTAGCGATCAGCGCGTCGTGCTCTGCGATCGTCTGGGCGCGCTGAGCGCGGGTCGTGTACTTCTGGGCGATGTACGGGGCTGCGATCGTCCACAACCGCTCCAATTCGCCGAGGACGACCTTCAGCGGCGACAAGCGGAAGATCTCGAAGTGGAAGCGACGGTTGAGGTCGATCATCGGTGACCACTCGTCAGACCCGACGTAGTCGGCCATCTCACGATTCAGCGCGACGAGATCCGCGAGCTGCTCCGGCGACGGAGGCTCGATGGTCTCCATCACCTTCGTCTCCAGGAACTCCAACATGAGATAGATCTGGCGCAGCTCCGACACCGAGCGTTTCCGCACGAAGTACCCGCTGTGCACACGGTGGTCCAGCAAACCCTGGTCGGCGAGTACCCGCAGCGCCTCGCGGACCGGCACCCTGCTCAGACCGAGAACCCCCGCCATCTCTTCCTGGCGCACCGGCTCTCCACCGCCGAGCGCACCCGACACGATTCGGGAACGAATCGCATCCGCCGCCAGCGCAACCGCAACCCCTTCCCGGATCGACAACCGGTCCTCCCGCGTTCCGGGGTGGACGCTCGCACGGCACCCGACTCATCACAGTCACGATACCCAGCCATCCTGCTCAGCGCGCCCACCACTGGATCCAATCGGGATGGGCATGGCGCACTCTCAGGGCTCTCCGTCCGACTGACGGGTGTATGAGAAGGGGTGCCCGGTCAGGTCGACGGATCGATATCAGGACAATCCGAAGACGTCAGCCGGTACAAGTTGGGTCAGACCCGGCCGGCCACCCCCACTCACAGGCTGACCGAAACCAACGACCCCGATCGACATGCTCAATCCTCGCTGCGGCTGGGGGCGCACCGCCTGTGGCGGGGGGCGTCGGTCGTCAGGTGGATCGTCGGATGTTGACGCCGGGGAGGTCATCGAAACCAGTCCGGTCAGAGGTGACGACGACCCGGCCGGTGGCGAGTGCGGTCGCTGCGATGATGAGATCGTGGGCGCCGCGCGGTCGCCCGGCCTTGCGTACCGCGACGAGGAGCTGGGTGTGTGCTCGGGCGACGTCGAGGTCATAGTCGACGATCGGCAGGGTGGCGACGATGTCGGCGAGGAATGCGTGTCGGGCCTGTCGGCGCTTGCCGGCTGTGATCTCGACACCGACACCGAGTTCGGCGATCGTGATCGCGGCGACCGCGGGTTCGTCGTCGTCGCCGATCAGCGTGTCGAGTTCGAACGCTGCTCGTCGCGCGTCGATGAGGACGTTGGTGTCGAGCAGGAGCAGGGTCAGCGTCGCTCCTGCGCCGTCAGCTCGGTTCGCACGGCGGTGACCTCGTCGCTCCAGGCACGATCGGGCCGGTGGCGCCGCAGGAGGGCTTTGACTTGAGCGCCAGAGCTCGCTGTGGCGGGTTCAAGTTGTGCAATGACGCGGCCGCGGCGGACGATGGTGTATCGCTCACCGCGGTGTTCGACGCCGTCAAGGAGGTCGGCGAACCTCCTCGACGCCTCAGTAGCGGTCACCTCCGGCACGGATTCAGATTATCAGACCTTGGCTGCGGTTCAGACACGGATGCCAAGGGGGTCCCCGAACGTTCGACACCACCACCCGGCCGAAGCGTCCCGGATCGCCGAAGGGCACGGATGTCCGATCGGGTTCGGCTCGCGAGAATGCCGGATCACGCGCGTCTCGTCGATGCGTGACCGAGACCACTGAGGAGTCCATCGTCACGCACACCCCCACGAGTCCCCGGTCGTGCACCGCGCGAGAGCAGGGTCAATTGGCAACTCGGCGAGTTGCCCGACATTCCGGCGCGGATCAGAGGACGCAGTGTGCGTCGAGTCGTCGACAACACACCGCACCGCCTCACGCACCGTCACGACGTGCACCCGAAGTTCCCACGCCGCCGAACGCGTGCAACCCGATGATCGTGTCGGCAGGTCATTGCCCGAGGGCCAGGTGATGCTCGACGTGCATCAGCCGCGGGCCGAGCCGCAAACCACCTGACCACAGCTTCGGCGCCGCGCTGTCACGGATCCGATCGCGCGCAGCGCGCTCTGCGTCATCCGACGCAGAGGTTGCATCGGACCGGCCCAGTGCCGGTCCTGGCGGGCACACAAAAGACAGGCCCTGACCTGGTGCTCTACTCGGAGCGGACGACGGGATTCGAACCCGCGACCCTCACCTTGGCAAGGTGATGCTCTACCACTGAGCCACGTCCGCGTCAGCGGGCGACAATCTAGCGGTGCGGCAACCGCGGGGACAACGGGTTGCGCCGTCGCCCTTGGATCAGGCTTGCTGACCGGTCGGCCGCAGGTCGACGCGCAACACCAGGAAGCCGTCCTCGACCGTGCCGGTCGCGTCGGCGATGATCGCGAAGTCCATGAAGTCGACCTTGGCCTGCTCCTGGAACTTGCGTCGCTCTTCACCCGCGACCGGAGGCAGCGGACGGCGCTTCACCGAAGCGGCGCGCTCGCGGAACCGGGCGAGCATCCCATCGATATCGAGACCTTCAGCCATGGTCGTACGGTACCCGCGGGCCGGCGTCAGCTGTCGAGGACGCGCCGGGCGAGCAGCGGATCGATGACACGCGGCGACGACGGCGAGTGACCGACCGACACCGCATCGTCGGCACCACCGTCGAGCAGGTCCTCGTTGTCGTCGACGACATCGCTCGAATCGAGCTTCGAGGGGGCGAGCTCGCTCCCCGCTCGGCGGTCGGGCCGGGACATCCGGTGTCCAGGCTCGTCGTTTGCGATGTGGCTCGACACGGCATCGCCCGACTCAGCCGCCGAGTGCTCATCGTCGGCGCCGTTGTCCTTCGCCACGATGCTCTCGGCGACGTCGCGGTTGCGCACCTCGCCGTTCGACGCGTCCGCGCCGACGGCAACAACATCGACGCGGACGGAATCGACGGACGTTGCGTCCACGGGGACCGCCTCGACGGCATCGGGACCGGCCGGTCCCGCGTCGAGGGCAGCGGGATCGGCCGACTCCGCATCGACCGACGCCGTGCCGGCGAGCGCGGCAACTGCACGTTCGCTCGACACGCGCGCCGAGCCACGGGCGTCGGTCATGACCACCCCGCCGGACGGGTCGGACCGCTCGGCCGCATCCACGGTCCCACTGTCGCCGTCGAAGATCTCGCTCGCGACAGCGTTCGTCTCGAGGACGGGCGCAGCGTCACCGACGGGCGCACCTGTTGCACGTGCCGGATCACCAGACGATGGATCTTCGTCGCTCGACTGCGACTCCGACTCCGACTCCGACTCCGACTCCGACTCCGACTCCGACGCCGCGGCAACGGCGGCGGCCACAGCGCCGTCGGCCGGCTCGTCCGTGCTGGTGCCTGCAGGGGCGACGATCTCCTCCGGCTGGTCGCGCAGATCGTCGAACCCGGGCTGGAAGCTGCGCAGGAACTCGTCCAGATCGATCTCCTCGGGCACGTTGACCTGCACGTCGTCAGCGTCACTCAGTGCGCGAGGGCGCGCGCCGTCGAGCCGGCGGGCGCGCTCGACGTGCGTCGACCTCTGCCATGCGCGCTGGCTCATCACCTCCAGTGGAGCCAGCGCCGCATGCTCGCTCTTGGTCCCCCGCCACCACACCACCGTCGCCACGAGGAGCGCCACGCCGAGCAACACAAGACCACCAGCGGCGAAGTAGATCAACCGCTCGTGCGTGGGGTCGGTGAAGTTGCTGGCGAGCGCACCGAGCCGGTTGGGGTGGGAGGGGACCACTGCCACGGCACGCAGTCTCGCATGTGTGGCCGCCACCACCCGGCCACCGATCGCCAGCGAACGCAGACGTGGGACAGACTGTCACGGTGTCGACCCTGCTGTGGATCGTCGTCCCGCTCGCGGTCGTCAGCGGCCTCTATTGGTTGTCGACGCGCATCGAACCGCATTGGGTCTCCAAGGACGGTCGACGCTTCATGTGCAACGTCCAACCGATCACCGTGCAGGGCGCCGCGGAGGGCCGTCCGCGTGAGACGCGGGTGATCGTGCGACCCGACGGCCTGCTGCAGCTCGACCGCCGGCGGGCGATGCGACGCCGGATCACCGAGGTCTGGACCGTCGCCGGCAAGTCACCGGACCCGCCCGCGAGGCGGACGATCTACGTGCTGAACGCGCGCGGCGACGACGGCAGCGCGGGCCAGCTCGCGGTGTGGCTACCATCAGCCAGCCGGGCCGTCCCGGTGCTCGACGAGCTCCTCCGACAGCGCCGCTGAGGGGATCGGTCAACCCTTGGCGACGCTGGTGAACAGCTCGTCGATCATCGGCGCGACCTGATCGATGTCGATCAGGAACGCATCGTGGCCGTGCGGTGAATCGACCTCCGCGTATCGGCTGTCGCTGACGCCGGCAAGCAACTCGTGGATCTGGTGCTGCTGGTAGGTCGGGTAGAGGATGTCGCTGGAGATCCCGACGACGAGCGACGGCATCGTGATCCGCCGCATCGCCGCGACGAGGCCACCCCGACCGCGACCGACGTCGTGGAGGTCCATCGCCTTGCCGATGATCAGGTAGCTGTTCGCATCGAACCGGCGGACGAGCTTCGCGCCGTGGTGATCGAGGTAGCTCTCCACTTCGAAGCGCTGCCAGAGATCGATGTTGCCGCCGAAGGTGGCGCCGTCGGCCAACCCGCGCCCGAACTTCTCGGTGAACACGTTGTCGCTGCGGAACGTGACCTGGGCGACCATCCGCGCGACCGCCAGCCCCTGCGTCGGCCCGTCGCCGGGGGCTGCGCCGTAGTACTCCCCGTCGCGCCACTTCGGGTCGAGCCGGATCGCCCGCCGTCCGATCGCGCCCCAGGCGATCTGCTGGGCAGTCGCCTGCGCACACGTCGCGATCGGCATGATCGAGCGCACCCGCTGCGGATAGGTGATCGCCCACTCGAGCACCTGCATCCCCCCGAGCGACCCGCCGACGACGCACTGCCACACATCGACGCCGAGGTGGTCGGCGAGACGCGCCTGAGCACGGACCATGTCGCGGATCGTGACCACGGGGAAGTGGCTGGCGTAGCGCGACCCGCCGGCCGGATCGATCGAGGCAGGACCCGTCGAACCCTGGCACCCACCGAGCACGTTGGCACAGACGACGAACCAGCGGTCGGTGTCGATCGCCAGGCCCGGGCCGATCAGCCCGCTCCACCAGCCCGGCGCCTCGTGCCCGCGTCCGGCCGGACCGGTGACGTGACTGTCGCCCGTCCACGCATGGCAGAGCAGCACGGCGTTGGTCGCGCTGTCGTCGAGCGCACCCCAGGTCTCGTAGGCGACGGTGACCCCGTGCATGGTCGTGCCGCTGTCGAGCGCGAACGGGCGGCTCGCGGGGAACTGGAGGAACTGACGATGGCCGGGCGGATCGCCCGGCATCCACGCGCCCGTCGCTGGGTGGAGCTGCTCGGCCGGGTGTTGCGTGGCCATCGTCGTCCTCCTCCTGCGCTGGCGCCATGATCTCGCTGGAACGGTACCGGCCACGCACCACGCCGGCGCGGCTGATTCGGCGGGCGCGTTGCCCCGGGCCCCGTCGGGTCCGTAACCTTCGGGAGACGCGGGCGGGCGCGGGGCTGGGAGAGACCAGCATGTGTGACGCGTGTGAACGCACGGTGGACCGACGATCACTGCTTCGCCGCACCCTGCTCGGGGGTGCGTTGGTGGCAGGAGGTTGGTGGTTGCCCGACGCGTTCGGGGCCCTGTCGGCCGGGGCTGCCGGTGGCCCGGGTTCCACGGGCTCGACGGGTGCAACGGGGCAGACCGACCCGACGCCGGCGGGCAGCGCAGCCGACGCCGCGCCACCCAGCGCGGGAGACGTCGGGATGGGAGAGGACGGCCAGCCCGGGTGGGCGCCGAACGGGTCCACTCGCCAGGAGGCCGCGCCGCGCGTCGCGGCCGTCCAGACCACGACCAACATCCCCACGACGAACTCGACGGCGATCCCCGCGCCTCCGATCCTCAGCCGCGCAGCATGGGGCGCGGACGAGACGATCCGCGAAAACGCGCGCCAGTACGCTCCGATCCGCAAGCTGATCGTCCACCACACCGCGAGCGACAACCGTCCCGCCGACCCTGCCGCCGTCGTTCGCGAGACATACCAGTACCACGTGCAGGGACGCGGCTTCAGCGACATCGGGTACAACTTCATGATCGATCACCGAGGCGTGATCTACGAAGGTCGATTCGCCCGGTACTACGGCAGCACGACGATCACCGGCGAGGACCGCAACGGCTGGGGCGTCGTCGGGGCCCATGCTGCGCACTACAACCACGGCTCGTGCGGCGTCTGCCTGATCGGTAACTTCGAGCTCGGCGCGCCGAGCGACGCGGCGCTGACCGCACTGACCTGGCTGCTGGCGTGGAAGGCGGGCCGCAACGGGATCGACCTGCTCGCCGACGGCGTCTACGAGAACTACTACGGGCGCTTCTTCGACTTCGAGAACCTGTCCGGCCACCGCGATGTCGGGTTCACACTCTGCCCGGGACGGCTGCTGTACGCGCAGCTCGGTGCTGTCCGCGCCGCGGCGGTCAAACAGGCGGGGCACTTCGACCCGCTGGTCGTCGACATCCCCGCCGTCGTGCGCAACGAGTTCGGACCGGGAAGGGGACCAGCGCCGGCGACCAGCGCGCCGGTCGGCGGCGACCCAGCGGCGTCGACGACGACGACACCGGCGACGACCACGACCACCACGACTCCGGCGACCACGACCTCGGCGCCGGCGACCACGGCGACAGGCGGCACCGCGCCGAAGCACACAGAAGCCGTGCCGACCAATGCGACCGCGACGACAGCCGGCGCCGCGCCGAAGCGCACCGACGCCGTGCCGACCAAGGCGAGCACGACGTCGCCATCCACGACGGCGCCCACCGCGACCGCCACCGGCGCGACGTCCACCTCGGTTCCCCCGACCCCCGCGACACCGACCGGCTACCGCGCCGCGACAGCCGACGGCCTGTTGATGAACACCGCCCACGCAACGGGCCACGGCAAGCCCGGCGCCGCCGTCGTCGGGCTCGCCGCGCCGGGTGTCGGCGACGGGTACGCTGCTGTGGCGGCGAGCGGCAAGGTGTTCTCGTTCGGCAACGTCGCCGCAGTGGGCGATGCCAATGGCAAGGGCACCGCGGTCGACATCGCCACGACCCGGTCCGGCCAGGGGTACTGGGTGCTGATGAACGACGGCGCGATCTATCCGTTCGGCGACGCGCGCTACTTCGGATCGCCCAAGCGCAGCGGGCTGAAGACGTCCGCTGTCGCGATCGAGGCTCGCCCGGCCGGCGATGGCTACTGGGTGCTCGGCGCCGACGGATCGGTGCGCGGGTACGGCGCGGCGCGCAGCTTCGGGCCGGCGACGGGCAGCGGCCAGTGCGTCGATCTGGCGATCACCCCGACCGGCAACGGGTGCTATGTGTTGTTCGACAGCGGCGCGGTCGCCGCCTTCGGCGATGCCGTAGCCGCGGGGGACCTGGCCACCACGACGGGACGGTGGACGAAGCCGGCGGCTGCGATCACCGCCGTGCCGGCGACGAACGGGTACGTCCTCAGCGCCCGCGACGGCGGCCTGTTCACCTTCGGCGGCGCCCCGTTCTTCGGGTCGTTCGCGGGTTCCGGCGCGACGGTGATCGGTCTGGCCGTCGCCTGTCGGTGACCGGACTGTGCCGTGCGCGAGTCAGCGGCGCCGGCGCTGATCGATCGTGCGGATCGACTGACCACGCCGTCAGCGTGGCTGATCCGTCAGCGAGTAGACGTCGCGACGTCGTCCGGGCCAGGCTGGCCTCGATGTCCGCGTGCTATCTGACCCACAAGGCCCGCGCGGCTGTCTCCGCGTTCGCCGGGCGCGGGGCAGTGTGCGTCGAGCCGATCCTGCACAACGAGATGGTCGCCGCGTTCGGCGGCAGATGCATGTCCCGTGACGAGCTCGACCTGCTCCCCGTCGATCAGCGCACCCGCAGCGTCCAGATCGAGGAGGACCTGTTCCTCGCCGCCGGTCCAGATCCCGAGCCCGGCCAGTTCATCAACCACTCGTGCCAGCCCAACTGCGCCCTCGAAGGCAACGTGGTGGTCGTCGCCAGGCGGAACATCCTCCTCGGCGAGGAACTGACCTACGACTACGCCACGCGCACCGGCAGCGACTACGACGAGTTCGAGTGCCGCTGCGGCTCAGCCCTGTGCCGCGGCAAGGTGACCGGTGACGACTGGATGCTGGCCGAGTTGCAGCTGCGCTTCCGTGGCACGTTCAGCCCGTACCTGGCGCGGCGGATCGCGGCTCGGCACGGGCTCGGTGCCGCCCGGCGCGCGTTCGCGCTATAGCCCATCCGGGTGATCCACTCGGACTACGGTCCGAGGATGCGGATCCTGGTCGTCGGCGCCGGCGGGGTCGGCGCGGCGATCGCCTCGATCGGGGCACGGCGCGGTGCGTTCGAACAGATCGTGATCGCCGACCTCGACCCGGCACGCAGCCGACGCGCCGCCGCGCACGCCGGCTCGCCGCGGGTCGTCGCCACCCAGGTCGACGCCGGCCAGCACGCCGACGTGGTCGCTCTGGCGTTGAGCTGCCACGCCGACGTGATCGTCAACGCCTGCGATCCGCGATTCAACCCGCCGATCTTCGCGGCGGCGTTCAGCGCGGGCTGCGACTACATCGACATGGCGATGACCATGTCGACGCCGCACCCGACGCACCCGCACGACAAGATCGGGGTGCTGCTCGGGCACGACCAGCTGGCTGCGGCTGACGCGTGGGCCGACCGCGGTCTGCTCGGGCTCGTCGGAATGGGCGTCGAGCCCGGGTTCTCGGACGTGGTCGCGCGCTATGCCAGCGACCACCTGTTCAGCGCGATCGACGAGATCGGCGTGCGCGACGGCAGCGACCTCGTCGTCGACGGCTTCGCCTTCGCCCCCACGTTCAGCATCTGGACGACGATCGAGGAGTGCCTCAACCCGCCGATCGTCTACGAGCGCGAACGCGGCTGGTTCACCACCGCACCGTTCTCCGAGCCTGAGGCGTTCACGTTCCCAGAAGGCATCGGCACGCTGCGCTGCGTCAACGTCGAGCACGAGGAGGTGGTGCTGATGCCGCGCTGGCTCGATCCCGGACGGGTGACGTTCAAGTACGGCCTCGGCGACGAGTTCCTCGACGTGCTCACGACGCTGCACAAGCTCGGCCTCGACAGCACCCGCCCGGTCGACGTGCGCGGGGTCCCGGTGTCGCCGCGTGACGTGGTCGCCGCCGTGCTGCCCAACCCTGCGCTGCTCGGCGAGCGGATGCGTGGTCGGACCTGCGCCGGCACGCTGGTCACCGGCACCGGGATCACAGGGGAGCGGCGCTGCACCTACCTTTACCAGATCGTCGACAACGAGTGGACGATGCGCGAGTACGGCCACCAGGCGGTCGTGTGGCAGACCGCGCTGCATCCCGTGATCGCGCTCGAGCTCCTCGCCGACGGCGAGTGGAAGGGCGCCGGCGTGCGCGGGCCGGAGTCGTTCCGGGCCGACCCGTTCCTCGCCCTGGTCAGCGAGCACGGTGCGAGCTGGGCGATCGACGAGCGACCGGCCGGCCCGCGCCAACGCCCCACCGGCTGAGCGGCGTCACGTCGCCGGGAGGTCGCCGATCACCGGTTGGGCGAGCACCATCCGCCGGTCGAAGCCCGGCTCTGTCGGCAGGAATCCGTTCCGGTCCGGCCACAGCAGCTGGGCGATCTCGAAACCGGCGCCGCGGCGCCAGGCCACACCCGTCGTGAACAGCTCACCGAACTGCTCGAGGTCGATCGGCGCGAACACGCAGCGCAGCTCGTTGTCGAACAGGCCGACGAGCTCGACCCCGACTGGGATCTCCGTGCCGCCGCGGAGCATGTCGGCGATCATGTCGAACAGGCCCCGCGCAGCGACCGGCTGGAGACCGAAGACCACCACATCCGGGAAGCCGAACGCCTCCGGGTAGCCGATCGTGTACACGTAGCCGGCGATCGGCGGATCGGTGTCGATCCGGGCCTCGACCGGCTCCATCGCCCAGCCGTGCGTCTCGATCATCCACTCGACCTTCTCCGCGTGGGGGATGTGGAAGTTCGGCAGCGCCGCGTCGGCCATCGCCGGAACGGTAGTCCTGCCCGGCCGGCGGGCGCTGGGCGTTCGGCGCCGCGATCGGCCACGATGTGCAGATGAGCGCGCGCAGCGAGCGAATCATCGGGCACGTTGCTTCGGCGCGCAGCGCCGGGTCGCTCATCGGCACACCGTCGAAGGCGGTCTCCCTGTGAACAACGATGCGGATCCCGCAGCGATGATGGATCCGGACGGAGGATCCCCTGCGGCACCCGACGCAGCCGCGCCCACTGCCGCTACCGCCGCGCCCGATCTCGACCGGCACATCGAACGGCTGGAGCTCGACGGCTACACGATCGTCGAGGACGCGTTCGACGGCGCCACTGCGAACGCGCTGAACAACGATGTCGACCGGGTCGAGGCAGTGCTCAAGGTCAAGCCGGGGAACAACGCGTTCGAGGGGCGCGCCACCAAGCGGGTCTACAACCTGCTCGCCCATGGGATGGTCTACGAGCAGGTCCCCGTGCACCCGATCGTCCTCGGGTTGATGCACCACATGCTCGGTGACGGCTGCCTGGTGAGCAGCCTCTCGTCGATCACCATCGGGCTGCGGGAGACGGCGCAGCCGATCCACGCCGACGACCAGGTGATCCCGATGCCGAAGCCGCACGCGGCCTGCACGGCGAACAGCATGTGGGCGTTGACCGATTTCACCGAGGCCAACGGCGCGACGCGCGTCGTCCCCGGTTCGCACGTCGCGCCGGAGTCGCCCGTCTACGGTCAGCACTACGACAGCGTCCCCTGCGAGATGCGCGCCGGGAGCATCCTCGTCTGGCACGGCTCGCTGTGGCACGGCGGCGGCGCGAACACGACGGCGGCGGCGCGCCGCGGCATCGCGATGAACTATTGCGCGGGGTGGATCCGCCAGCAGGAGAACCAGCAGCTCGGCATCCCGCTGAAGGTCGTGCGCAAGTTCTCCCCCGTCCTCCAGGAGCTGTGCGGCTTCGGCGTGTATCGCGGGCTGATCGGCCACATCGACCGCAAGTCGCCGGCGATGCTGCTCGACCCGTTGCGCAAGTTCAAGATGCTGTGGGACCCGACCTGAGCGATGTACCGGTTCCTGCTCAAGCCGAAGTGGGTCCTGTTCCACCTCCTGGTGCTGACGCTCGTCGTGGTGATGGTCAACCTCGCCTTCTGGCAGATCCGCCGCCTGCACCAACGCGAGCACTTCAACGACACGGTCCGCAACCACGCCGGGCAACCCGTCGCACCCCTCGCCGACGTGCTCTCCCTCGGCACCGACCCGGGGTCGGTGGAGTGGCGACGGGTCTCCGTGACGGGCACCTACCTCACCGCCAAGCAGCTGGTCGTGGAGGACCGCTCGCAGGGCGGTGACGCGGGGCGCAACGTGGTCGATCCGTTGCAGCTCGCCGACGGCTCCGTGCTGCTCGTCAACCGCGGCTTCGTCCCCGGCACGGACCCTGCTCCCTCGGCGCCTTCCGGGCAGGTCACGCTCGTCGGTCAGCTGCGCCGCAGCGAGGTGCGCGGCCTCGGCCAGCCGTCGGACGCGTCGGGCGTGGTGCTCAGCCAGGCACGCAGGATCGACATCCCCAAGCTGACACCCCAGATGGGTGCGCCGGTCCAACCGATGTACCTGCAGCTGCTCACCTCGACCCCGCCCGAGGGCCAGTACCCCGCGAACGTCGCCCAACCCGTGCTCGACAACGGACCGCACCTCAGCTACACGATCCAGTGGTTCACCTTCAGCATCTGCGTGATCGTCGGGTGGGTGCTCGCCGTGCGCCGATCCGCGGCGACGCGCAGCGGCACGCGGCGCAAGCGTCAGGGACCGCCACCGATCGCCGACGAGCTCGCCCGCGTGAAGTGATCCGTTCAGGCGGTCGCTTCGAGCTCCGCCATCCGCTTGAACTGGTCGACGACGTTCGGGCTGCGATGCGCCGGATCGTGGGTGCGGTAGACCGTGTCGACGTTGACGGCGATCCGCCCGAGCTCGCCCCACCGGTTGAACTCGACGTTGGCACCGATCTCGTGGGCGATGTCACGCGCCGCCTGCCACGCGTCCACGCCGGCCGCCTGGCGGGCACTCGCCGCCGACTCGACGAACGCCAGGTAGTCGCGCACCTCGGCGACGCCGGACTTGTCGGTGACGGGACCGTGCCCCGGCACCACCGTCTCGATGTCGAGGCCGAGCATCAGATCGCAGGCCGCGATCCAGTTCGTCAGCGGACCTGCCCACACGATCGGCGTGCCGCCGATGAACAGGATGTCGCCCGTGTACACCGTGCGCGTGGCAGGCACGTAGGCGAGCGCATCCCCCGCGGTGTGCGCAGGGCCGACCTCGATCAGCTCCACCGTCCGGCCGCCCACCTCGACCTCCAGCCGGCCGTCGAACGTCCGCGTCGGAAGGCGCAGCTCGATGTCGGTGAAGTCGAACGCGCCGAAGAACCGCCGGAACAACTCGCCGACATCCCCCTCGGCGGAGGTCAGACCTGCCAGCAACGACGGCGGCACCTCGGTCATCTCGTGCGCAGCTGCGGTCGTGGCGATGATCTCAGCGCGCTCGACGAGCTGGTTGCCGTAGCAGTGGTCACCGTTGGCGTGGGTGTTGACGAGCGTCGCGATCGGCGCGGCGGCGGTCAGCGGCTCCATCGTCGCCAGCATGTCGCGCGTCAGGCGCAGGTCGAACAGCGTGTCGACGAGCAACGACGCTCCGTCGCCGACGATCAACCCGGCGTTGCTCCAGCCCCAGCCGCCGTCGGGTTGCAGGTAGGCGAAGCAACCGTCCCCCAACTCGTGCAAACCGGTCGTGTAGGGACCCTTCGTCGTTGCCACGGAGCGGTACTACCACACGGTCCTTCGTGCCTATCATCCGGCCGGACCAGACCTCAGGGGGAGTGCGCATGCGTCAGCTCAGCGGCACGGACGTCAGTTTCCTGAACATGGAGACGTCGGCCGTGTACGGCCATGTCTCTTCGTTGAACATCTACGACACCAAGGGAGCGCCGGGTGGGGGTGGCATCGAGGCGACCAAGCAGATCCTGCTGGAACGGATGGATCAGCTCGCACCCTTTCGCCGCCGCCTGGTCGAGGTGCCGTTCGGGCTCGACAACCCGTACTGGATCGAAGACCCGAGCTTCGACATCGACTTCCACCTGCGCCACCACGCCGTTGCCCCGCCCGGGAACGCCGAGCAGCTCGCCGATGTCGTCGCCCGGATCGTCGCCCGACCGCTCGACAGGAGCCGGCCGCTGTGGGAGCTGTACGTCATCGAAGGTGTCGACGGCGGCCGCCGGATCGCCCAGCTGACCAAGGTCCACCACGCGACGATCGATGGCGCGTCCGGGGCGAAGATGCTCGCGGCGATGCTCGACGAAGACCCGCACTACCGGCCCGAGCCACGCACGGTCGAGCCGTGGACGCCGGAACGGGTGCCGTCGAACGGCGAGCTGTTGCGCCGCACCGCGGTCGAGCTGATGCGCCGCCCGGAGAAGGTCGCGCGGCTGACCGTGCGCACCGCGCGTGAGCTCGCCGCGTCGTCGCGATCGGGAGGTCTGCAGGCGATCGTCGGTCTGATCGCGCAGCCGATCCCGGGTCCGCTCGGCGACCTGATGCGTGCCCAGCGACGCCGGCTGCGCGGCGACGAGACGGACCGGCCGCCCGCCCTGCCGGCCACTCCGGCACCACGCACACCGTGGAACGCGCCGATCACACCGCACCGTCGCTTCGCCTACACGACGGTGTCGCTGGAGGACGCGAAGATCGTCCGGCGGGCGTTCGGCTGCACGTTCAACGACGTGGTGATGGCGCTGTGCTCGGGCGCGCTGCGCCGCTACCTGCTCGCCCACGACTGCCTTCCAGCTGAGCCGCTGATCGCGATGGTGCCGGTCAGCGTGCGCACCGGCGACGAGGCCGATACGTATCAGAACCGTGTCTCCGGGTTGCTGGCCGACCTGGCGACGAACGAACCGGATCCACTGAAGCGGCTGCGGCGAGTGCAGCAGAGCATGACCTCGGCGAAGGAGGACTTCAAGGCGATCCCGGCGGAGACGTTGCAGGACTACAGCCAGTTCGCCCCGCCGGTGGTCGCGGCGCGGGCGATGCGGATGTACAGCCGGCTGCGCATCGCCGACCGGATGAACCCGCCGTTCAACCTGATCATCTCCAACGTGCCGGGGCCGAGCACTCCGCTGTACTCGGCGGGCGCCAAGCTCGAGCACTTCTACCCGGTCAGCGCGGTCGCCGACGGCCAGGGACTGAACATGACCGTGCAGAGCTACAACGGCAACCTCGACTTCGGCTTCATCGCCTGCCGCGAGCTCGTTCCCGACGTGTGGACGATCGCCGACCACCTCCAGGCGAGCATGCGCGAGTTGCTCGACGCCGTCGCCGCGGCGTCAGCGGACGAGGTCGGAGGCCCCGCCGGAGCCGATCAGCAGCCGGCGGCACGGCCACGAGCGCGGAAGGCCGCCACGACCCGGACGCCCGCGCCGAGACGAGCACCGACGAAGCACGCCCCGGCAACGAGGACGTCCGCGCCCGATCGGGCGACGACCAAGCGCGCGCCGGCGCGCACGACCGCCACGAAACGAGCGCCGACGACGAAGGCCGCGCCGCGTGCGACCACGCCCGCGCGTACGACCACGCCCGCGCGTACGACGACGGCCGGCCGTACGACCACTCCAGTGCGTACGACCACTCCAGTGCAGGCAACGAAGCGGGCGCCGGCGAAGCGCGCCAGCAAGGCGTCGGCGCCTCGCTCAGCGGCCACGAAGCGGACCGCGACGTCGGCGGCGGCGCGCACGTCCCGATCGGGCACGTCGAGGCAGGCGACCACGTCCTAGCCCTGGGCCGCCAACAACCTGGGGCACACGACCCGGTGAACGGCGGCGCTCTGTGTCCTCCCACAGACCGCACGTACGGTCTGTGGGAGGACACAGACGTGAGTCGGCGGCAAGCCGGATGGCGTCGCCGTCGACCCCGAGGGCATCGAGCGGGCCACGCCGACGTTCGCGGTCGGCGCCCTCGACGCCTGCGCACCTCCAGGCCGGCGCCCTTGGCGGCCTGCGCACGGCGGGCTACGGCCGGGAACCCATCTCCTCCGCGAGCCACGCGGCCACGCGCTCCGCGATCATCACGGTCGGCAGGTGGGTGTTCGCGCGCGGGACGTTCGGCATCACCGACGCGTCGCACACCACCAGCGCGTCGTAGCCGATCACCCGGCAGCGTGCATCGACGACTGCACGGGGGTCGTCCGCACGGCCCATCCGGCAGGTGCCCGCTGCGTGCACGTAGTCGCCGAGCGCGGCGCGGATCCCGTCCTCGGTCGTGTCGTGGTCGCCGATGGTGCCGATCGCGTCGAACGGACCGGCGTGGAGCACCGCGTCGGCGATGTCGATCCCAACGCGTAGTGGTGCGAGGTCGGCGGGGTCGGTGAGCATCGCGAAGTCGACGTCGGGATCGACGGTCGCTGCATCACCCGCCAGCCGGACCGAGCCACGCGAGCGGCTGCGCATCAACGCCACCATCACCATCCCGAGATCCGGCAGCGCCGGATCGACGTGGTCGATCGCGAGGAGCTGCAGATCATGCGCGGCCATCCCCGACGAGTGCCTGGCCAGCGCGGCGATCGCCAGTGACGCAGGGTCGGCGACCGCCTCCGGCCGCAGCAGGACCGGGATCGGGTACGAGGGGTGGTCGTGCAGGTTGGCGCCGACGGCGGGCCCGTCGATCGCCGACCGCAGCAGCACGGCGGGTGAGTGGATCGCACCGGCGCTGACCACCACCATCCCGGCGCGGACCTCCTCTCCCCCGACGAGAGCCACCCCGACCGCGCGACGATCGTCGAGCAGCACCCGATCGACGAGCGTGTCGCCACGCAGCCGCAGGTTCGGGCGGGCCCGGGCGGGCTCGAGGTAGACGTCGTTGACCGACATCCGCCTGCCGTCCACGGATCGCGTCAACGGCACCGCGGTCGCCGTCGGGTCCGCGGCCAGCAGCGCCTTGGTGACAGCGCCCCACTCGTGCCGTGGCGCAGGGTGCATCGGGATCGGGATCAGCGCGAACCATGGGGCCACTTCGCGCCAGCTCCAGCCGGCGCAGCCGTACACCGTCTCCCATTCGTCGTAGTCGTCGGGCTCGCCCGGCAGCGCGACCATCGCGTTGATCGCCGAGGAGCCGCCGATGCCCCGGCCGCGCACGTACTGGCGGGGTGCCTGGCCCGGTCCGCGGCGCGCCATCAGATCGGGCCACGTGCGCTCGGTGAGCCGCATCGCCTCGATGAACGACGCGCCGGCGATCTCGGCCGGGGCGTCCGCAGCCGCGTGGTCGGGGCCGGCCTCGACCAACAGCACCGTCCGCGCCGGATCCTCGCTCAGCCGGGCGGCGAGGACCGCCCCGGCGGATCCCCCACCGACGACGATGACATCGAAGCGGGCGCCGTCCGCGTCGACGTCTTCGGCGGTGTGCGGGTCGTGGACGGCTGCCATCGTCGGCCGCTCAGCCGGCGATCGCGGTTGCGAGGGGCAGGTCGACCAGGTGGGCTGCGTCGTTGTAGCGCAGCACCCGCCACAGCCCGGCGCGCACGAGCAGCAGTTCGGTGATCGCAGCGTTGGTCGCGAATGTCTCGAACGACCCCATCGCCGGGGCGCGCAACGCCTGGCGGAGCACCGCGTTGACCACGCCGCCGTGACAGAACACGAGCACGCTCGCGCCGTCGTGCGCGGCGAGCAGCGCCGACAGAGCCGCGCCGACCCGGTAGTGGAACGCCGCGACCGTCTCGCCTCCCGGAAACGTGACCGCGAACGGATCGGCGGCTTGCCACGCGTCGGCCCCGACCTCGAACCGCGCCAGGTACTCGGTGAAGCTCAGCCCGTCACAGTCAGGGCCCGGGTCGTGTTCGCCGAAGCCCTCGTCGATCTCCACGGCCGGCCACCCGAGGCCGGCCGTGACGATCTCGGCCGTCTCCTGCGCACGGGCGTAGTTGCTGGCGATCACAACGTCCGGGGTCAGCTCGGGGTACGCCGCCCAACGGTCGTGCAGCGCCTCCGACTGACGCCGACCGAGCGGCGACAGACCGCTGCACGTGCGATGGCCGCCGATGATCCGCTCGACCGTGGCCTTCGACTCGCCGTGGCGCACGAGCATCAATCGGGTCACCCGCGTCACCGTACCGAGCCGCTCCGTCGCCGTCTTACTTTTCGTCCACGTGCGCGATTGGGCGCCGGCCGCGCTCCTAGGTTGATCGGGGTGGCCGGAGGATCCCGTGTGACGATCCGGTCCCTGGGCTGCGACCCGCGATCTGTTGCGCTCACCGAGAACGCCAGGGCACTCGGTCTGGCATCCGTGACCTGGATCGACGTCGCCGACGTGGTGTTCTTCGCCCGCGAGCTGGACGCCGATGGTCGCGCCCGGATGGAAGGGTTGCTCGTCGATCCGCTCCTCCAGCAGGCCGACTGGACCACGCCGACGAACGGCATCGAGAAGGGCGTGCTGCCCGGTGTCACCGACGCGGTCGCGGACGCGGTGCGCCGTGGCGCAGCAATCGTTCGTGCCGACATCGGCGACGCCGCGACGGGCACCCACTTCACGATCGACGGCACGCTCGACGCCGCCGAGACGCGCCTTCTGGCGCGCCGACTGCTCGCCAACGAGGTCGTCGAGCGTTGGTCACCCGCGCCAATCGAGCCGGCGTTCATCGACACCTCGGCCGGCGGCGGCGAGGCTGCGGCGCTGCGGGTGCCGATCACCACGCTCGACGGCGCCGCGCTCGCCGCGCTCAACACCGAACGCGCGTTGTCGCTCGACCCGGCCGAGCTGCGCGCGATCGCCGCCCACTACCGCAGCGTGGGCCGTGAGCCGACCGACGTCGAGCTGGAGATGCTCGCCCAGACGTGGAGCGAGCACTGCGCGCACAAGACGTTCCGCGCCAGGATCAGCACTGATGCCGGTGCGACGGTCACGCCGCTGCTGCGTCAGCTGCGCGACGCGACCGACGCGATCGCCGCAGCGTTCGTGCGCAGCGCGTACGTCGGCAACGCGGGGATCCTCTCCTTCACGCAGGGGACGACGATCGCGGTCACCGATGTGCTCTGCTTCGGCCCGCGTGACCTGCCGACGGCCGAGCTGCCGAGCGGCGTGCTGCATCCGCGCCTCGTCGCCGCTGGTGTCGTCGCCGGCGTTGCCGACTACGGCAACAAGATCGGGCTACCGACCGTCGCCGGCGCCGTGCTCTACGACCGGGGTTATGTCG
>JBBQTN010000091.1:0-18901 GCA_038213195.1 Acidimicrobiales bacterium | reverse complement strand
CATACCTTGGTGTTCCGCACCCCGTCTGCCGTCCTTTCGGTTCCGAGCCTTCGACAGCGCGAAACCTAGGAATCAGACGGGGTGCACTTGCGGATAGGCCCTCAACCAACCCACGGACACAGCAGAAGGGCCCCATATCGGCCGGCCCGGCCGCGGGCGACGGCATAGCCTCCATCACCGTGCAACGCCGACTGGTCCTCACCTTCGGCGTGCTCACCGGGCTGTTCGCCGCCGGCTACGGCGTGATGTTCACGATGCTCGACAACTTCCGCGACACGTACGGCATCTCTGATGGCTCGCTCGGCGCGGTGGTCGCGATCGGTTTCTTCGCGTCGTTCGCCGCCCAGGTGCTGTTCGCCCCGCTGGCCGATCGTGGCCACGCCAGGCGGCTGGTCTACATCGGGATGGCCTGCAACGTCGGCGGCCTGCTGGCGATGGCCTTCGGCACGAACCTCGCCGAACTGGCGGCCGGCCGGCTCGTGATGGGCATCGGCGCCGGGGTCGCCCAGCCGGCGATCCGGCGGATCGTGATCCTCGCCGATCCCGAGCACCTCGGCGGCAACATCGGACGCTTGCTGGCGTGCGAGGTCGGCGGGTTCGCGTGCGGGCCGGCGATCTCCGCCGTGCTGGTCGGTCCGCTCGGGATCCCCGCACCGTTCCTGGTGATCGCGGCGGCCACCGTCGCCTGCGTGCCGTTGATCGTGAACATCCGCGTCGACGAATCGTCGCGCGACGAGCGTGAACAGGCCCGGTTCGCGTTCGATCTGCTGCGCTCGCGGCCGTACGTCGGTGCGCTGTGCTTCGGCGCCGCGGTGTTCCTGATGGTCGGCACGTTCGACGCGCTGTGGGTGCTCGTGCTCGACGACCTGCACACCGCAGACTGGATCGCCAACCTCGGGATCACGCTGTTCGCGCTGCCGCTGGTGGTGCTCGGCGCGGCGGGCGGCCGGCTGGCGCAACGCGTCGGCCCGTTCCGCGTCGCCACCGTCGGGTTGCTGCTCGGTGCCGGTTTCATGTTCACGTACGGCCAGTTGCCGAGTGGTGTGGCGATGTTCGCGGTCGCGATGGTGCACTCGGTGAGCGACGGCATCACCGTGTCGGCGTCGGGCGTGGCGGTGGGGATGGTCGCGCCCGCCGATCGCCAGGCCGGCGCGCAGGGCCTGCTCGGTGGCGCGCAGATGCTGGTCGGCGGCCTCTCGGCACTCGTCGCCGGGCAGCTGTACCAGCACTTCGGGCGGGCGACGGCGTACGCCGTGTGCGCCGTGGCGATGGTGTCGCTGGTCGCCTGCGGCCTGTGGTGCGCCAAGGGAACCCCGCGCCGGCCACGTTCGGGTGCGGCCGTGCTCGAGGCGGTCAGCGGTTGAGCGCGACCCACGACGAACCGACGGTCGACCGTCGAGTTGCCCGCCTCGGACTCAGCCGCGGCTGAGCGCGGCGGCGTCCTTCGTGTCGAGGTACTCGTCGAGGCGCGTGATCCGGCCACCCTCGATCGTCACGATCAGGCACGCCGGAAGCTCGACCGCGGTGCCGTCCGGAGCCGTGCCGCGCAGCACGTGCTGCTGCACGAACCCGGTCGGGGTCGGCTGGCGACGGATCTCGTCGTAGTGCATGTCCGGCATCCGCTTGGCCATCCAGTGCATCACCTTGAGGTTGTCGGGCAGCGACTGCTCGATCTGATCGAAGTTGTGCCAGATCTTGACGTCGGGGGCGTAGATCCGTTGCAGCGCGGCGATGTCCGTGGTGGTGATCGCGGTCATCAGCTGGTCGCCGAGCTGGTCGACGTCGGCTGGCTCGAGAGTGGTCATGCGCGGAACATACTCACCGACGTGCGCACGACGGTCAGCGGAGCCTCCGTCGTGCGCGATGCTGCGCGATCCCGCGAAGATGGCGCGGCACCACGACGCAGGGGGTTGGGGACGATGTATCCAGGCAAGTACTCGGTCGAGCGCGCCGACCAGCCGTGCTTCATCATGGCCGGCAGCGGCGAAACCGTCACCTACGGCGAGTACGAGGCGCGAACCAACCGGCTCGCCCACCTGCTGCGCGCCAGCGGCCTGCGCCGCCTCGACCACTACTCGATCTTCATGGAGAACAACGCCAGGTACATGGAGTGCTGCGGCGCGGGGGAGCGCAGCGGGCTCTACTACACAGCGGTCAACTCCCACCTCACCGGCGACGAGCTGGCCTACATCCTCGACAACAGCGACTCGCGGGTGCTGATCGCCTCGCGGGCGACGCTCGAGGTGGCGCTGCAGGCGATCCCGCAGTGCCCGAAGCTCGAGCTGTGCCTGCTCGTCAGCGAGGGTGACGGTCCCGTGCCTGACGCGGTCGGACCGTTCATCGACTTCGTCGAGGCCGTCAGCGCCTACCCATCGACGCCGATCGACGACGAGTACCTCGGCGCAGCGATGCTCTACTCGTCGGGCACCACCGGACGCCCGAAGGGGATCATGCGCAGCCTCCCCGAGGTGGCGCCGGCGCAGGCGCTCGGCCTGTTCGATTTCCTGCTCAAGATGTGGCGCTACCGGGAGGGGATGGTCTACATCTCGCCGGCGCCGCTGTACCACTCGGCCCCGCAGGGCGCGACCGGGTTGACGATCCGCGTCGGTGGGACGGTGATCATCATGGAGCGCTTCGATCCGGAGGAGTACCTCGCCCTCGTCGAGAAGTACCGCGTCACCCACAGCCAGCTCGTGCCGACGATGTTCAGCCGGATGCTCAAGCTGCCGGAGGCGGTGCGCACCAAGTACGACCTGTCGTCGCTGGAGTGGATCGTGCACGCCGCCGCGCCGTGCCCTGTGCCGGTGAAGCAGGAGATGATCGAGTGGTGGGGCCCGAAGATCCTCGAGTACTACGGGGCGACGGAGGCGATCGGGTTCACCTTCTGCGACTCGTACGAATGGCTGTCGCATCCAGGCACGGTCGGCAAGGTGATCAGCACCATCGGCGAGCTGCACATCTGCGACGACGACATGAACGATGTGCCGACCGGCACGCCGGGCACGCTGTGGTTCAGGACGCCGAACCGGCTGAACTACTTCCACGACGAGGAGAAGAGCAAGGAGAACACGTCGCCGGACGGGACGATGAGCACCACCAGCGACGTCGGCTACATCGACGAGGACGGGTTCGTGTTCCTCACCGACCGCAAGACGTTCATGATCATCTCCGGTGGCGTCAACATCTACCCGCAAGAGTGCGAGAACCTGTTGATCACCCACCCGAAGGTGGCCGACGCAGCGGTGTTCGGGATCCCCAACCCTGATTTCGGTGAGGAGGTCAAGGCCGCGATCGAGCTGATGCCGGGCAACGAGCCAGGCCCGGAGCTGGAGCGCGAGCTGATCGCGTTCTGCCAGCAACACCTCGCCAAGCAGAAGTGCCCGCGCTCGATCGACTTCGAGGAGCACCTGCCGCGCCTGCCCACCGGGAAGCTCTACAAGCGGATCCTGCGCGACAAGTACTGGGGTGACACGGTCAAGCGGATCTGACCTGCGTCGTCGCTGCCGACCGGGGACGCGGCCCCGTGACGCACGTCAGCTCCCCGACCGCGTCGGCCGACGAGCTGATCGTCGGGCCGGACCCCGACCGGCGCTGACGGTTGCGATCAGCTGCCGGCCTGCGCTCCCGCGGCGTTGACGGCGAACCAGAGCTTGGCTTCGCCCTGGCCGTTGGTCTGGCCGGCGGTGACGTCTTCTGCGTAGCGGTACAGCAGGTGACCGCCGTAGGTCAGCTGCATCGTGCCGTCGGCCTGGGCGGCCGCACCGACCTTCGTCTGGTCGAGGCCGGCGCCGACCGTCGGCGGGCCGGTGACGTCAGCAGGCGGCCATGCCTTGGCGCAGCCGCCGGTGCAGACGCTCGTCGTGCTGGTGTCCTTGGTGAACAGGTACAGGGTGAAGCCCTGCGCGTCGACGACGATCGGTCCGAGCTGCGGGTCGGTCGCCAGCGAGAGCGAGGCGGCGGCGGGCGCCGCGGAGCCCGCAGCCGTCGTCGCGGCTGCTGCGGCGGTGGTCGGAGTGGCCGTCGTGGTCGCGGCGTCGGTGGGCGGCACCGGGTAGGCGTTGTCGAAGGTGGTCGTGGGCCCCGCACCCGTCGCCGCCGGAGCGGTCGTCGCAGCTGGGGCCGCCGTTGTTGCAGCAGGCGCTGCCGCCGTGGTCGCTGCGGGCGCGGCCGGTGCCGCCGTGGTGGCGGCTGCGGCAGCCGTCGTCGGCGCCGTCGTCGATTTCGAGTTCGAGCTCGAGCCGCAGGCCGCGAGCGAGCCGGCCATGGCGAGAGCGAGGGCGGAGTGGAGCAACCTGCGGTTCATCATGGTCAGGGGTACGGCTGCCGTGGCCGGCGGGATTGCGTTTCCGGCCGATCTCGGGCGGTTCGGTCACAGGTTGTCGATCGGCACCGGCTCCAGCCGCCCCGCCGGCTCGAAGCCGAAGACGCGCCCGTAGAAGTACAGCTCGGCCTCGATCGCGCGCACGATGTTCGCCGCCTGGCGGAACCCGTGGCCCTCGCCCGGGAACATCACCAGCGCGACCGGGGAGCCGTTGGCGCGCACTGCGTCGGCCATCTCCTGCGCCTGGTTCGGCGGCACCACACGGTCGTCGAGACCCTGCAGCAGGATCAGGGCGCAGTGCATCTGTGCCGCATGGTGGACCGGTGAGCGGTCGATGTAGGTCTGTTCGGCCGCCGGGTACGGACCGACCAGCCCGTCGAGGTAGCGCGACTCGAACTTGTGGGTGTCGCGGGCCAGCGCGGCGAGGTCGCCGACGCCGAAGTGACTCGCTCCCACGGCGAAGTCGTCGCGGAAGGCCAGGGCGGCGAGGGTCGTGTACCCGCCGGCGCTCCGACCGCGGATCGCCAGCCGGGCGCCGTCGACCAGCCCGTGGTCGACGAGGTGGCGCGCCCCCGACGTGCAGTCCTCGACGTCGACGATCCCCCAGCGCCCCTTCAGTCGCTCGCGGTAGGCGCGCCCATAGCCGGTGCTGCCGCCGTAGTTGACGTCCAGGACCGCGAAGCCACGGCTCGTCCAGTACTGCAGTTCGAGCCGCAACGACGGGTCGGTCGACGACGTCGGGCCGCCGTGGGAGACGACGAGCAGCGGTGGCAACTCGTCCGCAGGGGCCTGCACTGCGGCGTTGGTCGGGGAGTAGAAGAACCCGTAGACGGTCTCGCCGTCGGCATTGTTCCACTGCAGCGGTGCTGCCCGGCTGATGTCGCCCGGATCGATCGGCCGGTCGGTCGCTTGACGGAGGACCTCGCTGACGCCCGTGTCGGTCCGCAGCCGCACGATCGCGGTCGGCCGTCCGGCGAAGCCGGCGACGAACACCGCCGTGTCGCCGTGCGTGCGGAGGTGCTCGCAGCTCACCAAGTCGAGCTCGACGGGTGCCAACGTGCCCGCTGCGTCGAGGACGCCGAGCGTGGCGATGCCGGCCGAGTACCACCGCACGAGGATCCGGCCGTCGCCGAGGAACGCGTAGTCCGACAGGCCGAACACCCACTGCGGGTCGGCGAAGTCGTGGTCACCGGCGGCGAGCTGCTCGAGCGCGCCGTCGTCGCCTCTGGCGGCGAGGTTCCACCAGCCGGTGCGATCGCTGATCAGGTGCAGGCGGCCGCCGCGGAAGTGGGGCTGCACGGCAGATTCACTCGCCGCGCCGGCGACGCGCCGCGCGCCGGTCGGGGCGCCCGAGTCGTCGAGCTCGGCCAACCACAGGGTCGTGGCGTCCCACGGCATCGCCGGGTGGTCCCACGTGACCCAGGCCAGCGACCGGCCGTCGCCGGCGAGGGCGGGCGAGGAGATGAAGTCTGCGCCGGCGACGAGCACCGTCCCGCCGCCGTCGTTGTCGCCGTCGAGGTCGAGCGCGACCAGGGTGTTGACGACGTCGGCCGGATCGGTGTGGTCCTCGCGGATCGCCAGGACCCGCCGGCGGGCGTGGTCGAGCACGAGGTCGGCGTAGCGCATCGGGCCCGCAGGGGTGATCGCCACGGAGGCCCGATGACCGGGCGAGAGACGGTAGACGCGGTCGTCGGCGAAGTTCGAGAACACCACCGTCGACCGCTCGACGGCGTAGGCCCCGCCGCCATACTCGTGGACCCGCGTCCTGACGTTGAACGGCGCAGGCGTGACGTCGACGGGCGGGCCGACGCCGGACAACCGGACGAGGACCACCCGTCCCGCCTCGGCGGGCCGGGCCTCCAGCCAGTACACGTCGTCGCCATCGAGCCGGGGCTCGCTCAGCCCGACCACGCCGGCGGTGAGCATCTCGGTGGTGATCGACGATTCCCATGCGCCGTACGGCGCCTCCACGGTCATCCCGGCACGGTAACGAGCCGCGGCGCCGCGCGCGAGTGGTCGGAGCACTGGCGTGTGGCCAATCCCGATCGGCGGTTCACTCGTACAGATGTCGGTGTTCGACGCTCCTGACGATGTGCTCGTCGCCGGCCTGGCAGCCGGCGACGCAGATGCGGCGCGTGTGTTCGTCGACCGCTTCGCGTCGCGCTCGATCGGCTTGGCGTACCAGTTCCTCGGTGACCGGGCCGCGGCGGAGGACGTCGCCCAGGAGGCGATGCTGCGCGCCTGGCGCCACGCCGGCTCGTTCGACGCCCGCCGTGGGTCGGCGAGCACGTGGTTGCTGACGATCGTCCGCAACCTGTCGATCGACGCGCTGCGGATGCGCAGGCCGCAACCGTTCGACCCGATGTCGCTGCCAGTCGCCCACCTGGCCGAGGAGAGCCCGGCCGCCGAACACGTGGCCGAACAGCACGAGGACGTCGTCAGGGTGCGCGGCGCGCTGGCCTCTGTGCCGATCGAGCAGCGACGCGCGTTGCTGATGGCGTACGCCGGGTTCACTGCGCACGAGGTCGCGGCGGTCGAAAGCATCCCGCTCGGCACGGCGAAGACCCGGATCCGCAGCGGGATGATCAAGCTGCGCGTCGCGTACCTCGCCGAGCTGGACGAGGAGGTGGCGCCATGAACCGGCCCGAGCAGGACGAGCGCGACTGCGCGCAGCTGCGCGCGGTGGCGGCCGAGTTCGTGCTCGGCACGCTCGACGGGCACGAGCGCGCTGCGGTCGTCGAGCACCTCGCGACCTGCGCCAGGTGTCGTGCCGAAGTCGACTCGGTGTCCGGCGCGGTGAGCGACCTCGCCCTGCTGGCGCCGCGCATGCCTCCTTCCCCGGGCTTCACGAACCGGGTGCTCGCCGCGATGGAGGTCCCGACGGCGCCGTTCGGTGCCGCCGCGCAGGCGGCAGCGTGGCGGGCCGCCGTGCCGCCGGACGCGGTGTCGTCGACCGGTGCGGTGCCGATCGGCAGCGCGACGTCGGCGCGACGTCGGTGGCGGCGTCCGCTGATCGCGCTGGTGTCGGTGGCGGCCGCGTTGGTGCTGCTCGTCGCCGGGGTGTTCGTCGTCGGCCGGCACGCCGAGAGCCATGGCACCCTCGAGGTCGCGGCGATGGTCGACCCCGGCGGGACCACCATCGGCACGTCGACACTCGCCGACGGCCGGGCCGGCACCGTGCACGTCTCGGTCACCTACCCGAGCAACTGGGTCGACTACCGGCTCGAGGCGGTGGACAGCTCCGGAGCCGCCGTCGTGCTCGGACAGATGCACCTCGCGGCCGGGTCGTGGCAGTGGTCGGGGCGGCTGCCGGCGCGGGAGCTGCGCGAGCTGCGCATCGTCCGCCCCGACGGTCAGGTGACGTGCGTGGGGATGCTGCCGGCGTGATTCGGCCGGCGCATGCGCCCGTCACCCCGGCTGATCCGTCGACGCGTCGGCGAGCAGCTCCATCGCGGCCCGGGTCGGGGTGATCCTGCCGTCCCCGACGGCCGTCTCCAGCTCGGCCGCGTGTGTGGCGACCCTGGCGCGGAATCGGGCCAGCACCTGGTCGTCCACAGCGGACCACATCCAGGAGATGTCCTGGCGGCGGCGCTTGGCGGCCAGCGCGCCGCGCCGTTCGAGGTGGGCGTGGTGCTCCTCGACCTGCGCCCACAGCTCGTCGAGGCCACGCCCCTCCAACGCGCTGCAGGTCATCACAGGAGCGCTCCACCCGTCGAGCATCGTCATCAGGTGCAACGCAGCCGCCAGCTCGGCGGCGGCACCTTCCGCATCATGGCGGTGGCTGCCGTCGGCTTTGTTGACGGCGATCACGTCGGCCAGTTCGAGCACCCCCTTCTTGATCCCCTGCAGGCTGTCGCCGGTGCGCGCCAGCGTCAGGAACAGGAAGGTGTCGACCATGTTCGCCACCGTCGTCTCGGACTGGCCGACGCCGACGGTCTCGATGAACACGGTGTCGTAGCCGGCGGCCTCGACGATCACCATCGACTCGCGCGTCGCCCTGGCGACGCCGCCGAGCACGCCGGCGCTCGGGGACGGGCGGATGAACGCGTGCGGGTCGACGGCCAGGCGTGACATCCGCGTCTTGTCACCGAGGATGCTGCCCCCGGTCCGCTTCGAGCTCGGGTCGATCGCCAGCACTGCCACCGTGTGGCCGGCTGCGGTGAGGTTGGAGCCGAGCGCGTCGATGAACGTCGACTTGCCGACACCCGGCACGCCGGTGATGCCGACGCGTCGCGCCCCGCCCGCCGCGGGGAGCAGCCGGGTGAGCAGCTCCTGGGCGAGCCGCTGGTGGTCGGCACGGGTCGACTCGACGAGGGTGATCGCCTGCGCGATGAGGGCGCGATCGCCGCCGAGCACGCCATCCTCGAAGCGGTCGACACTGATCCGTGGCGCGGCCATGCCCGGCGAGGCTACGGCGTGGGCCGCCGGGCGACGGCATGTGGCAGGCTGGCCGACATGCGCTATCGACGGTTGGGACGGACGGCACTCCAGGTCAGCGAGCTGTGCCTGGGCACGATGAACTTCGGGCCGCAGACGCCGGAGGAAGAGTCGCACGCCATCATGGACCGCGCCCTCGACCTGGGGATCAACTTCTTCGACACCGCCAACCGCTACGGCGGCGACAAGGGGCCGGGGGCGACCGAGGAGATCATCGGCCGCTGGCTCGCGCAGGGCGGCGGCCGGCGGGAGAAGGTGGTGCTGGCCACCAAGCTGTTCGGGGCGATGTCCGAGTGGCCCAACGACGGCCGTCTGTCGGCGTACCACATCCGTGCCGCGTGCGACGCCAGCCTGCGGCGGATGCAGACCGACCACATCGACATCTACCAGATGCACCACGTCGATCGGACGGCGCCGTGGGACGAGGTCTGGCAGGCGATGGAGATGTTGATCCAGCAGGGCAAGATCACCTACGTCGGCAGCAGCAACTTCGCCGGGTGGCACATCGTCCAGGCCAACGAGGCCGCGGCGCGGCGGGGCAGCTTCGGACTGGTCAGCGAGCAGAGCCACTACAACCTGCTCGTGCGCACCGTCGAGCTGGAGGTGCTCCCTGCGTGCCGCGAGTACGGCGTCGGCGTGATCCCGTGGAGCCCGCTGTCGAGCGGTCTGCTCGGCGGCGTGCTCGGCAACCAGGACAGCGCCCGCCGGCAATCGCCCGCGTCGCTGCGGCGGATCGACAAGCTCCGCCCGAAGCTCGAGCAGTGGGAGAAGCTGTGCGCCGACCTCGGCGAGGAGCCGGCTGCTGTCGCGCTCGCCTGGCTGCTCGCGCAGGACGGCGTCACCTGCCCGATCATCGGCCCGCGGACGATGTCGCAGTTCGACGGCGCATCGCTGCGCGCCCTCGACGTGCGCCTCGACGCCGACGTGCTCACCGCGATCGACGGCATCTTCCCCGGCCCCGGCGGCACCGCCCCGGAGGCCTACGCCTGGTAACTCCCGCGTCCAGCCGCCGGAGGTGACGCTGGTACGGGTTCTGCTCATTCCTGAGCAGGATCGGTGCCAGCGTCGACCGGTGAGCCGTGCCCGGCGGCCGGACCGACCCGCCGTCAGTTGATCTGGCGTTCCAACTCGCCGAGCAGTTCCACCGCGGCGTCGGCGATGACGGTGCCGGGGGGGAAGATCGCTGCGGCACCGGCGGCGCGCAACGCGTCGAAGTCGGCGGCGGGGATGACGCCTCCGACGACGACCATGATGTCCGGACGGCCGATCGCGGCGAGCGCGTCCTTCAGCTCGGGGACGAGCGTCAGGTGGCCGGCGGCGAGGGTGGACACGCCGACGACGTGCACGTCGCTCTCCGCGGCCTGGCGGGCGACCTCTTGCGGCGTCTGGAACAGCGGCCCGACATCGACGTCGAAGCCGAGGTCGGCGAACGCTGTGGCGATCACCTTCTGGCCGCGGTCGTGGCCGTCCTGACCCATCTTGGCGACGAGGATGCGCGGGCGCCGGCCCTGATGGATCGCGAACTCGTCGACCACCTTGCGGGCGTGGAGGGCGTTCGGCGACTCGCCGACCTCCTGGCGGTACACCCCGCTGATCGTACGGATCGCGGCGGTGTGCCGCCCGAACACCTTCTCCAGGGCGAGGCTGATCTCGCCGAGCGACGCCCGCGCCCGCGCCGCGTCGATCGACAGCTTGAGCATGTTCTGCCCGAGCCCCTTCTCGCGCGTCCCGTCGACGCTCGCTGCAGCGGCCGCGGTGAGCGCGTCCAACGACGCCTGGCAGGCGGCCTCGTCGCGCTCGGCGCGCAGCCGCGCCAGCTTGGCCAGCTGCTGCTCGCGCACCGCGGTGTTGTCGACGCGGCGAACGTCGAGCTGGTCGATGCTCTCCGGCCGGAACAGGTTGACGCCGACCACCGGCTGGCGGCCTGAGTCGATCCGCGCCTGGGTCTTGGCCGCCGCCTCCTCGATGCGCAGCTTGGGGATCCCGGCCTCGATGGCCATCGTCATCCCCCCGGCCTCCTCGACCTCCTCGATGTTCGCCCACGCGCGGGCGGCGAGATCGTGGGTCAGCCGTTCGACGTAGTAGCTGCCGCCCCACGGGTCGATCACGCGGCACGTTCCGGACTCCTGCTGCAGGAACAGCTGCGTGTTGCGGGCGATGCGCGCCGAGAAGTCCGTCGGCAGGGCGAGCGCCTCGTCGAGGGCGTTGGTGTGCAGCGACTGGGTGTGGCCCTGGGTGGCCGCCATCGCCTCGACGCACGTCCGCGCGACGTTGTTGAAGACGTCCTGCGCGGTGAGCGACCAGCCGGAGGTCTGGCTGTGGGTGCGCAGCGACAGCGACTTGTCGCTCGCCGGCGCGAACTGCTTGACCAGCTTGGCCCACAGCAGTCGGGCGGCGCGCAGCTTGGCGACCTCCATGAAGAAGTTCATCCCGATCGCCCAGAAGAACGACAGGCGCGGCGCGAACGCGTCGATCGTCAGCCCGGCACCGAGCCCGCTACGGATGTACTCGACCCCGTCGGCGAGGGTGTAACCGAGCTCGAGGTCGGCCGTCGCCCCTGCTTCCTGCATGTGATATCCGGAGATCGAGATCGAGTTGAACTTCGGCATCTCCACCGACGTGAACGAGAAGATGTCGGAGATGATCCGCATGCTCGGCTCGGGCGGATAGATGTAGGTGTTGCGCACCATGAACTCTTTGAGCACGTCGTTCTGGATGGTGCCGGCGAGCTTCGCCGGAGCGACGCCCTGCTCCTCGGCGGCGAGCACGTACAGCGCCATCACCGGCAGCACGGCGCCGTTCATGGTCATCGACACGCTCATCTGATCGAGCGGGATCCCGTCGAACAGCTGCCGCATGTCGAGGATCGAGTCGATCGCCACGCCGGCCATGCCGACGTCGCCGGAGACGCGGGGGTGGTCGCTGTCGTACCCGCGATGGGTGGCGAGGTCGAAGGCCACCGAGAGGCCCTTCTGTCCGGCGGCGAGGTTGCGTCGGTAGAACGCGTTGGACTCCTCGGCGGTCGAGAACCCGGCGTACTGGCGCACGGTCCACGGCTGGTTCGCGTACATCGTCGGGTACGGGCCGCGCAGGAACGGGGCGATGCCGGGATAGGTGTGCAGGAACTCGAGTCCGGCGATGTCGTCGGGGCCGAGGCGGCCCTTGACGGCGATCCCTTCCGGCGTCTCCCACAGCGGGGCGTCGTCGGCCCCGTGTGGCGTCGCGGTGAGCTTCCACGGCACATCGGCGAAGTTCGGGAACGTGGTCATCGGGCGACTCCCAGGTCGTCGAGCAGGTGGGCCAACGTGGCGTGCACGTCGCAGCCGACGTAGATGTAGCCGGTGACGCCGGCCGCGTCGAGCGTCTCGGTCAGCTTGCGCGGTCGGCCGGCGAGGTAGATCCGCGCGAACCCGGCGGCGCGCAGCGCGTCGACGACGGCGACGCCGTGCTCCGCGTACGTCGGGTCGCTCGAGCACAGGCACACGGTGGCCGCGCCCGACGCGGTCGCCGCTGCCGCGATCTCGGCGGGGTCGACGGCCCCCGGGCCCGGGCTCGTGCGGACCCCGGCGACCTCGAAGAAGTTCTTCGCGAACGTCAGCCGCGCCGTGGTGGCCACCGGCGCGCCGATCGCAGCGAGGAACACGGTCGGACGCTCAGGCGCGGTGTCGGCGGCCTGGCGGAGCGTTTCGAACCGCTCGGCGTAGCGGTGGATCGGCAGTCCGAGGGGCTGCTCGACGGTGCGGATGTGGGGCACGGGCTCGTCGATGTCGGGGAACTCGCTGACCCCGGTGATCTGGTCGACCCGGACGTCGATGTTCGTCGCCCGGGCGATCCAGGTCGCCGCCACCCGTCCGGCGATCGAGCCGTTGTCGACAGCCTCGCGGAACCCGCCGGCGGCCTCGATCTCCTGGAACCACGACCACGCGACCTCGGCCAGATCGGCGGTCAGCTCCTCGACGTAGCTCGATCCCGCTGCCGGATCGGCGACGCGGGCGAGGTTCGCCTCGAGCATCAGGATCGACTGCGTGTTGCGCGCCAGGCGCCGCCCGAGCTCGCGGTCGCTGCGCTCGATCAGCTCGTCGAACGGGAGCACGGTCAGCGAGTCGACCCCGGCGATCCCGGCGGCGAAGCAGGCGACGGTGGTGCGCAGCAGGTTGACCCACGGGTCGTAGGCGGTGAGCATCGCCCGCGACGTGGTGGCGTGGACGGCGGTGCGCGTCGCCGCGTCGGGGACACCGAGCACCTCGGCGACACGAGCCCACAGCGCGCGCACGGCGCGGCACTTGGCGATCGTTGCGAACTGCTCGGCCGTCGCGGCCAGCTGCAGCTCGATCTGCCCGAACGCATCGGCGAGCGGGACGCCGTGTTCGACGAGGACGCGCAGGTAAGCGACACCGGACGCGACGACGCCGCCGAGCTCCTGCCCGTCGGACGCGCCTGCGTCGTTGAGACGGGTGCCGTCGACGGCGACCACGCGCACGCGGGGATGGCTGGCGTGCAACTCGGCGGCGAGCGCGCCGAGCCGCTCGAGATCTGCGTCGATGTCGGCCACGGTGCCGGCGAGGTGCTCGCCGAGCGGATCAGCGCCGAGCAGGCCGCGGACGTCGTCACCTGCGATGCCGGCCCGCGACCAGACCTCGACGAGCGCACGCGCCGGCCGCTCCCACAGCGCGTCCGTGCGCAGCGCCACAGGCGCCATGTCGAGCAGCACACCGTGGAGGATCACCGCGAGGCGGCCGGCGTCGAGGTCGGGCTCGTCGCGAACGTCGATGACGAGTGCGCCTGCCCCCTTCTCGAGCTCCTCCAGCGCGAGCCGGGCGTCACCGTCGGGATGCACCGGCTGGCGGATCTCCCACGGCCCGGCGCGACCGGTGACGGGCACGATCGGCGTCTCGCCGACGCTGTACAGCGGACGCACCGCGATCCCGTCGTACGTGGTCGAGGTCAGCTCGGCGATCGCCGCGTCGGCGTCGGGTGCCGCGTCGCCCTTGGCGAGCAGCTTGGCGACGAGCCCCCGCCAGCGCTCCTCCGTCGCGGCCGGGAACTCGGCCGTCAGCGTCAGGGGCTGTTCGACGGTCACACAGCGAGGTTACGGCGCGCCGTGCCGCGCCCCGCAAGCAGCGTCCGACCGGCGGGTGCCGTCAGGTGACGGGAGAGGCGCCGCTCAGGCGGGGGAGGCGCCGTAGACCAGGCCGAAACCCTCCGACTTGAACCCGAGCAGGACCAGCAGATCGTCCGAGGCGAACTGGCGGATGCTCGGATCGAGGGCGAGGAACCAGTTCTCCTGGGTGCGGTAGATCGGCCGGGTGTACCAGCCGAAGATGCCGGCGCGTCGCTCGTTCGCCGTGCGGTTGAAGCCGGTCCTGTGCCACAACCTGCTCTCGAACACGACCATCGTCCCGGCCGGGGCGACGAGCGGCACCGCCTCGATCGGCTCGTCCGGCCGGGGCAGCCGGCTCAGCCTGTGGCTGCCCGGCACGACGCAGGTGGCACCGTTGTCCGCGGTGAAGTCGTCGACGCACCATGCCACGTTGACGCCCTGCGGATCGGCCGGCCACGGCTCGGGGACGAAGATCTGGTCGGCGTGGAGCACCATCTCGCCGCCACCGGGGCCGGTGATGTTCGCCGATAGGTTGCCGAGCAGCGCAGGCCAGCCGACCACGGAGCGGACCAGGCGCAACGCAGCCGGGTGCTCGGCGAGATCGACGAACACCGGGTTGCGGCTGAGCACGTTCCAGACCCGCTGGTTGGTGTCGTCGTGCTCGTAGTCGAACGCGAACTTCTGCTCGCGCCCGCGGGTCCGGTCCGACGCCGCGGCCCGGTACAGCTCGTCATGCACCGTCGTGATCGTCGCCGCGTCGAGGACACCGGTGACGAGGCACAGACCGTGCTCGCGCAGGTCGCTCTCTGCCTGGTCGAGGTCGTCGGTGATCGCCGGCAGGGGGTCGGTCAGCGTTGCCATCGCGGCGTCCGCTTCTCGACCTTCGCGGCGAACGCCTCGAGGGTGTCGGGGTTCTTGAACAGGTCCATGTGCCGCTCGCTCTCGAGCTTGGAGAACGCCGCGAGCGACATCAGCTCGGCATCGGTGAAGTTGGCCTTCATCGTGCGCAACCCGGCGGGCGAGGCGGCAGCGAGGCGGTCGACGATCTTCTCGGCCTCCTCGGCGAACACGTCGTCGTCGAAGACGCGGGAGACGAGGCCGATCCGCTGCGCCTCGTCAGCGGTGAACTTGTCCGGCAGGAAGTACAGCTCGCGGGCCTTCGCGGCGCCGACCAGCCTGGACAGCCTCCACGGGCCGGCCATGTCGCCGGCCACGCCGACGTCGAGGAACGCGGAGTTGAACTTCGCCGAACGTGTCGCCACCCGCAGGTCGCAGGCGCACGCCCAACCGAAGCCGGCGCCGGCGCACGCCCCGTTGACCAGCGCGATCGTCACCGCCGGCATCTCGCGCAGCAGGACGGGTGCGCGGAAGTCGTCGATCGTCAGCACGACGTCGGCGCCGCTGCGCGAAGCGACGCCCTGCAGATCCGCGCCGGGACAGAACGCACGCCCTGCACCGGTCAGCACCAGCACGCGTACATCGGGGTCGGCGGCGATGTGCCCGAGCGCCTGCGTCGTCTCGCGCAGCATCAGGTTGGTCATCGCGTTCATCCGCTCCGGCCGGTTCATCGTCACCCGCGCGATCGGCCCGTCGACGTCGACGATGATGTGCTCGTAGGTGGTCACGTCCGTGATGGTTCGCTCGGTTCGCTCGCTCATCCGGGCCGTCCGCGTTCGACGGTGGTGTTCGACGGCGGGAAGCGGTCGTCGAGGCTGACCGCCGCGAACTTCGGGGCGCGGCGCTCGACGAACGAGGCGACGCCCTCGACGAGGTCCGAGTGATCGAGCGAGGCCTTCAGCACCACGTCCGCCTCCGCGCACGACTCGGCGATCGTCTGACTCAGCCCGGCGTAGACCTGGCGCTTGATCGTCGCGATCGACCGCGGCGCGACGCTGCCGGCGATCTCGGCGACGTACTCGCGCACGGTGTCGAGCAACTGCTCGGCCGGCACCACGCGGTCCGCGAAGCCCAGCCGCAAAGCCTCCTCGGCGCCGAACCGCCGCCCGCTCCACAGCACGTCCAGCGCACGGCTGGTGCCCATCAGACGCGGCAGCAGCCACGCCGTGGCGTGCTCGGCGATCAGGCCGCGCTTGGAGAAGGCGGTGGTGAACGACGCTCCTTCTGCGACGAAGCGCAGATCGCACATCATCGCCAGCACCAGCCCGCCGCCTGCCGCGACACCGTTGACCGCGGCGATCACCGGCTTGGGGATGTCGAGCAGGAAGCTGAACAGCGCAGGCAGCTCGTGACTCGGCCCTGCCGACGACTCGCTCTCACCGCGTGAGGACCGGGCCAGGTCCTGCATGTCCAGTCCGGCGCTGAACGCCCGACCGGTACCGGTGATCACGATCGCGAGGACGGACGGGTCTGCGGCGGCCTGCTCGACGGCGGCGCGGATCGCCCGGATCATCGCGAACGTGAACGCGTTGAGCTGCTCGGGACGCTCGAGCGAGATGATCGCCAGGGGACCCTCGACGGTGGACGAGACCGTCTCGGCTGTGTCGGGTGTCATCGGCAGACCTCCTCGTCGCGGGGACGCCGCGAGCCTGCCACCGCGTGGCGGACGCCGGGCAATCGGGCGCAGCAGATCACCGTGCCGGACGCGACGCGCTCAGGAGGCGCGTCGTTCGAGGGGATGGGGGATGCCGAAGTCCCGGAACAGCCCGACCTGGTCCGGCGTGACCGCGGTCGGCTGGCCGACGGCGAAGCGGGTCAGGTCATCCGGGTCGAACCAGCTCGGCCACATCTCCCCGACCTGGGGCATCGTCGTTCGCGAGATCAGCATCTTCTTCTGCGCGTCGAACGCCGGGTCGCCATCGAGCGGTTCGAGGTGGAAGTGGACGATGCACTGCACGTTGATGTTGTTCACCACCATCCCGGTGGGTTGCAGCGCGGTGATCATCGCTCGCGCCTTGCGGCCCGTGTGCATCAGCTGCACGGCGAGCTCGCCCCGCGCCCGGGAGATGCCTGCCGTACGGCTCCTGCGCCGGGTCACGAACAGGACCACCACCAACGCCGCCACGACAACGACGGCCAGGATCATCGACGTGGATCCCATCGGCGGCGACGATAGTGCAACGTGCCAGACGACGAGCGCTTCGCCGATCCCGACGCGTCATGCTGGTCGGGTGGTGGAACTGACGTCGCCGTGCCTCGTCGTGCTCGTCGGCCCGGCCGGCTCTGGCAAGTCGACGTGGGCGGCGGCGCACCTGCCGGGCAACGTCGTATCGGCCGACGCGTTGCGCGCACTGGTCGGTGAGGGCGAGCACGACCTGCGCGCGTCGGCCGATGCGTTCGCGATCCTCGACCGAGCCGTGGAGGTGCGTCTGCGCCGCGGGCTGACAACGGTGATCGACAGCCTCGGCAGTGACGCCGCGCGCCGGGCAACGTGGCGAGACGTCGCCGCGGCCGCTGGCGTGCCCTGCGTCGCGATCCTGTTCGATGTCCCGCCCGCACAGGTCCGGCGGCAGAACCGGTCACGACCTGACCGCGTGCCCGACACCGTGCTGCGCCGCCAGCTCGCTGAGTGGCCACGGCTGCGCGCGGAGGTGGTGGCGGAACCGTTCGCCGCGATCCACGACGCCGGTTCGGACGTGGGCGGCGACGCGGTGGCGCTGGTCCCGCCTGCGCTGGCGTCGCCGCGGCCGCCTCCGGCAGCGACCGCCGCCGCCGCCGCCGCGACCGCCCGGCAGGGCGAGCCGCGCCGCCACGACCTGCGCTTCGGTCTGCAGCTGCCGCGCTTCACGTGGGCGGGTGGCGCCGTCGAGCTGGGCGAGCGTCTCCGTGTGATCGCCGCCGGGGCCGAGGAGGCGGGTTTCGACTCGCTGTGGGTGATGGACCACTTCCGCCAGATCCCGCAGGTCGGTCCGGCGTGGGAGGACATGCCGGAGAGCTGGACGACGCTCGCCTACCTCGCCGCGTGCACCTCGCGGGTGCGTCTCGGCACGCTGGTGAGCGGGATCACCTACCGCAACGTCGCCCATCTCGGCAAGATCGTGGCGACGCTCGACGTGCTGTCCGGCGGGCGGGCCGAGTGTGGGATCGGCCTCGGCTGGTTCGAGGAGGAGCACCGCGCCTACGGCTGGCCGTTCCCGTCGCGGGCACAGCGCTACGCGCTGCTGGCCGACGCGTTGGAGCTGCTGCCGCGGCTGTGGGGCCCGGGCGGAAAGCCGTTCGACGGGCGGGTGCTGCATGTTCCCGACACGTCGTGCTACCCGCGCCCGCTGCAGGCGCACATCCCGATCCTCGTCGGCGGCTCGGGCGAGCGGCGCACGCTGCGCCTCGTCGCCGAGCATGCCGACGCGTGCAACCTGTTCGGCGAGCCCGACGTCGTCGCGCACAAAGTGGGCGTGCTGCGTGAGCACTGCGCGGCCGTCGGACGTGACCCGCAGGAGGTGTCGGTGTCGCACCTCGGCACGGTCCTCGTCGGTCACGACGCCGTCCACGTCGCGGCGCTGGTCGATGCCACCCGGCCACCGCGGATGTCGGCGGAACGACATGCCCGCGCGGTGCACGCCGGGACGGTTGCCCAACACGTGGCCCGCGTGGCGCGCTACGTCGAGGCCGGCGTCGACCACGTGATCGTCAGCCTCGTCGACGTCGCCGAGCCCGGCGCCCTGGCGCGCTACGGCGCAGTGATCTCGGCCTGCAGGACGATGGTCACGACGTAGCCGGCCGCGCGGCGCGCGATGACGCGGACGGTCACGGCTGGTTCATGTCCACCGGGCTGGCGGTGGCGGGCGGTGGGCGCGTGTTGTGCCGGGCGTCGGCACAGATCGCGCCCGCCGGGTCACCGGGCCGGGCGGGTGGGCGCGGTTTGTGCCACGGGTTGGCGCAGGTCGCGCCCACCGGGTCACCGGGCCGGGCGGGTGGGCGCGGTTTGTGCCGGGTGTTGGCGCACGCCGCACCCACCGGGTCACCGGGCCGCGGCGCCGGGCGGGTGGGCGCGGTTTGTGCCGGGTGTTGGCGCAGGTCGCGCCCACCGGGTCACCGGGCCGGGCGGGTGGGCGCGGTTTGTGCCGGGTGTTGGCGCACGCCGCACC
>JBBQTN010000090.1:0-19032 GCA_038213195.1 Acidimicrobiales bacterium | reverse complement strand
GAGCCTGTTGCACGAACCCCGATGTGAGTCGTCGAAGGTGCTGGTAGCGCTTGCGTGGGATCCGCGGACTGACCTGGCTCGATCGCGAAGATTGGGTGTGGCGTACAACTTCGTGGTCGGGGATCGTGATCAGTTGTATTTGTTGCCGGTGTCGATCTCGGAGTGGTTGCCGGAGGATCATCTGGCCTGGTTCGTGCTCGACGCGGTCGACGAGATGGACCTCGACGGGTTCTACGTCGACTACCGCGCTGATGGTTGGGGCGGCGCGGCACATCACCCGAAGATGATGGTCGCGTTGTTGTTGTACGCGTATTCGGTGGGGTTGCGATCGAGCCGTCGGATCGAGCGTGCCTGTCAGGTCGATGTGGGGTTCCGGGTGATCTGCGCCAACACGTTCCCGGATCACACGACGATCGCCCGGTTCTGTCAACGTCACGAGCAGTCGTTGAAGCGTCTGTTCAGCGAGTCGCTGCGGCTGTGCGCGAAGGCCGGGATGACCGCCGTTGGGGTCGTCGCGGTCGATGGGACCAAGATCGGGGCGCCGGCGTCGTTGCAGTCGAACCGGACGAAGGAGGTGATCGATGCTGAGGTCGAGGCGATGTTCGCCGAAGCCGCAGCTGCCGATGCCGCCGATGACGCCGAGTTCGGTGATGCTCGTGGTGACGAGCCGCCGGCGGTGCTGCGTGGCCGGGCGGATCGGCGGCGACGGTTCGCGAGAGCGAAGGAGTTGTTGGACGAAGAGCTCGCTGCCGAGCGTGAGGCGCACGAGCGGCACCTCGCAGATCGGGCCGCGAAAGAGGCCGAGCGCGGCAAGAAGTTGCGCGGCAGGAAACCGAAAGCTCCCGAACACAAGGCCGGGTACACGCCATCGAAGATGAACACGTCGGATCCGGAGAGCAAGATCATGTCGACCGCGAACGGGTTCGTGCAGGGCTACAACGCGCAGGCGGTCGCGAACGAGGATCAGGTGATCGTTGCTGCTGAGGTGACCGACGAGCACAACGACGTGCATCAGCTGCACTCGATGATCGACGCGACCAGCGCTTCGCTCGCTGCTGCCGGGATCGACGAACGTCCCGACACCCTGCTTGCCGATGCCGGCTACGCGAGCGAGGAGAACTTCGCCGGACTCGATGACGGCGACCCCGACTGCTACGTCGCGACGCGGAACATGCACAACAACCCGACCCCACGCACCGGTCGGCGCGGGCCGCTGCGCGCCGACGCGTCGCTCGTTCAGCGGATGGACCGCAAGGTCTCACGCAAAGCCGGGCGTGCGATCTACGGTCGTCGCCAAGCAATCATCGAGCCGGTCTTCGGTCAGATCAAAGACGCCCGCGGGATCCGACGATTCATGCGAAGAGGCAAAGCCGCAGCCGACTCCGAATGGAAACTCATCGCCGGCACCCACAACCTGCTGAAGCTCTACCGACGCGCCCTCACCAACGCCGCGAGCGTTCCGTTCAGCCGGATGGCAGCCCCGCCGACCAGCTGACCCAGCACATACGCCCGCTCCAGGCGCAGGGGAACTCATCCACGCCCGACTTCACGACATCACAGCACCCCCCGCACCACCGCCCCCCACCCCGACCGGGTTCGTGCAACAGGCTCGGTGGCGACGGCTTTGCCGCCGCGTTCGCTCGCGCCGGTGAAGCTGTCGGTGCGGCGATCGATGCTCAACGCGCCCTCCAGCGTGAGTCTTGGCCTCAGCCGGCGCAGCTGCGAGTGCGGATGGGGATACATACTGGCGAGGCCGAAGAACGTGATGGCAACTCCCAAGTAACAACCATGAACCTGCTCATCTGTCTCCTTTGGATTGTGAGGTCCGCTCGTCGAGGTCAACCTCGTGCGGACGTCTCCGGACCGTGCCGTCCCAACCAACGGTGCCACCCCCAGCTTGCGTTCGGCTGGAACTTCGCTGGCGCCACCTTGCGACTCGTACCGCCGGAGATCGAGGTGATCCCGGATGCTCACCAGCACTCCCGGATGTTGGGACGGGCAGCGCTCACAACGGCACCCCTCACTCATGCCGGCGATCCGAGCCCCACATAACCCGTAACGTTCGCCCGACCGGCTCCAACACGCGCGGCAGAACGCCGGCTGGAGGACGCAAAGCCCGCGCAGGCCTTGATACAGGTTGGTGTCGACCGAAACACTCACACGGAGGTTGCACAATCCATGCTGGCAGACCTTGTTGATCCCGTCATCGGCGTCGATCCCGATCGCGACTGGATCACCCTCGCCGTCGTTGAAGCACATACCAGCGGAATCACGGCCCACGGCCGGTTCCCGGCAACCGCATCCGGCTACGTCGAGGCGGTCGAGTTCGTCGACGCCCACAGCGTCGGAGGTGACGAGCGCTGGCGATCGAAGGGACCGCCAGCTACGGGCGCGGGCTCATATGGGGGCATGGCAACCATCATCAATCCAGTCGTTCACTATCGCGATCTCGCCGCCGGAGGGCGTTTCTTGGTCGAAGCCGTCGGCTTCACCCAACACGCAGCCCACCAGGCTGACGACGGTCCATCCCGTATGTCGAACTGATCCTCGACCGAGCGCCGCTCGGGCTCGGCCGGCACACCGAGGGCTCGATGTTCGACATCGGGCCGGTGATCGTCTGCATCTCTCTGGACGAGGTCGAAACCATGCTCCGCCGAGCCCGTGGCGGATCGCCACGCTCAACCCCGCGGCCACCGGACCATCCCAAAATCGCGTCCGAAGATGGCCGACGTCGTCCGGCCGAACTCGCCCGCCCAGGGCGCCGTCAGGGAACACGACTGGAGTGAGCCGTCGCCCGGCCGGTAGCGGACCCCACTCGGTCGCTCGTTCATCGCGTGATGCGGTGTCCAGTTCGGTAGTGGAAGCTCACACGTGCCGTAGCCGGGCGCGGTCGGGCGTTGTGGATGGCCGTTGTCGCAGATCGACACCACCGGCGGGGGGTGGTTGGCCGGGACGGCGCGCGTCCCGTGCGGGAGCGGGTGTATCCGAGTTGGCATGGTCCGACTCTGTGGCACACATCATCGGCAGACAGGAGGGCGGCCATGGAGCAGGTTGTCGATCTGGTTCGTCCGGTCGGGTTGCCGGCGGGGCGCGACCTGCTTTTGCCGGGTCGGGGGCGGACCTTCGTCCGTCACCTGCGTGGCCGTGGCCGACGAGCGACGGTCGTGTTGCTGCACGGCTTGGCCGCTACCGCCGATGTGAACTGGGGTAACTCGTATTTCGCGCTCGGCGAGCACTTCGACGTCGTCACCATCGACCACCGTGGTCATGGGCGGGGGATGCGCACCACGGATCGGTTCACGCTGGAGGCGTGCGCCGACGATGTCGCCGCTGCGCTCGGCGAGCTCGGCGTGGAGACGGCGATCGTTGCCGGGTACTCGATGGGCGGACCGATCGCCCAGTTGGTGTGGCGCCGGCACCCGCAGGTCGTCGCCGGAGTTGTGCTGTGTGCCACGAGTGACGTGTTCAGCGACTCGACCCGCGATCGGGCGCTGTTCGCCGCGGCGACCGGTGCCGCCGTGTTGACCCGGGCGCGACCTTCCAAGGTGGCCGTGCAGCTTCTCGGGGACACGGTGACCCGGCGTCGCCGCATGGCTGTCTCGCTCGGCGGCCATCTCCTGTCCCACGATTGGGCGCAGGTCCTCGAGGCAAGTCGGGCGTTGGGCCGGTTCGATTCGCGTTCCTGGTTGCCGCGGGTCGATGTTCCCGTGGCGGTCGTGACCACCCTGCACGACGGGATCGTGCCCACCGCCCGGCAACGGGCCATGGCCGCGACGCTGCCGGTGGTGGGCAACGTCGCCGTCGACGGCGGACACTGTGCGTGCCTCCGTCCGGAGTCGGCGTTCGTCGACGCGCTCGTCGACATGTGCTGCGCCGTCGACGCGGCGTCGTGGTCCATCGATCTGCGACGCGCCGGCTGACATCGCCGCCCGGGAATCGTGGTCGTCGGCATGGCAGTAGCGTCGTGGCGATGGAGCGCTTGCGCGGTCTCGACACTGCGTTCCTGTACTTGGAGACGCCGACGAACCATCTCCATATGGCGTGGGCGGCGGTGCTGGACACGCGTGATGCTCCCGGCGCGGCGTCGATCGGGGCGTTGTCCGGGCTGATCGCCGGGCGTTTGCCCCAGCTGCCGGCGCTGCGCAAGCGGCTGGTCGATCCTCGCCTCGGCTACACCCAACCTGATTGGATCGACGTCGAGGTGGATCCTGCCGATCACTGCACGATGCACACCTCCGGCGATCTCGAGGGAGTCGTTTCCGGCGTCCTCAGCTGTCCTGTCGACCGTCGGCGTCCGCTGTGGGAGCTGCACGTCGTCGAGGGCCTGCCCGACGGTCGCACCGGGATGATCATGAAGGTCCACCACGCCCTGCTCGACGGACCGTCGGGCGCTGAGCTGATGGTCCAGCTGCTCGACCTCGAACGCCGCCCAGCCGCGTCTGCCGGTTCGGGTGAACGGTTGCGTGTCGACGCGCCACCGACACGCGCCGAGCTGGTGCGCGTGGCCCGTCGGCGGGCGAACCATGCCGCGGGGCGTACCGTGGCCGAGCTGCGGAATGCCGTCGGCGTGCGCGCAGCCACCCGGAGGTGGGACGCCGACCACCCCGATGGCCACACGATCGGCAACTTCGCTGCGCCGCGCACGCTGTTCAACCAGCCGATCACCGCCCGACGCGCGGTCCGCTTCACGAGCGTGTCGCTCGACGTCGTCGACGGTGTCCGACGCGGTACCGGGTCCACGGTGAACGACGTTGTCCTGGCGATCACCGGCGGGACGCTGCGCCGCTACCTCGGTCGCCACCACACCCTGCCCACCTCGTCGCTACTCGCGCTGGTGCCCGTCTCGGCACGCGACGCCCGGTCAGCGTCGGGTGGCAACCAGACCTCGGGGTTCGTGACCACACTGGCCACCGACATCGCCGACCCGCGGGCCCGTCTCGCCGAGGTGACCCGGGTCACCAACGCCGTGAAGCTGCGCCACGACCACACCACAGCCGGGTCGCTCGTCGGGCTCCTCGACATCGTGCCGCCGCGCACCGGCCAGCAGTTGGCCCGCCTCGCCGCCCGACTGCGGCTCACCGCGATCGGGCCGCTGCCGTTCAACGTGGTCGTCTCCAACGTGCCCGGACCGGACACCCCGTTCTACTGCAACGGCGCGCTGGTCGAGTCGGCCCACCCGGTCGGCCCGATCGCCGACGTCTCGGCGGTCAACGTCACCGTCGTCAGCTATCGCCGCCAGCTGGCGTTCGGCCTCGTCGCCTGCCCCGACGTCATCACCGACCTCGATGGACTGCGTGACGATCTCGTCGCCTAGGTCGACGCGATGTGCACCCCCAGCCGTCGCCCGACGGCAGATCGCCGCTGATCACGGCCCACAGCCCGGTCGTGACCGGTGAGGTCGCCAGCCACAGCCCGGACGACTCCGTGGGCGAGAACCTCGATGCGATACCGCCGACTCATGCTGGAATCAACGTGTCTGCCCAGCCATGCAACTTCCCCCCGTGGCGTCCTCGCGAGCAACGGACGTGTTCTGGTCACTCGCGAAACCTACGAGTCCAAGCAATCGTGTCTGAAGGGAATCGGTCAAACGCCTTGCGGCCAATGCGGCGAGCATCGACGACGGGTCAACACCGGCCGCCCCACCGAGACGTTCCGCCGGCGCCGTTGCCCCGACGAACGGCGCGTCGTCCGACCGATCCATCGTGAGCAGCGCCAGACCTTCGCCTCGGCCTTTGCGGGCTGTCCGACGGCGAGCAGCTCAAAGCAGCACAGAAGTTGATGGAGGCGTTCGGGCCGCCCGTCGCTCAAATCGAAGCCCTCAAGCGCCAATTGGGTGAGCAACGCAAACAGATCGCGAGCCTCCAGAAGCAACTGGACGACATCGAGGCGATCGTCGATCGCCTGGCTCGGGCGAGCGAGCAGATCGTCGCATTCCAGTAACCATTTGTGAGGCTCGCCGGCGCAGTCATCGGTACGGCTCGGCCAGAAGAAGTCGACGACAGCCCGCACGCCCGCCAGTAGCCCGCACACGCGCCGCCGACGATGGTCCCACGTCGCCGTGTCTGCTCGAGCCACACATCGAGGGCACTGCGGGGCACTGGCGGGCATTGCTCGGACACGCGAGGGTGGCTGTCGTCGGTCAGGCAACAGCGGTGATCACGCCGCCGAGGAGCTCGAAGCTCGCGAGCATGGCGCAGTGGTCGCCCGTCATGTGACGGACCACCTGCGGGATCGACTTCAGCGACGTCGTCCGGGCCCGACCGATGTCACCAGTCGGTGCCAAGCTGTGCCGGTGGGGTACGACGTGACCGTGACGGCGACGTTGCGGTCGTCCCCGCCTGCGCACGTGCTCGAGGGGCTCGCTGACCATTTCGAAGCGGTCGAGCACAAGCCGGGATCCGCGACAGTGAAGATCACCGAACACGTCGCCGTGTCCGACGTGGCCGATGCCGTTGCGTTCGTACGCCTCTTGGTTGCAGAGGGACTTCCCGCAGGGTCAACCATCACCGACGTCACTTCGATACCGAACTGATCGAATTCGACCTTGATCGTCGAGGACTCAGCGCATGCTCCCGCCCGCCCGCTGCCTGCGCCCCGGCATGGCGACAGCTCGCGCAGGTAGCCGCGAACGATGCCGTCCCTTGAGTCGTCCAGTGTCACGACCGCCGGCTCGGTGGCGATGGCGACTATCTGTCGATCTCGGAGGCGCACGGCCCTCGGTCGCGCGGACGAGGCGACGACGCGGACGAAATCGCGCATGTGAGGTGAGCAGGGCATCCCTGCCGACACGCGTCGAGCCCGAGGTAGGTTCTGGTCGTGGCCGATCTGCCTGGCGATCGGCGCCGTAAGTCGGACGGGATCGTCGCGGCCCACGCCCGGCTGGATGCGGCGCTCGGCGGGCTCACCGACGACCAGGCTCCACAGCCTTCGCTTCTTGCGGGCTGGAGCGTAGGCCACGTGCTCACCCACATCGCCCGCAACGCTGACGGCATGCGTCGGATCGTCGAGGGCGTTCGTCGTGGCGACCAGGTCATGCAATATCCGGGAGGCATGGCGCGGTGCAACGCCGAGTCGACGCCGGCGCCGCCCGACCAGCCGCCGCGCTGGTCGAGGACGTGCGCTCCGCCAGTTCGGCGTTCGAAGCGGCGGCCGCCGAGTTGGACGCCGACGAGTGGGCGAACGGCTCGGGGCTCGCCGCGTTCGGGGTCGTGCCGGCAACCGAGATCCCGTTCCAACGCCGTCGAGAGGTGGTCGTGCACCACAGCGACCTCGCGCTCGACAGTGCCGACAACTGCTTCGACTGGCCGAGCGATTTCGTCGCAGCCGAGCTGCGACGGATGACGATGCAGTTCGCCCGCACCCACCCGATGGGCGTCGCAACCCTGCCGCCTGCCGCTCTCACCGCGCCGGCAGCGCAACTCGCGTGGCTGTTCGGCCGAACCGACATCGCCGGCCTCGACCCGGCGAACGTGATGTAACAGCCGACCTCGGCCCGAGCCGAGCCGAGCCGAGCCGACGACGCAACGTCCAGTCGCTCCCGTTCGTGACCGGCAGGCGATCTCTGCGCTGGCTGGACCGCTCGCACGGCGGTACCAGATCGCGAGCTGCGAGCGATCGATGGATCCGGTCCACCATCCGAAGAGAACGAATGCACGTGAGAGAAGCTGCGTCATTCATCGCAGGGTCTTTGGCTCCGGGACACGGCGATCAGCGGCCACATCGTGTTGGCCCGGACAACACTGTGCACCCGGGGCGGCGATCCCCCGCGATCCGGATGAGCCACTCTCGACTAGCGCGCACAACGGCAGATGTGGCGGTTGCTCCGGAGAGGTTGAGCCGATTGTGGGCGAGCTGGGGTGCGCGAGGGCGCGCGGTACATCAGCTCGCCCGGTCAATCGAGCGCACCAGCGCCGAACAGATCACCGAGGCGCTCGTCGTCGTAGCCGAGCACCTCTGTCAACACCTCGACCGTGTGCTCGCCGAGGATCGGCGGGCTGCCGCGCACGTCAGCGGGAGTGGCGCTCAGGTCCATGCGGCTTGCCTCGACGACGATCGTGCCGTGCTCGGAGTGGGGCAGTTGGACGAAGTGCCCCAGGTGGATCAACTGCGGGTCGACCGCACACTCCCCCGAGTTCTGCACGGCATGGGCCGGCACTCCGCGCTCGACGAGCACCGCCTGCGCGTCGGCCGGCGAGCGGGTCGCGGTCCACTCCCGCAGAACCGCATCGATGTCGTCCACCCGGGTCCGCCGCTCGGCGAGACCGAGTCCGACGAGGTCGTTGCGCCCGATGACCTCGGCGAGGGTGCGCCACTGCTCATCGTCCTCACAGGCGACCGCGATCCACTCGTCATCGCCCGCCGACGGGTACACACCGTGCGGCGCCATGTCGACGTCTGCGTTGCCGTTCCGGCACGGGTCGTGGCCGTTCACCGTCACGTCGAGGATCGCCGGCGTGAGGAAGTGCACCGCCGCTTCAGCCTGCGCGAAGTCGAGGTACTGACCCTGTCCCGTGCGGCGGCGGTGGTCGAGCGCTGCGAGCAACGCGCACAGCGACAGGCGCGGCGAGACATAGTCGGTGTACGCGCCGAACGGGCCGCACGGCGGGCGATCCGGCCAGCCGGTCAGGTGGAAGAACCCGCTGAGCGCGGAACCACTGGTACCGAAGCCGGCATAACGGGCGAGCGGTCCGGTCTGGCCAAACAGGCAACTCGACATCATGACGAGCGAGGGGTTGATCGCTGTCAGTTCCTCGTAGTCGAGCCCGAGCGACGCGCGGCCTCGCGATGAGAACGACTCCAGCACCACATCCGCCCAGCGGATCAGGTCCTCCAACACGGAGCGGGACTCGGGCACGGTGAGATCGAGCGACACCCCCCGCTTGCCTGCAGCCATGTTGAACAACAAGCCCGACGAGTCGTTGCCTGGCACGTCGTTCACGAAGGGCCCGACGGTGCGGGCGACGTCGAGGCGGTGGCTGGATTCGATCCGGATCACCTGCGCACCGAAGTCCGCCATCACCCGCGCCGGCATCGGCCCCGCCATCGACCACGTCAGATCGAGTACCTTCAATCCCTCGAGCGCCCGCTCGCGCTTGGCTGTGGGGCCGACCGTTGTTGAAACGGGAGCGTGTGGCTCCGCCAGCACTGCATCGGTGTGCTCACCAACACGCGGCGCGCGACCGAGGTGACCGAGGTCCATGCCGCTCGCCTGGACGAACGCTCCTGGTGCGACGACAGGCCGGTCGGAGAGGACGGGATCGTCGACCTCATCCCAGAAGTGGCGCGATTGCAGCTGTTCACTCTCGACGACGTCCACGGGCGAGGCGACCGGCGCGATCAGCAACATCCGCGAGCGAGCTTCCTCCAACAGCTCCGACTTCGTCTTCGTCAGGCAGAACTGCTCGACGACCCGCTTCAGCCGCTCGTACTCGTCGAGCGGCTCCACGCCGCTGTAGAGCAGGTTGGCGTAGTCGAGCCAATCCTTGTCTCGGGTCGCCGCGTCGCAGCAGCCCTCCTCGTACACCCACTCCATGAAGCGACGTGTGAACGGCCCCATCGAGGCGCCGAACAGGAACGTCAGCGAAACGTGCCCGTCCCTGCACGGCCAGCGCAGCTGGACGTCGAGCCCGCCCGTCTTGACGCCGCCGCTCATCCGAGTGGCTGCGGTGCCCCCGAGGGGCACGGAAAGGACAGTGCTCTGGGTGGCTTGCAGCACTGACCGTTGGGCAGAGATGTCAACGTGCTGACCGCGGCCGCTGCGGGCCCGCTCCGTCAGCGCGATGAGCGCCCCACAGGCGGCGTCGGCCGACGCGTGGAGGAACGCCTGGGGTACGGCGGTACGCACCGGCGGACGATCGTCGTCGCCGGTCATCGCCAGCTGGCAACCGGCAGCCATGACGGTGAGGTCGGTCGCGGGCCAGTCAGCCTTCGGCCCGGTCGAGCCGAACGCACTGATGCTGACGGTGACGAGCCCCGGGTATGCCTCGCGCAGAGCGGCAAGGTCGACCTCGGCAGCACCCGATTCGATCAGCACGTCGGCGCCCACCGCCAAGCGCGACAACTGCTCGCACCCCTCCGCAGTGGACAGATCGACGACGACGCTGCGCTTCCCGCGGTTCCACCCCCAAAACGAGAGCGAGTGCTCGCCGTCGTCAGTGCCGTCAGCGAACGGTCCCCGCCGGCGTGCGCGCGACCCACCGGGCGGCTCGAGGAGGATCACATCTGCGCCGAGAACGGCGAGGATCTCCCCGGCCAGCTGTCCCCGGCCGTCCGTCAAGTCCAGAACCCGATAGTGCGTCAGCACACAGTTCCCTTTCGACCCCGGTGCGAGCGTAGATCAGCGACGAGCGCATCGGCTCTTGCCGAACACCACAACCACCCGTAGCTACGCCGTCGCGCCGAGCAGCCTGTCGCACACCGGCACGATGCGGCCCGACGCCAGGGTGCGCACGCTTCCCCAGCGGCTGCGACCCAACGCTCGAGCGGAACCCTCCTGGCACGTTGCGGCACGTCCAACACACGCACGCGGATGGCACGATGGCCTTGACACGGGACTGCGTCCCGAATCGAGCGATAGCCGCACACGACCGGTGCGCAGGCGCAGGTTTGGTCGAAGCCTCGAACACCGAGACTCCTGCATGAACAGTGGACGGTTGCGTTTGCAGCGGTCCCTCGTCGGAGAGGGCCGCGGCGAACGCGACCAGCCGATAATGCCGTGCCGCCTAGCGACGGACAGCGTCCGCTCACGCTGGTCGCTGCCACCGGCGAGCCCGTCTCCACGCGTCCTTACCATTCGGCGCGAGTCGACCGCAGAGCGTCCCCGATCGCCGGCAACCAGGCGCACGGAGCCCTACTCGTGCAGTCTGACCGCTGTCATGTGTCCGGGGTGAACACACGCCGCGTCAACCGCCAGCCGACGTCGGCCCGCCGCAGCTCGTCGTCGTATCGCCCCGTCAACAGCACTGCAGGACCATCTCCGCCGACGCGGAGCACCATCAGGTGCGACCTGGCGGTCGCGTCGTCGCCGGTGATCGTCACCTCCTGGCTGTTGACCCAGTGGCGGATCCGCATCGACCGCTCTTTCGCTCCGGCGCCGAACGCGACGAGCGCCTCGCGACCGGCAATGGTCGCGTCTGGGAGGACGAGCTCACCATCGGCGGTGAACGTTGCGGAGTACTCGTCTCCGTCTCCGTCGTCGATTGCCATGTTGTAGTGAGCGACAAGTTGCTCGATCGCGACGATCTCTGCAGTGGTCATCCGTTCCTCAGTCCAGCGGCCCACGCTCGCAGAACGCACCCGCTACTCCTCCGACCGGCTCTCGTCGAGGCCGTCGGCGACCGCCTCCGCTTGGGACTCTGCGGCGATCCATTCCTCCACGCCGGGCGTCTCGTCGACCTCGTCGTCCGCTTCATCGCCGGCATCGCTCATGATTCCTCCTCGAATCGAGGCGGGCGGCATCCAGTGGACCCGGGTGCCGCAGCAGCACCCGTTCAACTTATATCGCTGGCCGTGGACTCGTTGACCACCCATGAGGGGTGTCCAGGCATCCCGTGTCTCGGCCGCACCGCGTCTGGGCGCCCGATGGCGGACAGGTGTCGGAGTCGTGGGGGATGCGGTGCCGGCGGCGTCGACGAACGGAGCTGAGGTGGAGTCGGTGGCGGGCGACGAGTGGTGCCGCTCCCTCAGGGCCAGTGTTCGGGTGGTGCAGGCCGCGACCACGTCGGTGCCCAAAACATCCGCTCGACGCGGAGCTGCTGATGACGGCCGACGCCTCGGCTGTGACCGGGACGGTCGGCAGCGACACCCATGGGCAGCGCGCAGGAGGACCCCCCAATGCGACGGACCGGCGACGCGTCAACCGTCACCGGTCACCCCGGCAAGGCCAGGACGTGACGCCGCAATCTGTGGTCCGACCTACTTCTCGTCCTCGTACTTGAACGACAGGCGCAACTTGGTACGGAAGGTCGCCCCGCCATCGTCGTCGAGATCGAGATCTTGCTCGACCACTTCCGCGACGCGCACCTGACGGATGGTCTCACGAGCTTTGGTGACCGCGGCCATGGCCGCGTCCTCCCACGACTCGGAGCTGGTGCCGAGGATCTCGACGACCTTGTACACGCTCATGTCGCACCCCAAAGGCGCTGATGGCCGACCCCCCGGCCGACACCAATCAGTATGAGTTCTCCACCCTCCATGCACAAGGGGCGCCAACGGAGACGACACGAGCGACCACCCAGGTCGCCAACGCCGGGCAGGAACTCGGTCGTCGCTTCGGCAGCCGTGGTCCTCCGCCAAAATCGGCGAGAGCGTCTCGGTGCGCTCCGCTCGGTCGATCGTCGTTCGCCCGACTGTTGACTCGTCGCCGCTCGTGATCCGGCAGGACACCGGCGGCGCGCGCACAAGCCACGGCGGCCGAACGCCATCCGACAGGCCCGTCAGCGCAGACCCCGTGCGCGCTCGTGACCTTCCTCATCCTCGCCGTCGCAGAGTCAGCGTCGGCGTCGTGCTCGCGACGTCCGCTGCCGGCGCCACCATCACGGACTATCGCGTCGCATGGCCACGACGGACGTGGCCTGCAGCCTTGGAGGTTCGGCGCGCACGGTCGTACCGGGAGGAATCGAACCGGCCATGGCCGGGTGCGGGCCGACGCTGCCGGCCCGGCCCGACCCCCGACCGGGCTACGGCCTCTGGCAGGCTGCCGACATGCCCGCACCCGACTACGCCGACGAGTACGCCGCTGCCCGCGCCAGCGTTCGCTCGCTCCTCGCCGGCAGCGACGACGCCATCGCGCGCACTGCCGTGCCGTCGTGTCCCGCGTGGACGGTGCACGACCTGTGCGCACATCTCGCCGGCGTTCCGGCAGCCCTCGTCGCTCGCGACAACCCGCCCGCCGGCGACAACCAGGAGTGGGTGGACCGCCAGGTCGCCGAGCGCGCCGACTGCAACATCGCGGAGCTGCTCGAGGAGTGGGACGCGGTCGGCCCGGCGTTCGAAGGACTGATGCGCAAGCTGCCCCGGGCGTTCGGTGGGCTCGTCTACGACGCCGTGGCCCACGAGCATGACCTGCGCGGCGCGCTGAGACGGCCGGGCGGCCGGGATGCTTCGGGTGTGTTGGCCAGCGTCGACCTGCTGATGGCGATGGTGGAGCGTGACCTGGCCGCCCAGGGGCCGACAACCGGCACGTTACGCGTGCGGGCCGGCGAACGGGAGTGGGTCCTCGGCGAAGGTGATCCGACGGTAACGCTCGTGACGTCGCCGTTCGAGGCCATGCGCCTGCTCGGAAGCCGTCGCAGCCGCCATCAGATCCTCGGCGCACCCTGGGAGGGCGACGTCGAGCCGTTCCTCCCGGCGCTTGCTCACATGCCGCTCCCCGTCCAGGACCTCGTGGAATGAGCAGCACGGAGCGGTAACCGCCGGCGCAGACGACGTGCGCACGCCCCGTGGACGTCGCCGGTGCGGGTGAAGCCCAGGTCCGGGTTCGATCTCAGTCGCGCAATCGATCCAGTGGAGGGGGTATCGAAGAGCAGTCACAGGTCAGTGTCGATCACTGCCCCCGCAACGGCGACACAAGATGCCCGGGTTGAAGCTGGACGATCTGATCCACCACGACAAGCGTTCCGCGACCGAGCTGTGGAAGTTCTGTGGCTCCAGCGGAGGTCATTGGCGACAGGCTGCGAGCGCTCTCAGGTACTTGCGCGAGCAGGGCAACGAGCCCGACTGGTGGGAGAGCGGCGCGTCCCGCCGAGAACGCGCCGCCCACTGACGTCGGGTGTCCTCGAACGACGCTTCAACCTCGTGCGCGGAACATCCGATAACGCCGGGTATCCGTGCCAGGTCGTGTGCTACCAACGTTGCTGATTGCTGGTGTGGGGGCGATGACGTTGAGCATCTTCGACGCGCGGCCGTCGCTCTACGTGGTTGCCGGTCGTCTTCGCGCTGACGTCCAGTTGGTAAGCGGATTCCCTCGTTGAGAAGACCCTGCGACGAGCGACTCAAGCAAGTCGCACTCCAGCGGCAGCGACCGCGATCGCTTGCAAAACATGATGGTGACGCAGCCCGTCATGTCGTACACGCTTGCTCCCTGCTGCGGCGCTGGTACGTTCGTCGTGGGGGTCGTCGAGTTTGGGGAGATCGCGAACATGGACAAGCGCGCTGTCGTCGGGACGGTAGGGGGAGGAGTGCTGTCGCCCTATCGAGTCCTTGATCTCTGCGATGATCGTGGCCACCTCGCCGGGCACGTCCTGGCCCAGCTCGGCGCCGATGTGATCGCGGTCGAACCGCCCGAGGGTCAACGGTCGCGTCGCGAGGGACCCTTCGCCGGTGACGTGGTCGATCTGGAACGCTCGCTGAGCCATTGGGCGTTCAACCGTGGCAAGCGGTCGATCGTCGTGCGAGATCCCCGTGAGCTCGACGCCCTCGCCGCCGGCGCCGACGTGCTCATCGAATGCGGTGCGTTCGACGTCGACCTCGATCGTCTGACTGGTCTGAACCCCGCCCTGGTCGTGGTGTCGATCACCCCTTTCGGTAGCGACGGCCCCAAGGCGCGCTGGCTCGCCACGGACCTTACAATTGCCGCCGCCGGCGGTCAGATGGCGCTCAATGGCGATCGCGATCGGGCACCGGTGCGCATGTCGAATCGGCAGGCGTGGCTGAACGCGTCCCTTGACGCCACGGTCGCCGCAATGGTGGCGCTGCACGAGCGCAACCGGTCTGGTCTGGGTCAGCGGGCTGACGTCTCGGCTCAGCAGTCGATGATTGTCTGCACCCAGTTCCAGATGATGTACGCGCTCGTGGGACCGGACGAAGTGGGGCGCATCGCCGGCGGCGTCGAACTCGGTCCATTCACGATTCAGTACGTCCACGGGTGCCTCGACGGCCAGGTGACGGTGACGTTCCTGTTCGGTCAGATGATCGGTCCGTTCACATCCCGGTTGTTCCGTTGGATGCACGAAGAGGGGGCGTGCGACGAGTCGTTGGCGACGAAGGATTGGATCGGGTTCTTCGCTCGGGTCATCGACGGATCCGAGCCGCCCTCGGAGCTGGCCCGCGGGAACGCGGCGATCGCCGCGTTCGTCGCCACGCGTACGAAAGATGAGTTGCTCGCCGCGGCCTTGGAGCGGAACCTTCTCATTGCCCCGATCACGACCACGTCCGACGTGCTCGCGCTCGGACAGCTGCGCGACCGCGCGTATTGGGAGGAGGTCGAAGGCGTGAAGTTCCCGGGCTCGATCGCCAAGATGTCGGGCAGCCCGCTGCGCGTGCTCGGGCGGCCGCCCCGGCTCGGGGAGCACACTGAGGTAGTGCGCACCGAGCCGCGACGGACGCCGAGCGCGCCGCCCGCCGCTGACCCGCCACCGACCCGTCGACCCTTGGACGGCGTGAAAGTTCTGGACTTCATGTGGGCATTCGCCGGTCCCTATGCGACACGCATTCTGGCCGATCACGGCGCGACAGTCGTGAAGATCGAGACGTCACACAAAGTAGACGTGCTTCGCGTCGTGGCGCCGTGGAACGACCGGTCGCAGAGCGTCGAGTCGGCGTTGCAGTACCACTCGTTGAACGCGGGCAAGCTCGGCCTCGCGCTCGACTTGTCGAAAGCAGGCGCGCGCGATGTCGTGGTCGACCTCGTGCGCTGGGCCGACGTGGTGACCGAGTCGTTCTCCCCCAGAGCGATGCGCGCGTGGGACCTCGGCTACGACGCGTTGCGCGCGGTGAACCCGGACCTCGTCATGCTGTCGAGCTGTCTGATGGGCCAGACCGGGCCGATGCACCGCTATGCCGGGTTCGGCACGATGGCGGCGGCGATCGCCGGGTTCTATCCCGAGGTCGGATGGCCCGACCGGCCACCATGCGGGCCGTTCACCGCGTACACCGACTACACCGCGCCGCGCCTCGCTGTCGCGGTGCTGCTCGGCGCGCTCGAGTGGCGGCGACGGACCGGTGAGGGACAGTTCATCGACTTCTCCCAGATGGAGGCGTGCCTCCACTTGCTCGCACCTGAATTGCTCGACGACGCCGTCAACGGTCGAGTCGCCGGCCGCAACGGCAACCGCGATCGCTCACGCGCGCCGCACGGTGCGTATCCAACGGCGGGCGACGATCGGTGGATCGCCATCGCTGTCGAGACAGACGAGCAATGGCGAGCGTTGTGCGACGCTGCCTCGCTTCCTGCGGATCTCGCCCAGCTCGACACGTCCGCCCGCTTGTCACGCCAGGACGAGCTGGACGCCTTGCTCACGGCCTGGACCGCGCGACTCGACGCCGAGGAGCTGCAGGAGGCGCTGCAGCAAATGGGCGTGCCGGCGCACCAAGTTCAGAACTCCCGCCAGTGCGTCGCTGATCCGCAACTCCTCCACCGTGGACAGTTCCGCCAGGTTCCGCACCCCGTGGTGGGCACGACGTGGGTGGAAGCCAGCCCTATCCGGTTCGAGCGCACGCCCGGCCATCCGGCGTGGGGGGGACCAGTTTTGGGGCAGCACCTGCACGAGGTGCTCGCGGACATCCTCGGCTACGACGACGAGCGGATCGCCGAGCTGATCATCGCCGGCGCCCTCGAGTGACTCACCGGCAGATCGTCCAATCAACCGCCGCGAGTCGGCGCCGCGAACCGAGTCCAGGAAGCACCGGTCGTCGAAGCTCGCGAGAGCAAGCACGAGGTGGAGTACGGGCTCGCGCGGCGTGCCCCGAACGACGATCCGGGCGCGGTCTCGATCTTCACGGCGTTGCGCTCTGGCGTCGAGCGGCGAATGCCCCGAGATGGGCGCGGTGCCACCAGTCTGACCGGACACAGAACGCGCACTCATTGGGTGTCCGAGAAGAACGGGGAATAACCCGGCGGCCGCGTCACCTATCGATGCTCCCAGGGGTTGTCAAGGGGTTCCTGGGAGGTGTTGGTAGACCTCTCGGGCGATGTAGCGCTTGATGCAGCGCATGGCTTCTTGCTTGGTGAGGCCTTGTTGGATGCGTCGGGCGACGTAGGTGTGGGTGCGGGGGTCGTTGGCGAAGCGGGTGAGCATCACTCGCCACAAGGCGGCGTTGGCTTATTGTCGCCGCCGCGGTTGAGGCGGTGTCGTTGCTGTTTGCCGCTGGACGCGTTGATCGGCGCGACGCCGCAGAGGTGGGTGAAGGTGGCCTCGCTGCGCAACCGTTGGGTTGTCGCCGGCAGCGACGAGCAACGCCGAGGTGGTATCGGTCTCGAGCCCCGGCAGGGCGGCGAGCTCGGGGGCGGTCTGGGCGACGAGGACCTTCAGCATCGCGTCGATCACCACGATCTCCTCGCCGAGCGAGAGCGCTCGGCGGGCGAGCATGCCGAGCACGTACTTTGCCGGGATGATCTCGTGACGACCGGCTGGCCGGTAGCTGCTGGCCCGTTCAAGGAGTCGGTAGACGTTGAGGTGGCGCAGTTCGGTGCGGATCTCGTCGGGTGCGGTGGAGATCAACGAGCGCATCTGGTTGAGCGCCTGGGTTCGTGCTTTGCGTGCTGAGAACCGGGCGACTCGTAGGACGCGCATGGTTTCGACGTTGCCGTCGCGGGTCTTGGCGAGCCCGCACGAGTCACCGGACTGGGCGGCACGGGCGGCGGTGATCGCGTCGTGCGGGTCGCTCTTGCCGCGCCGGCGACGACGTTGCCGGTTCGGTCGGTCGACCTCGACAACGATGATCTGCCGGGCGGTGAGGAACCGGGTCAGCCCGGCCCCGCGGACACCCCCCACTCACACGCTGACCGAAACCAACGCTTCGATCAACACCCCAATCCTCGCTGCCGGGTTTGGAGACCTCATTTCAGACGTTCAAGCGCGTTGGACCAGGAGGGCGGGTCTTCAGCACCCCTGATCGCCCAACGGACGAACTTGGTTGGGCCCATTGCTGGCGCAAGATCGGCCATCAGCTGATCGTGTGGATGATCGCAGGAGAAGGCATCGAGCGCGGCCTCGTCCCGCCATACCGACAGCGTCGCGTAGCGCTTGCTCAGCGGCTCGGCCAACATGGAGAAGCCCATGACCCCGGCGCTGGCCAACAGCTGTCGCCGGACGGCGCGCGAGCCTCGGAACAGCTTCCACGTCGACGCGAGACTCTTCGGCGGGATGCTCGAAGCCAGGACGAGATACTCGGCGTCCGGGTCGAGCGCCACCACGTTCTTCCAACGTGACTTCATGCACGAAGTCTCACAGACGGCGACGGCGCGCTCGAACCGACGGGGGCGGTCGGCCGGATGTCGTACAGACGGGGAGCGTACGCTCGGACCCTGCTGGGTATCCGTTCACAACGTTCGGTAATCGCGACGAAGGATGCCCAGTACCGCCGGTCGCTGGCGCGCCCAGCTGCACTGTCCCGCGTCCCCTGTCACCCAGCGCCCAACCGACAACAGAGCGCGGCAGATCGTCGGGTGGCGGCGCCGGCTCTTGCGCCCCTGGCTTGCTGGAAGCCTCGAAGCGAGATCTGTACGGGGCTCGCCGGACGGCTGGTGCATGCCGGCGCGCATTCCGTCGTGTGAGTGCCGTTCGATCCACGGCGGTAGGTTCCTGACGCGATGGCGTACTTCGAGCGCGTCATGGCCGGCCGCTTCCGGCCGACTGCGCACACGAGCGGCGCATGGAACACCAACGAGCAACACATCGCCCCGGCGCTCGGGCTGCTCGTGCACCTCCTCGAGGTCGATCGCGATGGCCGCCGCACCGACGGCCTGCGCCTTGGGCGGTTGTCGTTCGACATCCTCGGCGCGATCCCGATGGACGTCGTTGACACTGCCGTACGCGTGTTGCGCGCCGGCAAGACGATCGAACTGGTCGAGGCAACCCTGAGTAACGCAGGGCGCGTCGGCGTCGTCCTACGGGCATGGTTGATGCAGTCGGCAGACACGCGGACGATTGCGACGCCACGCGGTCGCAGTATCCCGCCACCCGAAGCGCTGCCCGCCTGGGATCCTTCGACCGCCTGGGCCGGTGGCCTGCTCGCCTCCGTCGAGGTCCGCCGCGATGCGCCCTCCCCGGGTCGCGCTGTGGCCTGGATCCGCACCACCGTCGCGCTCGTCGA
>JBBQTN010000089.1:0-19178 GCA_038213195.1 Acidimicrobiales bacterium | reverse complement strand
CATTGCGCAAGGGCATCGGGGCAACGCCCCAACAGCTCGCCGACGACCTCACGGCGGAGGTGGGCAACGCCGGCACCGCCCAGTGGGCGATGGTCCTTGCGAACATCCTCGACGACGCCGAGCCGAACCAGAAGATCCTGCTCGCCAACCTCGCCGATGGCTGCGATGTCTGGCTGCTGCAGACCACCGATCTGTTGCCATCCGCCCGCGAGCGTGCCCGCACGACGCTCCGCGACCAGATCGAGGCCACGCGCACCGACCTCGGCTACAACCAGTTCCTGACGTGGCGCGGGTTCATCCACCGTGAGCCGCCGCGCCGCCCGGAGCCGGACCGGCCCGCCGGGCCGCCGTCGCTGCGCGGCACGGCGTGGAAGTACGGCCTGATCGGCAGCCGCGACGAGGCCGGGTTCGTCCACCTCCCGCCCTCGCGGGTGAGCATGGTCAGCGGCGACATCGACCACATGGTCGATGTGCGCATGGCCGACGTCCCCGGCACGATCGCCACCTACTCCGTCGACCGCCTCGCCTACAGCCTCAGCCCGCCTGTGGTCGCGGCGATCATCGACTTCGACGGCGGCGGCCGGTTCCAGTGCGAGCTCACCGACGTCGACCCGTCGACGGTGACGATCGGCGACCGCGTGCAGATGACCTTCCGCCGCCTCTACACGCAGGACGGCATCCACAACTACTTCTGGAAAGCGAAGCCGCTTGCGGCTGAGCGGCAGGCAGGGAGGACGTGAAGCCGCTTGCGGCTGAGCGGCAGGCAGGGACGTGAAGCCGCTCGCTGGCTGTTCCGATCCGGTTGAATAGAACGAGCCGCAGCGCGGCCGAACACGATTGGGGTTATCACATGGCATCACACGGGATCCGCGACAAGGTGGCCATCATCGGGATGGGCTGCACCAACTTCGGTGAGCACTGGGACAAGAGCGCAGACGACATGCTCATCGAGTCGTCGTCAGCGGCGTTGAAGGACGCCGGCGTCACGCTGCCCGACATCGACGCGTTCTGGCTGGGCACGATGGGCTCCGGCCTGTCCGGCCTGACCCTCAGCCGCCCGTTGAAGATCCAGCACAAGCCGGTCACCCACGTCGAGAACTTCTGCGCCACCGGAAGCGAGGCGTTCCGCAACGCGTGCTATGCGGTCGCCAGCGGGGCCTACGACATCGCGATGGCGATCGGCGTGGAGAAGCTCAAGGACTCCGGCTACTCCGGCCTGGTCGTCTCGTCGCCGGCCAACGACGGCACGAGCGCCACGGTCACAGCGCCGGCGTCGTTCAGCCTGCTCGCTCCCGCGTACGCCAAGAAGTACGGCGTGGACAGCCAGGAGTTGAAGGACGTCCTCACCCGGATCGCGTGGAAGAACCACAAGAACGGTGCGCTCAACCCCCGCGCCCAGTTCCGCAAGGAGGTCTCCAAGGAGACCATTGCCTGCAGCCCGATCGTCGCCGGCCCGCTCGGCATCTTCGACTGCAGTGGCGTCAGCGACGGTTCTGCAGCGGCGATCATCGTGCGCGCCGAGGATGCGCACAAGTACACGGATCGTCCGCTGTATGTGAAGGCGCTGTCGTTCGTCGCCGGTCCCGCCACCGGCCCGATCGACCCTGCGTACGACTACACGACCTTCGACGAGGTCGTCCACTCCGCCGAGGATGCGTACGCGCAGGCGGGGATCACCAACCCGCGTGCCGAGCTGGCGATGGCCGAGGTCCACGACTGCTTCACCCCGACCGAACTGGTGCTGATGGAGGACCTCGGCTTCGCCGAGCGCGGCATGGGCTGGAAGGAAGCGCTCGCCGGCACGTTCGACCTCGACGGGGAGCTGCCGGTCAACCCCGATGGCGGGTTGAAGTCGTTCGGGCACCCGATCGGTGCCTCCGGCCTGCGGATGCTGTTCGAGTGCTGGCTGCAGTTGCGTGGCGAGGCCGGCCCGCGCCAGATCACCTCGGTCGCGGCTGGCAAGACCAAGGCCCTGACCCACAACCTCGGCGGCTCACCCGGCGCCTGCGTGAGCTTCGTCAGCGTCGTCGGATCACAGCTCGACTGATATCGATTGTCTCGCACGGGACCTCCGCTTCGCTTTGGTCCCGGCTCGAGAGTGCTTCACTCCCTCGCCGTTCGGCTCGGTCGCTGATCCGAGCTGATTGTCTCGCACGGGACCTCCGCTTCGCTTTGGTCCCGGGCGTCGTGGAGATCTGTGCCCTCCCACAGACGGGACGTCCGCTCGGTGGGAGGACACAGACGGCAGAGAGCGGAACTATCGAACACCCCGTCCGTACGGTCGGGACGTGGTCACTCTCAGTTTTCGACTCGCACCGGCAGGGTTCCGCGCCAACGACATCGATGCGCTCGCCTCACTGATTGAGAGCATTGGTCCTCCGTGCTTCGCCTCCGGGCCCACGGCAGCAGCGCTCCATCGTTTCGACGGGTTCGTGTTGCGCAGGCCGTTCGACGTGATCGTCGATCGCGGCCGACAGGCCCACCGCGCCGCGCACAACGTCCACACCACGACGGAGCTCGGATCGCTCGATGTCACCTCACTCGGCGGCATCCCGTTGCTCAACCCGACACGCACGATCATCGATCTCGCCGGCACGTCACCACGACCACAGCTCGCCGCGGCGATCGACAGCGCACTCCGTGACGGGGGAACGTCGGAGGACTTCCTGTTCCGCCGGATCGTGCAGCTCCGCGGCCGGGGCCGGTACGGGCTGCCAGCCTTGCTCGACGTGCTCGAAGGCAACGAGGCGACGAGGGGCGGCGCGAGCTGGTTGGAGCGCGAGGTGCTGCGGTTGCTCGCCGGAGCCGGCTTGCCACGGCCGACGACCCAGGCTCAGCTGGCCAGGAGAGGAGCGAAGCTCATCCGCGTCGACTTCCGGTTCCCCGGCACGCGCGTCGTCCTCGAGGCGCTCGGCTACCGCTGGCACCGCAGCTCGGGGCAGATGCAGGCCGACGCCGCGCGCATCAACGAACTGCAGCTCGCGGGCTTCCTGGTCCTTCAGTGCACCTACGCGGATGCGGTGGCCGGAGCAGAGCGCACGCTCGCCGACGTCCGACGGGCGCTGGCGACCCCGGCCCTGCGCTGTGCGTGAGCACCCCGGCCACCGATCAGTCTGCGTTCTCCCACAGACGGTACGTGCGCTCTGCGGGAGGACGCAGCCGAGAAGGCCGGACCGGCCGGGCCCGCGCCGCTGAGCATCCGCCGGCTCACAGGTGCGTCCGGACGAAGGCTTCGACGGCGGTGGAGAGGCGGACGCGGTCGGCGTCGAGGGTGGCGACGTGGCCACCGTGCTCCAGCGCCAGTCTGCGCACGGGGCCGCCGAGCGCTCGCCCGATCGCGTCCGCGCCCGCCGGATCGACCACGTCGTCGAGCACGCTCGACACCAGCAGCACCGGCTGGTGCACGGCGCCGAGGTCGGTCGTGGCTGCCCCCGTCGCCATCTCCAGTAACGCCGAGATCGGCACCCGCGGGTAGGCGGTCTCGCCGGGGAACACAACGGCATCGACCCACTCGTGCCCGCGTGAGCGGCGCCATTCGAGACCCTCGATCGCGTCCGGGTCCGGCGCGGGCGGATTGATCGCAACGGCTGCCCCGCACGCCCCGGCCGCGGCCACGGCGAGAGCGAGCGAGCCGCCCAGCGACTGGCCGACGACCACATCCGCCGGCCAGTCGAGCGCGGCAGCGAGCCAGTCCGCCCACGTCACGCCGACGAGATCTTCGGGCGCCCGGCCGTGCCCCGGCAGCGTCGGGGCGAGCGTGGTGTGACCGGCGCAGCCGAGCGCGGCGACCAGCGGCCACATCGTCGCCCCCGTGCCACCCAGCCCGTGCAGGCACAGCACCCGGGCCATCAGCCGAGGGCGTGCACGAAGTCGGCGAGCAGGTCGCAGGCGTCCTCCAGGCCCACCGAGATGCGCAGCAGCCCCTCGGTGACGCCGGTCAGCTCGGCCTCGCGGGGGGTGAGGCTGGCATGGGTCGACGTCGCCGGATGGCAGACCAGCGTCTCCGGGCCGCCGAGCGATGTCGCCACGCGGGCGATCCGCATCCGCGACAGCAACGCCTCGGCCGCCGGTCGTCCTCCGGCGAGATCGATCGCGAGGACCGTGCCGGCGTTGCGCATCTGCCGCTTGGCGAGGTCGAACTGCGGGTGCGACGCGAGGCCCGGGTAGTGGACCGCACTGACCGCAGGATGCTCCGTGAATGCCTCGGCGAGCCGGAGCGCGGAAGCCGCCTGCTGGTTCGTGCGGACCGCGAGCGTGCGGATGCCGCGCAGGGCGTTGAGCGCATCGAACGGTGACGGGGTCGCGCCATGCAGCACCGAATAGGTCCAGATCGACTCGATCAGCTCCTGCTCGCCTGCCACCACGCCGAGCGTGGCGTCGTTGTGGCCGGCGATCCCCTTCGTCGCGGAGTGCAGCGAGAGGTGCACGCCGTGGGCGAGCGGCTGCTGACCGAGCGGCGTCGCGAACGTCGAGTCGACAACCGTGAACGGCCCGCGCAGCGCGCCGAGCTCGTCGAGGTCGACGAGCCCCAGGCGCGGGTTCGAGGGCGACTCGGCGAGCACGAGCATGGTCCGTCCCGGCCGCACCGCCTCGGCGAACGCACCGGGTCGCGTGCCGTCGACGAGCGTCACGTCGATGCCGAAGCGCTGGCACGGACCTTGCAGGAAGGCGAGGGTGCCCGCGTACAGCTGGCGCTGGGCGACGATGTGGTCGCCGGTCGAGCACAGCGCGAGCACGACGCTGGCCAGCGCACCCATCCCGGAGGCGAAGGCGAGCGCGTCCTCGGCGCCCTCGAGCGCGGCGATCGCCTCCTCGAACGAGCGCACGGTCGGGTTGGCGTAGCGGCCGTAGAACTCCTGCGAGCGGATCCCCAGTGCCCGCCGGTTGGCATCCTCCAGACCGGTGCTCTCCCACGTGCTCGACGCCCACAGCGCGGGCGCCAGTGACGACCGGCTGTGGCCTCGCCCGGCCGTGATCGCCCTCGTCGCCGGCTGCTGCTCGACGGCGGTTCGGTCGGCCTGCTCGGTCATCCGGGCAAGGCTACGCGGCGAACACCCCGCAGGCCGACCGGGATCCGTCGGGGAGGCCCTGGCCGCGGCGAGATCGTAGGCTCGTGGCGATGGATCTCGCGGCGATGGATCGGGCCGGTCGGCCGCGAGCCGCCCCGCAAGGCGAGCGGTGCGCATGAACCCGATGGGCGTGCTCGACGAGATCGTGTTCGACTGCCGGGACCCGCAACGCCTCGCCCCGTTCTGGCTCTCCCTGCTCGGCGGCGTCGTGCTGCGGGAGAGCGCCGAGTGGGTGTCGATCCGCACCGCCTCGGGGATCCCGGTGGCGTTCCAGCGCGTTCCGGAGTCCAAGGCAGGCAAGAACCGCCTGCACCTCGACATCGAGGTGATCGACCTGGCGCTGGCCTGCGCGGCGACCGTCGCCCAGGGCGCGACGGTGTTCGGCCGGATCCATCACGACGCGTACGGCAGCTTCCAGGTGATGCTCGACCCCGAGGGCAACGAGTTCTGCTTCGTGATCAGCGTCCACGGTGCGCCGGCCGACCAGCACGGCTGAGCAACGGCTCGGCCTTCGGGTCACCCGTCGCCGAGCGATGCGGCATGCCGGTGGAGCACGCCGTTGGACGACACAGCCGTGTCGTGCTCGAACGTGCGCACGCCGTTGCGGTCGGTGAACGTGCCACCAGCCTCTTCGACGACGACCATCACCGCGGCGAGGTCGTACGGCGCGAGACCGACTGCGTCGACGGCGAGATCGATCGCGCCCTCTGCGACGAGCATGTGCTGCCAGAAATCGCCGAACCCGCGGGTGCGGTAGGCCTGTCGTTGCAGCTGCAACAACTGCTGGGCGCGCCCGAGCTCGTCCCAACCCGGGGAGAACGTCACGCTGATCTGCGCCTCGTCGAGCGCCGTCACGGTCGAGACCCTGCATCGGCGCCCGTCGGCGAACGCGCCGAGCCCGCGCGCCGCCCACCATCGCCGTCCGCCGAGCGCGGGCGCCGACACGACCCCGACGACCGGCTCGCCGTCGTGGACGAGCGCGATCAGCGTCGCCCACACCGGGATGCCACGCACGAAGTTGCTCGTCCCGTCGATCGGATCGATGAGCCACCGCCACGCCGACGTCGCGTCCCCGACCAGCCCGTGCTCCTCACCGAACAGCCCGTGGTCCGGGCGTTCAGCGAGCACCCGGGAGGAGATCGCCGTCTCGGTCTCGCGGTCGGCCTCCGTCACCTCCGTGCGGTTGGCCTTCCAGTCGAGGTGGAACGAACGGTTGATGAAGTACGGCAGCGAGACGGCATCCGCCGCGTCCGCCAGGGCCAACGCGAAGTCGAGCTCTGCCTCGAGAGCCATCGAACCGTCGTCGCGGGTCAGCGGCCGGCGGCGTCGCGCATCGTGGCGGCGAGGCCGTCCGCGTCGAGGCCGAGCTGGGCGAGGATCCTGTCCGGCTTGCCCTGCGGGATGAACCGGGTCGGCAGTCCGAGCACGATGACCGGCACCGCCGCGTCGATCGCGTGCACCTGGTCGGCGATGGTCATGCCGATCCCACCCTCGCGGATGCCGTCCTCGCAGGTGACCACAGCGGCGTGACCTGCGGCGTCGGCGATCATCAGCGGATCGAGCGGAGCGCAGCTGCGGACGTCCCACAACGTGACAGCGAGCCCCTGCTGGGCGAGCGCCTTCGCGGCTTTCGCGGCCATGGTGACGAGCTTGCCGATGGCAAGGACGCACACCGAGCCGTCGCCCTCGCGCAGCCGCCGCGCACGCAGGCCGACGCCGACCTCGTGCTCGCCGACCTGCGGCGCGGCACCGTTCGGATAACGGATCGCGATCGGACCTTCCTCGGCGAGCTCGATCGCGTCGTGCAACATCACCTGCAGCTCCTGCGCGCTGCTCGGTGCGAGGACGCGCATCCCCGGTACCTTCGAGAGCAGCGCCATGTCGTACACGCCGTGGTGGCTCGGCCCGTTGTCACCGGTGATCCCCGCCCGATCGAGCGCGAACACGACCGGCAGGCGGTGCAGCGCGACGTCGTACACGACCTGGTCCCAGCCCCGGTTGAGGAACGTGCTGTAGATCGCCACCACCGGGCGTAGGCCGCCCATCGCCATCCCTGCCGCGCCCGTCACCGCGTGCTGCTCGGCGATGCCGACGTCGAAGAACCGGTCCGGGAAGCGGTCCTCGAACGGGATCAGCCCGGTCGGGCCTGGCATCGCCGCCGTGATCGCGACGAGCCTCGGGTTGGCCTCTGCCTCCTTGATGATCGCCTCGGCGAACGCCTGGGTGTAACCGGTGGGCACCGCCTTCGGCGGCCCGACGCGCGGGTCGAAGACCGGCGCGTCGTGGAGGTGCTTCTCGTCGTCGTCCTCCGCCGGCGGGTAGCCGCGGCCCTTCTCCGTGAGCACGTGGACGAGGATCGGTCCGTCCGCTGACAACTCGACGGCGTTGTGCAGCGTCTGTTCGAGCTCGCAGATGTCGTGCCCGTCGACCGGGCCGACGTAGCGGATCCCGAGCGCCTCGAAGAACGAGGGCGGCTGCAGGAATTCGCGCACAGCGGCCTTGAACGCGTCGACGCTGCGCTCGGCCTGGAACCCGACGTAGGGCAGCTCGCGCAGGAACTGCTCGATCCGCCGCTGACGGCGCACGTACACCGGGTTCTGGCGGATGTTGGTCAGGCTGTGCGAGAGCCGCTCGGTGATCCGGTCCGGGAGGCGGGGATGCTCGACCGGACGCTCGCGCGGGGTGGCGTCGGCGATCAGGTTGGAGATCGTCGGGGCGTAGCTGCGGCCGTTGTCGTTGAGGACGATCACGACTCGCCGGCGCGAGTGGCCGATGTTGTTCAGCGCCTCGTAGGCCATCCCGCCGGTCATCGAGCCGTCGCCGATCACCGCGACGATGTGGCGATGCTCATTGGCCCCTGCGTCACGGGCGACGGCCATCCCGTACGCGTACGACAGGCTGGTCGAGGCGTGGCTGTTCTCGACGAAGTCGTGCGCGCTCTCCTCGCGGCTCGGGTAGCCGGAGAGGCCGCCGGCCTGACGCAGCTCGGTGAACTGCGTCTGGCGACCGGTGATGATCTTGTGCACGTAGGCCTGGTGCCCCGTGTCCCACAGGATCGCGTCGGTTGGCGAGTCGAACACCCGGTGCAGGGCCAGCGTCAACTCGACCGCGCCGAGGTTCGAACCGAGGTGGCCGCCGGTCTCGGCGACCGCCTGGACCACGAAATCACGGATCTCACCACACAGCTCGTCGAGCTGCTCGTACGAGAGGTCGCAGAGGTCAGCCGGACGACGGATCTCGTGCAAGGCCATCCCCGACGACGCTACCCGCCCACGCGCCGCCCCCGGCGTGCAGCCACCCGGCGGGGTACGGTCCGCTGCATGTCGTCAGCGCTCTTCGACCTCAGTGGACACGTCGCCGTCATCACCGGCGGCAACGGCGGGATTGGCCTCGGGATGGCCGACGCGCTCGCTGCCCACGGCGCGGCGGTGTCGATCTGGGGGACCAACCGGGACAAGAACACGGCGGCCGCCGAGGTGCTGCGCGAGCACGGCGGGGAGGTGCTGGACCTCGTCTGCGACGTCGGCGAGCAGGAGGAGGTGATCGTCTCGATGTCGGCGACCGTGGACCGGCTGGGTCGGGTGGATTCGTGCTTCGTCAACGCCGGGGTCGGCGGCCGTGCCCCGAGCTTCGTGGGGATGACCGACGAGGAGTGGCACCGGGTGATGCGGGTCAACCTCGACGGCGCGTTCTACACGGCGCAGGAAGCGGTCAAGCAGATGATCGCCCATGGTGACGGCGGATCGGTGGTGTTCACCACCTCCGGCTCTGCGCTCTACGGCCAGCAACGCGGCCAGCACTACGGCGGTAGCAAGGCAGCGCTGATCTCGATGACCAAGGCGATCGCGGTCGAGCACGCCCGCTACGGGATCAGGTGCAACTCGATCCTGCCCGGGTGGATCGAGACCGAGATGACGGCGCCGGCATTCGGCGTGGAGAAGTTCGTGGACAACGTGCTGCGGCGGGTGCCGGTGCGCCGCTGGGGCAAGCCGGCCGACTTCGGCGGGATGGCCGTCTACTTCGCCAGCGGCGCGAGCACCTACCACACCGGCGACGTGGTGACGATCGACGGCGGCTACCACTCGTTCTGAGTGGTCGGGACTGGCGGCCGCTCGCTGCGCTCGCTTTCGCTGCTCCCTCCTGCGCCTCGTCGCTGGCGCTTCCCTCGGCGCCGTGCTGACCGGCTGCTCGAAGGGTCAGAGGGTCTTGTCGAGGAACTGGGCGACGTCGACCAGCACTCGGGTGACCTTGCCGGCGGCGACGAGGCCCTTGGCGTCGGAGGCCGAGACGGTGAAGGTCAGGCGGCGGCCTTCGATCTTGTCGAGGATCGCCTCTGCCTCGACGTGGTGCCCGACCGCTGTCGGGTGGAGGTGATCGATCTGCACCCGCATCCCGACGCTGGTGCAGCCTGGCTCGAGGTGGCCGCCGAGCGCCGCGCACGTGGCTTCCTCGCAGAGCGCGACGACCCGCGGCGTGGCCAGCACGGCCACGTCACCCGAGCCCATCGACACCGACGTGTCGCAGTCACCGACGATCATCGAGGCGACCCCCCGCATCCCGATCTCCGCGCCCACGGCTGCAGGCTACGAGTCCCCACTCGACTTGGGCCAACTCCGGCGCCGTTGCAGGCGCGAACATCGGCCGCAGCGGCGCAGGCCGGACCGCGACGCGGTCCCCTGCGCGCTCCACGGGACAAGCGTGCCGCGACCGCCACCCGTCCACGGGCGGCGGCGCCCCGGTCAGGCGCGCGACTGCCATCGGTAGGCTGGCCAAGTGATCGATCAGGATGTGTTGGAGCGAGTGCTGTCGGCGGCGGTGCGCACGGGCGCGGAGTTCGCGGAGGTGTACGCCGAGGATAAGCGGAGCACGTCCGCATCCCTCGACGACGGCCGGATCGAGCAGGTCACGAGCGGTCGAGATCGCGGTGCCGGGATCCGTGTCGTCAGGGGCGAGACCACCGGGTTCGCGCACACGGCGGACCTCAGCGAGCGGGGGCTGCTCGCGGCGGCCACGGCGGCCGCCGCAGCAGCGAGCCAGGGCGGCCCCGGCACCCGCGAGATCGCCCTGACCGCGCAGGCCGGCCACCGCGTCGGCACGGTGGAGCGCTACCCCGACGACGTGCCGAAGTCAGCGAAGGTCGACATCCTGCGCCGCATCGACGAGGCGGCGCGCAGCGCAGGCGGGGCGATCGTGCAGGTCTCGGCGGGCTACAGCGACTCGCGCAAGCGGATCCTCGTCGCCAACACCGACGGCGTCCTGGCCGGCGACGAGCAGGTCCGCGCCGCGGTGCGGATGAGCGTCGTCGCGACGGGCGACGCCGGGATGCAGACCGGGTTACAGAGCATGGGCCGCACCAGCGGGTTCGAGATGTTCGATCAGTTCAGCGCCGAGGACCTCGCCCGCGACGCGGCGCGTCAGGCGCTCACCAAGCTCAACGCCCGGCCGGCGCCGAGCGGCGCGCTGCCCGTGGTGATCAGGCACGGCAGCGGCGGGGTGCTGTTCCACGAGGCATGTGGCCACGGGCTCGAGGCCGACCTCGTCGGCAAGGGTGGCAGCGTCTACAAGGGCAAGCAGGGCCAGCTCGTCGCCTCGCCGCTGGTGACGCTCGTCGACGACGGCACGATGGCCGGAGAGTGGGGCGCGATCGGCATCGACGACGAGGGCCACATCAGCCAGTACAACGTGCTCATCCAGGACGGTGTGCTCACCGACTACATGTGGGACTACCTGCGCGCCCGCAAGGAGGGCCGCCGCCAGTCCGGCAACGGCCGCCGGCAGAGCTACATGCACCTGCCGATGGTGCGGATGACGAACACGTACGTCCTCAACGGCACGGAGGATCCCGACGACATCGTGCGCGCCACCGACTACGGGGTGTACGTCGCCAAGCTCGGCGGCGGCAGCGTCAACACGGCCAGTGGAGACTTCGTCTTCGGGATGACCGAGGCCTACCTGATCGAGAACGGCGAGATCACCGAGCCGCTGCGCGAGAGCAACCTGATCGGCAACGGTCCGCAGGTCCTGCGCGACGTCGACCTGCTCGGCAACGACTTCGCGATGGGCAACCCCGGCACCTGCGGCAAGGACGGCCAGGGCGTGCCGGTCGGCGACGGGCAGCCGACGTTGCGGGTCAAGTCGCTGACGATCGGCGGCACTGCAGCATGAGCGCGCGCAGCGAGCGCAACGGGCGCAACGGGCGCGTCACGCTGCTCGAGATCGCCGACGCGGTGATCGCCCGCGCCACTGGAGGCGAGCAGGTCGAGGCGTACGTGTCGCGCGACACCGAGACTGCGGTCCGCGTCTACGAGGGCAACGTCGAGCACTTCGTCAGCGCGCAGAGCGAAGGCATCGGGATCCGCGTCATCCGAGTGGGCCGCACCGGGTTCGCCTACGCCGGCACCCTCGACGACGACGCGGTCGCGAGCGCGCTGGCAGAGGCGCGTGACAACGTCGCGTTCGGCACGCCCGACGAGTGGGCCGCGCTGGCCGAGCCGGACGGCGTCGACATCTTCGCCCAGGACCTGTGGAGTGAGGAGCTGGAGGCGTTCGCCACCGATCGCAAGATCGAGGTGGCCAAGGAGCTCGAACGCTTGACGCTCGCGGCGGACAGCCGGGTGCGCGTCGACGATGCGAACTACGAGGACGTCGCCTCGGAGTCGGCTGTCGCCAGCACCACGGGGATCCGCCGTGCCGGCCGGGAGAACGGCTGCTACGTGGTCGTCAGCACGCTCGCCGACGACGGCGACCAGGCCCACACCGGCTTCGGGTTCAGCGTCGGGCGGTCGCCCGATCTGTTCGACCTCGACAAGGCCGCCCGCGAGGCGGCCGCAAGGGCGACCCGCCTGCTCGGCGCGACCAAGCCGCCGTCGCGGCGGCTCACCGTCGTGCTCGACCCGTACGTCACCGCCAGCTTCCTCGGGATCATCGGCGGCACGCTCAACGGCGAGAGCCTGGCCAAGGGCCGCAGCCTGTTCAAGGACCGCCTCGGCGACGAGGTGGCCAACCCGCTGGTGACCCTCGTCGACGACCCGACCAACCCGCTCGCCTACACCGCCACCGACATCGACGGCGAGGGTCTTGCCGCCCGGTACAACTCGTTGATCGAGCACGGCGTGCTGCAGCGCTTCGTGCACAACAGCTACTCGGCGCGCCGTGCCCACACCCGCTCGACCGGCAACGCCGTGCGTGGCGGGTTCAAGGGCACGCCAGGCGTCGGCTGCCTCGCCCTGCAACTCGCGCCGGGGAGCCGCGATCAGGCGGCGATGATCGCCGACATCGCCGACGGCGTGCTCGTGCAGTCGGTACAGGGCCTGCACAGCGGGGTCAACTCGGTGAGTGGCGACTTCTCCGCCGGCGCCTCGGGGATGCTGATCTCCAACGGTGAGCTCGCCGGGCCGGTCCGCGAGTTCACGATCGCTTCGACGTTGCAGCGGATGCTGCTCGACGTCGTCGAGGTCGGCAACGACGTCGACTGGCTGCCGATGCGTGCCGCCGGGGTGAGCCTGGTGATCCGCGACCTGACGATGAGCGGCGCCTGACCGTCGGTCAGCGCGTCAGCGCAGCGCCTCGGCGAGCGGGCGGCAGCGGATCCCGAGTGCTGCGGCTCCGCTGCTGTCGAGGACGATCCTGCCGGGACGCGCGGCGGCGGCCGCGCCACGTGTGCTGACGCGCACCGCGCCGTCGGAGAGGTGCATCCATCCGGCGACCGCCTGCGCCAGGGCGGCGCGGCTGATCGCCTCCGGCCCTGCGACGTGCAGCGGCCCGACCACATCAGGTCGCATCGCCAGCGCGCAGATCGCCGCGGCGACGTCGGCGGCGTGCGCCGGGGCGCGGATCTCGTCGGTGAACCACGTGATCGGCGTGCGGTCGCGGATGTCCTCCTGCCACCGGGCCGGTCGACGCGTGCCGTACAGCAGCGAGGTGCGCACGATCACCGCTGCCGGGGCGGCGTCGAGCACGCGCCGCTCGGCTTCTGCCTTCCACCTGCCGTAGTCGACGACCGCGTCCGGCGGATCGGCCTCGCGGTAGGAGTCCTCACGGCCGGCGAAGACCATGTCCGTGGAGACGTGGATCAGCCGCGCCCTGCACGCCGTGGCGGCCTCTGCGACGTTGGAGCTGCCCTCGACGATCGTCGAGGCGTCGGTCTTGCGGTAGGCCAGGTGCACCACGACGGCCGGCTTCCAGTCGACGATGTGGCGTACCACCTGGTCGCGGTCGCGCACGTCGAGCCCTTGCGACGGTGGCGCGACCCACTGCCAGCGACCGCCGTCGGTCGCTTCGGCGAGGTGCCGTCCGAGGAACCCGGTCGCACCGGTGACGAACATCATCGGCCGCCGGCCGGGACGCCACTGCGCCCGTGGCCGTCCCGTCGGTGCCTGAGCCGATCCCATCCCGCGCAGCGTACGCGGGTACGTTCGTGGCCTGATGCCTGCCCCCCAGCAGGCGGCGATCGGCCGCCACCCGCACCTCGGCGAGCCGTGTCGCGCCGGTTGGGTGCGCGTCGACCTGCACACCCACACGATGTGGAGCGGGGACAGCACGACGACCCCCGACGAGGTCGAACGGGCGGTTGGGGAGTCGGGCCTCGACGTGCTGTGCATCACCGACCACAACGCGATCCGCGGTGCCGTCGAGCTCGCCGCGCGGCTGCACTGCAGGGTCATCGTCGGCGAGGAGCTGCGCACCCACGCCGGGGAGGTGATCGGCCTGTTCCTGACCGAGCGGGTCGTGGTCGGCACACCCCCCGTGGCCGCCGCGGAGCAGATCCGTGCCCAGGGCGGCATCGTCTACGTCCCGCACCCGTTCGATCCGATGCGTCGCAACCTCGTCGAACCGGCGCTGCGCGACCTCGCCGAACGCGGTCTGGTGGACGCGATCGAGGTGCTCAACGCGAAGACGTCGCTGCCCAGCCTCAACGCCCGCGCCGCGTCGTTCGCCGCGGCGTTCGACCTCGCAGGGGGCGCCGGCAGCGACGCCCACGTGCCCGACGCACTCGGTGCGGCGTACGTCGAGATGCCGGACTTCGACGGTCCGGTGGACTTCCTGGACAAGCTGCGCGAAGGCCGTATCGTCGGGCACCACTGGGACCAGGCCCGCCCGTGGTCGGCGCGGATCCTCCCCGGTACGACCACTGACTGAGTTCGACCGCCCACTTCCCGATAGACAGGGTCCCTGTGCCGATCATCCACGCCATCGTGCTCGGCCTCGTCCAGGGCCTCTCCGAGTTCCTGCCGATCTCCTCGAGCGGGCACCTGATCCTGGTGCCATGGCTGCTCGGGTGGCACGACTTCTCGAGCAGCTCGGTCGAGAAGGCGTTCGATGTCGCCCTGCACATCGGCACGCTGGTCGCCGTCGTCGGCTACTTCTGGCGCGACCTCATCGTGTACATCCGCGAGGGGCTGCAGCTCGTCGTCCATCGCGATCGGCCCCCGACGATGGAAGGTCGATTGGCCTGGCTGCTGCTGCTGTCATCGCTGCCGGCCGCCGCCGTCGGTGCCGTGTTCGCGTCGACGATCGACGACCACCTCGGCAAGCCGGTGATCATCGCGATGTCGCTGATCGTGTTCGGCCTGGTGCTCGGATGGGCGGACCGCCGGCGCGGCGATCGCCCGCTCGAGCGCTTCGACCGCGACGACGCGGTGCTCGTCGGTGCCGCGCAGATCCTCTCGCTCAACCCCGGTACGTCGCGCTCGGGGATCACGATCTCGGCCGGTCGGTTCCGCGGGCTCGATCGGGATGCCGCGACGCGGGCCAGCTTCCTGATGGCCATCCCGGTGACCGCCGGCGCCGTGGTGTTCAAGATGTTCAAGCTGTTCAGGGACGGCGTGCCGGCGGGTCTGGGCTGGCCGATGGTGGTCGGGATCATCACCTCGGCGATCTCCGGGGCGCTCGCGGTGTGGGGGACGATCCGCTTCGTGCGCTCGCACAGCTTCCGGCCGTTCGTGATCTACCGCGTCCTCGCCGGCATCGCCGTGCTCGTCGTCGCCGCCGGTCACTGGCGCTGACCCGGAGGCCTGCGACCCGGCTCGTCAAGGAGGCGGCAGGAGCGCGAGGACCACGGCGTTGCCCGGCACCGCGACCGCGAACGCAGCCGCTGCGGATGCCGGCACCGCGACGAGGACCTGCTCGTCGCCGGTCGCGACGACCATGCCGTCCGCGAGGCGCACCCCGTTGGCGAACACGGCTACACCGTCGCCGGTGTGCAGCTGGGGCGAGGCCGTCGCCACCGCGATCGCCACCGAGCCGGAGGGGATCAGCCCGGCAGTCCCCGTCGCGTCGACGTCGGCGGCGACGATCACCTCCCCGACCTCGACGGGCTGACGGGCCGCCGACCCCGCCGGCGACGAGGTGACCGCGCTCGCCGGCACCACCGCGACGGGGTACTCGCGCCGTTCGGTGACGAGGGGGTGGCCGGGGGCGGCCGCGGCACTGGCGACCCAGACCGCCCGGGTGGCGCCCCACGAGCGCCTGGCCGCGTCCACCCGGCGCAGCGCTCCTGCCGCCCCGACGCCACTGATCACGCCCAACACGACGACCAGCGCCCACCACACCACTGGATGACGGGCGAGCAACGATCGAGCTCTCGGCAGCAGCCGCATGACAACCTCCAACACGTCCGGGATCCGGTATCGGGGGAAGTTGGCGGAACGCTAGCGGCGGCGTCGGCCGCGGCGACGGTGCGTCAGGAGGATGGGGCCGGCGTGCTCGGCGTCGGCGTGCGCGTCGCCGGCGAGGTGCCGTTCGACGATCCCGTCCCGTTCGACGAGCCGTTGCCGTTCGAGGATCCGGATCCCGCGGACGATCCGCCCGCATCGGTCGACTTCGACGGGCTCGGCGCGTCCGCCTTGCTCGATCCACCGGTCGAATCGGCGGGCTTCGCCACATCGCTCGTTGCGGACGACTCGCTCGCGCCGTCGCCCGACGCAGCGGACTTCGAGCCGGAGGTCTTGCCGCGGCTGTCGGTCTTGTAGAAGCCGCCGCCCTTGAACGAGACGCCGACGGGGGTGAACACCTTCTTGACCTTCAAGGTCGCACCCGACGTCGGGTGGACGGCCTCGGTGAGCGCGTCGTCGGTGAACGCCTGGTGCACCTCGATGGTCTCGCCGGTGTCGACGAACTTGTACACGTAGGTGGGCATGGAACAACCTCGAGAGGGGATGAGCAGTGATTAGCAGTCGCCGTGTTCGAGTGCCAAATGCTACCTGGCGACCTAACATCCCGGCGTGCAGGTTCGCACCGCCCTCATCCCCGCCGCGGGCTTCGGCACGCGGTTCCTCCCCGCCACGAAGGCGGTTCCGAAGGAGCTGCTGCCGATCATCGACACGCCCGCGCTGCAGCTGATCATCGACGAGGCGGTCGGCGCCGGGATCGACCACGTCGTGATCGTCACCAGCCGCACCAAGCCGGCGATCGAGGCCTACTTCCGGCCGGCGCCCGACGTCATCGCCAAGCTGCGCGACTCCGGCCGCGAAGACATGGCCGACCGTCTCGAGCGGATCGGTCGCGACGTGCGGATCTCGTTCGCCTACCAGGAGCAGGCGTTGGGCCTCGGGCATGCGGTCGGTTGCGGTCGCGAGGCGATCGGCGACCAGCCGTTCGCAGTGCTGCTGCCCGACGAGCTGATGGGCGATCCGTCGCTGCTCGACCAGATGCTGCGGGTCTGTGAGCGCACCGGCGGCGGGGTGGTCGGGGTCAAGCCGGTGCCGTGGGACGAGGTCAACCGCTACGGCGTGATCGATCCGGCCGGTCAGGTCGACGCGGACGGGGTCGTCCCCGTGCGCACGCTGGTCGAGAAGCCACCCGTCGATGCGTCGCCGAGCAACCTGATCATCATCGGTCGGTACGTGCTCACGCCCGACGTCTTCGGTCGCATCGCCGAGGTCACGCCGGGGGCGGTCGGTGAGATCCAGCTCACCGACGCGCTGCAGGCGCAGGCCGCGTCCGGGCCGTTCCACGCGGTCGTATCGAAGGTCGACAGGTACGACACCGGCAACCCGCTCGGCTGGCTGACGGCCGTGATCGACCTGGCACTCAAGGACGACAAGATCGGCGGGGCGCTGCGGTCGTGGCTGGCCGACCGGCTGTGACGTTCGCCGTGACGACGGCAGGCTGAACCGTCAGCGCACCCGCCGGTACTGGTCGGGCAGGTCGATCGCCAAGCCGTGCTCGTCGACGTCGAAGACCACTGCCGGGGCACCCGGACGGGTGACCTCCCACCTGTGGCTGGCCAGGCGGGTGTAGCGGTGCGTGCCCGGCCGGGCCTCCAACGTCTCGGTGTCGATCGTCACCACCGGCAGGTCGGCGGTGTCGCCCTCGTGCAGCACGATCCGCCTGATCGGCAGGATGGTCGTGAGCGGGGTGCAGGCGAGGTGGATGTCGTAGCACCCGTCGAGCTCGGGCCGGTGCGCGCCGTTCATCTCGCCCCAGCGGCCGCTGCCGTCGGTGGCCAGCCACAGGTCCGGCTCGTCGAGATCGCGGAACAGCAGCAACTGGCTGACCCGCCACGTCGCGGTCGCCCGGATGGCGTACTGCACCCGCTCGCGCGAGACGAGGCCGGTGATCGTCCAGCCCTCGTTCTCCCAGTGCAGCGTGGCGACCTCCTCGTGCTCGCCGTCCCACGTGGTCCAGCGAACCTCCTGCCCGTCGGCGGAGAAGGGTCGATACGCAGCAGTCACCTCCGCCAGTCTGGCGGCGGATCGCCGGGTTGGCCCACCCGCCCGGACGCAGAAGGGTGTCGGGCCTGTGGCGTCGCGGTGCGCCGGCACGGCGCCGGTACGGTGGCGCGGTGATCGAGCCCGGCGAAGCACGCGCCCACGTCCTCGCCCGGTGCCCGCCGCTGGGCACCGTCGCACTGGGGCTGCTCGAGGCGCGGGGTCTCGCGCTCGCGGCGCCGGTGGTCGCCCCCGAGGACGTGCCGCCGTTCGTCAACTCCGCCGTCGACGGCTATGCGGTGCTCAGCGCCGACGTCGCGGCTGCGCCGGTCGAGCTGGTCGTGGTCGACGAGGTCGCGGCAGGCGCGAGCAGCACCCACGTCCTGTGCACCGGGGAGGCGATCCGGATCATGACCGGTGCGCCGGTGCCGGCCGGTGCCGATGCGATCGTGATGGTCGAGGACACGGAACGCCTCTCCGGTGGGTCGCGGGTGCGCATCACCAGCGGCGTCGGACCCGGATCGTCGTTGCGCGGCCGCGGCGACGACGTGCGCGCCGGCACCGAGCTGTTCGGACCGGGCACGGTGGTCACCCCCGCGGTGTGCGGTGTGCTGGCCAGCGTCAACAGCCGCACCGTCACCGTGACCCGGCGGGCGCGCGTGGCGGTGCTCTCCACCGGCGACGAGCTGGTCACGAATGGGGCACCATTGCGCCCCGGCCAGATCCGCGAGAGCAACCTGACGATGCTCCTCGGACTCGTCACCGAGGCGGGGGCGCACGCCGTCGATCTCGGCGTCGTCGCCGACGACGAGGCGCTGCTGGAGGCGACGCTGCGTCGCGCAGCAGCGGACTGCGACGCGATCGTCACCAGTGGCGGGGTCAGCATGGGCGACTACGACGTGGTCAAGGCGGTCCTCTCGCGGATCGCCGAGATGCGCTGGATGCAGCTCGCGATCAAGCCGGCTAAGCCGTTGGCGTTCGGGCTCCTCGACGCCGGCGACGGCCGCCGCGTCCCCGTGTTCGGCCTGCCCGGCAACCCGGTCAGCTCGATGGTCAGCTTCGAGCTGTTCGCCCGCCCGGCGCTGCGCCAGATGATGGCCCTGCCGAACATCGATCGTGCCCAGGTGCTGGCCGTTGCCGCGGCACCGTTGCGCCGCCGGCCCGACGGCAAGACGCACTACATGCGTGTCATCGCCGGCTTCGCCGAGGACGGGCGGGTGGAGGTCCGCCCGATCGGCGCGCAGGGCAGCCATCAGCTCGCGGCGACGTCGCTGGCCAACGCGCTGGTCGCCGTCGCCGACGGAGACGGTGTGGAGGCGGGGGCGACGGTGCCCGCGACGCTGCTGTGGTGAGGCGTCCTGCGTCGTTGGCCGGCGCCGGTCGTTAGCCTGGGCTGGTGGACCTGATCGATCCGTACGGGCGCACGATCCGCGACCTGCGCATCTCGGTGACCGACCGC
>JBBQTN010000088.1:0-19425 GCA_038213195.1 Acidimicrobiales bacterium | reverse complement strand
ACGGAGGGATCTGCAATATTGCAGATCCCTCCCCTACGGAGCCCGAGGTGGCGACATGTTGCAAGTGTCAGGCCGATCGATGCGTGAGACCCTCGGCCTGGATCAATACACCTGAGCGCCCCGAGCCTCCAACCTGACCATGAGCCGTTCGATCCGGGCCTCCAACGGGGCGACCCGGTCGACGAGCTTCTGCACTTGGGCTTCTATCGCGGCGACACGGGCGGCGATCATGCGGGCCTCCTTTTGGGTCATGTCAGGTCAGAGTCCGAGGTCGGCTGCGGCGAGTCGTGCCCGCTGGTACGCGGCGACGTCGCCTTCGGGCGTGTTGACCCGTCGGGCCGCCTCGACGTCCGTAGCGGCGCCTTCCTCGCGTGCGACATCCTCGGCGAGTTCGGCCGGTTCGACCCCGAACCAGTCGAAGCTGATCCGCTCCGCAGCGGCCCGGATCCCGTCGGTGACCCCACGATCGTGCGGTGACCGTCCGACGGCCCCCTCGACTCGCCAGTCGACCCTCTCCACGTAGGCGAGGACGACACGCATCGTGTTCTCGAGCCGGGCGATGCGGTGCTCCTCGAACAACTCGGCGTCTGTCGGTTCTGTCGGTTCCGTTGGTGATGTCATGCGCTCTGACCTCCGGTTGTAGTCGTAGGTCTACTACCTAACCACGATGGTAGTCGTAGGTCAACTATCATTCGTTCGTGCCCGAAGAGTTCGCCGCAGCAGACCTGGTCGACGCGACCGAGGTGGCCGGGATCCTTCGGCTGACACGACGCACGAGCGTCAGCGTGTACCGCAGCCGATACGACGACTTCCCTGCGCCGGTGATCGAGAAGAGCCGCTGCGTGCTCTGGCTACGCGCCGACATCGAGCGGTGGGCCGCCTCCCGCTAGTGGTTGACCGTGGCGATGATGAGCCCCACCGTGGCGAGTGCGAGCACGACCGTTGCCACCGCCAGGGCCCACGTCGCCCTGAGGTTGCGTCGGGATGCGATCTGTTCAGACTGGAAGCGCCTCTCGGCGATGAGCAGGTCGACCATCGACTGCGATCCCCACTCGACGTTCGGGCCGCCGATCTCACGCATGAGCGACGTTGCTCGCTCGAGCTCCGCTTCGTCGGCCGGCTCCAAGACGGATTCGTGACGCGTACCTCGTGGCTTCGACCTAACCCCCACTTGAACCCCCCCGACCCCGGGGGAACTTCCCCTAAGGTCATACGCTGGTGGGCGCAGCCGGATTCGAACCGACGACTTCTTCCTTGTAAGGGAAGCGCTCTGACCAACTGAGCTATGCGCCCGCGGGTGCCCGGCCGGACGGCGGCATGCTAACCGCACGTCAATTGCGGCCATGCGGCTCACGGTAGACGGGACCTCACCGCGCGCAGCGCGTCGTGCAACGCCGGCGTCGCTCCGGCGACGGGGGTGCGCCGCGCCGCGTGCTCCAACACGACCACGTCGCGGTCGTTGGCGTCGCTGACCACCGCCCCCGCCTCGCGGCAGATCAGCGTTCCGCCGAGGTAGTCCCACGGACCGTGCTGATCGACTCCGCAGTCGACGAACCCGTCGACCACGCCGCCGGCGACGAGGCACAGATCGAGCGCGGACGCGCCGAGGGCGCGGAACTGCGCCCAGCCCGGTTCGGCCGATGGCGCCGCGGAGATGCAGACGATCGCCTCGCCGAGCGACTCCAACCCTGACGCCGACAGCCGGCGTCCGTCGCACCACGCACCCCCTCCGCGCACCGCCGACCACCGTTCGCCCGACGCCTGGTTGACGACGAGCGCCACGACCGGGCCGTCTGCATCGACGATGCACGCCGACGTCGCGTACCACGGGATGCCGCGACTGCAGTTCGTCGAACCGTCGACGGGGTCGAGCACGACCGTCGGTCTGCCGCCGACGCGGGCCAGCCCGCTCTCCTCCGACAGCACGCCGACGTTCGCTCGGCGCAGCACAGCGAGGGCGGCGTCGTCGGCGACCACGTCGAGCGCGTACTGGCCCACGCGCAGCCCTGACGGCCCGCGATCGCGCACCGTGCGCAGCGCCTCGGCGACAGCATCGGCGACGTCGTGCAACAGTCCGAGCCCGTCGGTCATCACGGGAGGGCACGGTAGTGTCGCTGGCCGTGGCAGTCATCGACGTGGCGGGGTTCGTCGCCGACCTGAAGAGCCATGCGATCGACCACGGGTTCCACGTCCACGACGAGCGGCACTTCGTCGAGACCTACTCGCTGCGTCAGCTGTGGGAGGTCGATCTCCATCCCGAGGAGGCCTGCAGCGGCCCGATCGACCTACATCTGTCCCTCTAAGTCGATCCCCGAGCGCTACTCGGCTTCGAGGACGAGGTGATCAAGCTCGACGACGTCGACGCAGAACCGCCGGAAGGCTTCACCTTCCCGCTGCTGTTCACATGGACGCTGCCGCCCCTCATCCATCCGCCCGATCTGCTCGTCCTCGCCACAGAGCTCGCCGGGGTCGGCGGGCTCGACCTGCCCGTCGAGGTGTCGGCGATCGACTCGTTCGCCAGCGTCACCGACGCGCCCGAGCGCAGCTTGTCGATCGTGTCGAGGATCCCGGTCGAGCTGGCCGCTGTGTACCTCGGCGACGAGGAGGCGTTCTGCGCCACGCTCGTGCGCTGCAAGGACATCAGCCTGTTCCTCCTCGACCGGGCCGGTTCCTGGCTCGGCGAGGATTGATACCGTCGACCGACCGACGACGAACGACCGATGAGGGGTGTGCAATGCGCGTCAGCGAACTGATCGACATGCTCAAGGACCAGCCGCCGGATGCCGAGATCGAGCTGGCGATCATCGCACCCGTCGACGACGACAGCGACGACATCACCGTCGATCGCTACAGCGTCGAGGGGATGCTGCCGTGGCAGGACGATGACGAGGACGGCAACGCCGAGGAGCTCGTCGTCTGGCTGGTCGGCGGCGAGGACGACGACGTCGACGCGTTCCTCGATGCCATCGAGCACCCGGACGACGAGTGACGTCGGGTAGGAACCGGCGCCGTCGCGCCGAGGACGTACGACCCACGTGGCTCCGGCATCAGCTGCCGGCCCGCCCGACCGCGCCGCCGATGGGCCGCGCGACAGCGCCCTGCAAACCCGACGGGAGAGGGTGAGGGCGCTGCCGAGCAGTCGGCTGGAGCCCGGAAGCCCCCGATCGACGTACAGGTTTGATTGCCGATCAGTGCGCCCTTCATACATCGAAGGACCTTTGGCTCGGGCCGGAGTGCGATGCGAGGATGCTCAGATGCTCCGGAGAGATTCGGTGCGGCGCACGGTCCGCTGTCGTCACGCCAGGCCGCTCGTCGTCGTGCTCGCCGTGACCGCCTTGGGCTGTTCGAACTCGACCGCGACCGAGCCGCGCAGTTCTCCCGCGGCGTCCACCCGCGTCACGACGTCGGTGCTCCCACTGTCGACGCCGGCCACGATCGCGGTCACGCATCCGGCTGCAACGACCGGCGCGCCGACGAACCCGTCGATTGCCACCGACCCGCCCGGAACGCCGCCGACCACTGCGACGACGGTCGCGTCGAGCGCGACCTCGACGATCACGGCGTCGCCCGCAACGTCCGCAGCGGCCACGACTCCCGCGCCGACCTCGGTCGCGGCGGAGGCCCCGGCACCCGGAGCACAGACGCGGGTCATCGGCACCTCGGTGCAAGGCCGGCCGATCACCGCCGTGCACCGCGGCACCGCTGGCGGCCGCGTCGTCCTCGTGATCGGCGTGATCCACGGCGACGAGACCGCCGGACTGGCGATCACGTCGCGCCTGGCGACGATGCCGCTGCAGGAGGACGCCGACCTGTGGATCGTCGATTCGATGAACCCCGACGGCCAGGCCGCAGGGGATCGCCACAACGCGGATCAGGTGGACCTCAACCGCAACTTCCCGTACCTGTGAGCGCCACTCGGCGAGCCAGGCGACGCCGAGTACGCCGGTCCGGCGCCGGCCAGCGAGCCGGAGACGCAGGCGATGGTCGCGTTCATGCAGGAGATCCACCCGGACATGGTGATCTGGTACCACCAGGACCTCGACAGGATCGCCCCGGCGACCGGCCGCGACGGTCGGGTGCGGTCGCACTACTCCGCGCTCACGGGGGTGCCGCTGTTGCGGATCACCGGCGGCACGTACACGGGCGTCGCCGCGACCTGGGCACACCACGACATCGCCGGCTCGGTCGCGTTCATCGTCGAGCTCGGCCCGACAGTCGACGACGCGCAGGCTGCCGTCCACGCCGCCGCCGTGCTGACGGTCACCGGCGACCTCGGCTGAAGGCGCCGCGGGGCGCCGACCCCGCCGAGGCCACGTGGGGAGATCCCCCGCCTGACTGTCGGAGGCGGGTCGTGACGTGTCAGCCTCGGTCCGGTGCACGACACCGCATCGCCCGGCAACACGCAGATCCACCTGCTCGCTCGGCGACGCCTCGAGCCGGTGCGCCGGCGGCGCCGGACGTGAACCGCCTCCGCGCGGGAGCGGCGGCAGCGGCCGGAGCGCTGTCCGCCGGGACGGCCCTGGCGACGACGGAGGCGGTCGCCGCCGTCGTCGACCGCGACCGCCCTTCGCTGATCGGGTCGATGTCGTCGTGGCTGATCGAGGTCCTGTCGGGTTCGTTGAAGGACGTCGCGATCCGCCTGTTCGGCGTGCACGACAAAGCGGCGCTGCTGACCGGGATCGTGATCGTCGGATTGCTCGCAGGCGCGCTGCTCGGGCTGCTCGGATCGCGTCGGCCGCTCGTGGCGGTGCTCGGCCTGTGTGCCTTCGCCGCCGTCGGTGTCGCGGCCGCGCATCGCGATCCGTTGGCGTCGACCGGCGAGGCGGTCGTCGCGTCGATCGTGGGCACCATCGCCGGCACGGTCGCGCTGCTCGTGCTGCTCCGCTTCGCAGCCGATCTGCCACCGCGGGCGGACAGCAAGGTCGATCCGCGCACGGAGCGGGCACGAGCCGCGCGGCGGCGCTTCCTGGTGACCGGCGGCGCAGTCGGTGCGGTCGCGGTCGGTGCCACCGTCTTCAGCCGCCGGTTGCGATCGGGGCTGTCGCCGGTCTCGTCAGCGCGTCGCGGCACCCTCCCTGCCGCGGCGCGGTCGACACCGGTGCCGGCGGGCGCGTCGTTCGACGTCGACGGGCTCACCCCGTACGTCACCGCTGCCTCCGACCTCTACCGCATCGACACGGCCACGTTCGTCCCGCGGATCGACCTCGACACGTGGCTACTGCGGATCACCGGGATGATCGATCACCCGGCCACCTACACCTACGACGATCTCGCCGGAATGGCCCTGGTCGAGGAGCCGGTGACCATCGCCTGCGTGTCCAACAACGTCAACGGCCACCTCATCGGCAACGGCATCTGGCGCGGCGTTCCACTCGCGCCGCTGCTCGCCCGCGCCGGCGTGCACCCGGCGGCGACCCAGATCGTCGGGCGGTCGGTCGACGACTTCACGGTCGGGATCCCGACGTCGGTCGCGCTGGACGGCAGGGTCGCGCTCGTCGCGCTCGGACTCGACGGGGACGTGCTCCCCGACGTCCACGGCTTCCCGGCGCGCCTCATCGTCAGCGGGCTGTACGGCTACGCCTCGGCGACGAAGTGGCTGACCGAGATCGAGCTGACCCGCACGGAGGACGTCGAGCCGTTCTGGGTGCAACGCGGCTGGTCGCGCGACGGATCGATCGAGATCGAGACACGAATCGACGTGCCTGGTTCCGGCGCAACCGTCCGCTCCGGCACGGTGACGATCGCTGGTGTCGCGTGGGCGCCGTCGATCGGCATCACGATGGTCGAGGTGCAGATCGACCGCGGCGACTGGCGCGCCGCGCAGCTGGCGGTGGCGGCGTCGCCGAACACGTGGGTCCAATGGCGATACGACTGGTCGTCGGCGACACCGGGTTCGCACCTCGTCGCGGCGAGGGCGACCGACCGCATGGGTCGGGTCCAGACCGACCAGCCGCGCGTCGCCGAGCCGCAGGGTGCCACCGGCTATCCGTACCGCGGTTTCACTATCGGATGACCGACGCAGCCGCGCCTTCGACGTGCACCGTCGACGTCGTCACGAGCGGGCGCGCTGGACCTTCGAGCGTGTGAACACCGCGTCGGCGTTCGAGCGCAAGGTGTCACTGCTCGCGTCGCGGTAGCCGGCATCGGCGGCGAAGGCGGCGTGAGCCGCGTGCGCGTCGACGATCGGGAGTGCCGAGGTCGCGTCCCAGTCACGGCGCATCGCCGCAACCATCTGGCGATCCTGCTCGGCGATCGCGTCGGCCAACGCGAGGGCGAAGGTCAGCAGCTCATCGTGGGGAACGACGTGGTTGGCGAGCCCGATCCGCAACGCGGTGGCGGCGTCGACGAAGTTGCCCGTCAACGACATCTCCCGTGCCTTGGCCATCCCGACGCGGCGTGGCAGGTCGACGAGGACCGGGCCCGGGTAGACGCCGACGCGCAGGTGGGTGTCGGCGAACACCGCCCGTTCGGAGGCGACGATGAAGTCGCACGCGAGCGCGATCTCGAAGCCACCCGTGACCGCCGCGCCGTTGACGGCGGCGATCACCGGGACCTTCGATTCACGCACCGCTGCGGTGAACGGTGCGAGCTGGCTGAGGCTGGCGTGACCGAGGTCGCGCAGATCGAGCCCTGCGCTGAACGCGGGGTCGGCGCCGGTGATGACGATCGCCCCGGCGTCCTGGCACTCGGCCATCGCGTCGACGATCCCGGCGGCGAGGGAGGCGTTGATCGCGTTGCGCGCCGCCGGCCGCTGCATGCGGATCACGGCGACGCCGCCGCGTCGCTCCGTGCTGACAACCGGGTCGGTCGTGGACATTGTCGCGAACACTAGGACGGCGGACGTCGCCGGCCAGGGGCGAGGTGCGGATCAGCCGAGGACGAGCTGCTCGACCTCGACGCGACGCTCCCCGCCCTCCAGGGCGAACGTCACCACTGCGCAGACCTGGAAGCGGCTGGCCGAGCCGGAGTACGCCGCGGCGACACCGCCGGAGCTCATGTCCCTGGCGACGTCCCAGTGGCCGAGGGCGACGTAATCGCGGTCCGAGGTGGCGATCTCGTCCGGGGTGATCAGGTAGGCGCGGTGCAGGTCCTCCGGCCCGAGCACCATGTGACCGTGGGCGACGACGATCTGCCACGTGCGGGCGCCTCGCGGCGGGAGGTCTGCGAGCGGGCGCAGGTCCGAGTAGTCCGGATGCGGGCGACCCCAGATCTGTACGTCCAAGCCGGGGAGATCGACGTGACCGCCAGCCGGATCGGTGATCAGGTGGACGTTGTCGGGCAACGCGACCCGGCTCCAGATGGCGCCGGGCACGAGGCAGTCGTGGTTGCCAGGGAGCACGACGACGGGGACCCGCACGCGGCCGAGCTCGTCGGCGAGCGCCTGACCGACCTCGGTCGCGACCCTGTTGTGGTCGAACGTGTCGCCGACGAGCAGCACTGCGTCGACCGCGTTGGCGATCGCCGCATCCACGAGCGGGCCGATCGAGTCGCCACGATCGATGGACTCGCCGACGTGGATGTCGGATGCGTGCAGGATCCGCACCATCTGCGGCCGGCTCGTGGAGGTCACCGGTTCAGTGCTGCTTCCGGGCCGCGTCGTGGTCGGCGCCCGGCCCGGTGCTGAACGGCTCGTCGCGCCATCCGAGCGCGGCGCGCAGCCCATCCACGTTGACCCGGCGGGTGAACTCGCGCATCGAAGGGGCGAGATGGGCGATCGAGTCGTACTCGGCACCCTCCAGCGCGGCGACGCGCACACCCATCAGCTCCATCCACCGGTTGGTGATGTGCTTGTGCACGGTGAGCACGTCGAGCGAGTTCATCGCGACCCGCTGGCAGAAGGCGAGGGTGCGTTCGTCGAGCTCCTCGGCGGGCACGACGTGCGCCACCAGACCGAGCCGCTGCGCGGCGTCCGCGTCGATCATGTCGCCGGTGAACAGCAGCTCCTTCGTCGCCGCGGCGCCGATCTTCATCGGCATCATCCCGAGTGTCACCGGGATGCCCATCCCCCGCGCCGCCGGGTGGCCGAAGCGCGTGCCCTGCGCGGCGAAGACGATGTCGCACGCGCCGATCAGGTCGAGACCACCGGACAGGCAGTACCCGTGGGTCTGGGCGATGATCGGCTTACGGTAGTTCCACATCCACAACCACCGGTCGATCATCTCGCGCAGCGACTCACGGTCGCGGGCGATCGACGACTCGCCGAGATCGGCAAGGGCAGGGTCGTCGGCCGCGTCGGCCCTTCCGGCGCCTGCACCGTCGACGTACGTCGAGCCCGTCGGCGAGAGGTCGTAGCCGGGGCAGAACGCCCGCCCCGCCCCACGCAGCCTGATGACGCGCACCGCGTCCCCGCGGTTGAGCTCGCGCAACGCGGCGTACAGGTCGTCGAGCAGTCCTCGGCTCAACGCGTTGAGCTGTTCTGGCCGGTTGAGGGTCAGCGTCGCGACGGGGCCGTCGACGTCCACCAGCAGGTTCTCGTAGGTCATCGCCGCACTCCTCGGTTGTCCGGCCCGCGCTGGTCGGGGATGGTGATCGGCAGCTCGACGGTCAGCTCTGCGAACGGTCCCGTGATGCCGCCATCGGTGAGCTGCCACAGCGATGCGTGCACGGTCGTCCCGTCGATGTCGAGGAAGCCGAGCGTGCCGAGCTGGGTGTTGAGGTTGTGGGGGTAGGTCGGCGAGCCGGGGTTGACGCACAGCGTGCCGCCGACGACGTCGATCCGCTCGACGTGGCTGTCGCCGTAGACGATGACGTCGATGTCGCGCGTCCCGAAGCGGCGGTCCTTCCAGCGCTCGACGGTGAGGTGCGGCGGGTGCTCCGGCATCGGCAGGTCGTGGGTCAGTCCGACGCGCACCCCGGCGAGATCGAGCAACCACGAGTACCGCAATCGCGGGTCGTCCGCGGCGACGGGGCGCCCGGCCGAGCCGTCCTCGCCGTTGCCGCGCGCCGAGTACAGCGGGGCCACCGCGGCGAGCTGGTCGAGCACGACGAGGTCGTGGATGTCGCCGCCGTGGAGGATCAGGTCGACGCCCTCGAAGACGGAGAAGACCTGCGGCCACAGTGCGGCGCGGGCCTCGGGGATGTGCGTGTCGGAGATCAGCCCGACGCGCAACCGGGTCCTGTCGGACAGGTCCGAGCGATGCAACGCGACGACCTCCCCGTCGAGCAGGTTCGGCCCGGTTGCGACGTTCACCGTCGGATCATTCACGCTCGGTGCCGCTCCCCGCAATGTGTGCGGCCGACGGTGACGTGCGGCCCGCCGATCCGCGCCGGCGCGGTCAGGCCGGTTGGAGCACCCGTCGCGCGGTCGTGCGGCGGTAGAGCCGCCCGGCGAGCCGCGTCGACGGTCGTTCGACGAAGCGGTAGAAGACCTCGGTGACGACGGCGATGGCGACGAGCGAGACCTCGACGAACGCGCCCGGCCGGTCCTGCGGGTGGAAGACCTGTGCGACCGAGACGATCACGGGTTCGTGCACGAGGTACAGGCTGAAGCTGCGCTGGCCGAGGTACCGGATCGCCCGCCGGTGGAGCAGCCCGTTGCTCGTCGACACGTTCGCCGCGCCGAGGACGACGAGGCATGCGCCGGCGAGCTCGATCACGTTGTCGAACCCCTGCAGCAGCTGCGCGATCGGGTGGTCGTGGACCAGCAGCGGCGGGTTGATCAGCCACCGCGCGGTGAGCATCAGGCCGCCGGCGAGCGCCGTCGCCCCTGCGACCAGCGGTGAACGCCGCCGGAACCACTCGGCGATCGCACCGGCGTGCGTCGCGGCGAGGGCACCGGCGACGAACATCGGCATGTACAGCATCAACCCGTTCGACTGGTAGACGCTGATCACGACGCTGGCCGCGAGCATCGAGGCGATCACGAGCGCAGCGCGTCGACTTGTGGCGACGAGGAAGATCGCGACGACCAGCGGCAGCAGCGCCGAGAACTGCACCTCCCAGCTCAGCGACCACAGCACGCTGTCCAGCTTGCGGCCCGCCTCGCCGAGCACGAGGGCCGCGGCACGGAGGTGGTCGGCAGGCGCGATCCGCCCTGCGTGCCACGCAAGCCAACCGCTCGCCGCGCTCGCACTGCGCGGGAACAGCGCACGCTCGACACCGGCCACCGCGACCGCCGCGCACACCGGGATGTACAGCCGCGCGAACCGCTTCGCCGCGTATCCCGCCGTGCGCTGCGGTGTGGACAGGTCCGTGCCGGTCAGCACGAACCCGCTGAGCACGAAGAACACGACGACCGCCTCCGGCCCGGCCCACAGCGCGTGGAGCGGGGTGTACGTCATCAACCACTGGACACCCGACATGTGCTTGGGTGGATCGGCGTAAGGGTCCGACAGCCAGCCGAAGCCCAGCAACAGGTGGTGCGCGACCACGACGAGGGCGGCAACACCGCGCAGCCCGTCGAGGCTGCGCAGCCGTTCGCGAGCGGGCGCCGCGACGATGGCCTCTCCGGCGATCACCCCGACAGTCGATCACGTCCGCGCCGCGACCGTCGATCACCCGCCGCGGTGCGCCGACGCGAGCGCGGCGGACTGAGACTCCCGTCCGTTGTCGGCCTACGGTCGGCGCCCGGGAAGCACATCGATCGAGAGGGAGGACACGATGCGGGACCTGCGGGTCGTCGAGCTGGCCGGGTCGGTCGCCGGCGCCTACTGCGGACGCCTGTTCGTCACGACAGGCGCCGACGTGGTGCTCGTCGAGCCGCCGGACGGCGCACCACTGCGGCGGCGCGGCCCGTGGCTGACGGCGACGGATGCCTCCACGCGCAGCGTCACCCACGAACACCTCGACGCCGGCAAGCGATCCGTGACCCTCGACCTCGCAGGACCCGACGGCGACGTCACGCTGGCGTGGTCCGATGTCGTGATCCTCACCGTCGACGGCGACCCGCAGCAGGCGTTCGCGCTGCGCGACCGCCTCGCCGCGCTCAACCCGGGCGCGGTCCTGGTCGTGGTCAGCGGGTTCGGGTTGACCGGGCCGTACGCGACGTGGCGGACGTCCGACCTGGTCGACTGGGCCGCAGGCGGGTACCTGTACATCAACGGCGAACCGGGCCGCGAGCCGATCCAGGGTGGCGGCCCGTGGACGTCGATGCTGATCGGGGCGACGGCCGCCGTCGGCGCGGCCGTGGCGGTGCTCGACGCCACCGTCACGGGACGGGGCCAGCTCGTCGACGTCGGCGGGATGGAGGCGACCGCGGCGGCGCACCAGTGGAGCCTGACGATGTACACCCACACCGGCGTCGTGAAACAACGCGCCGGGCTGCTGTTCGAGAACTTCCATCCGATCGGGCTGTACCGCTGCAGCGACGGGTGGATCGTGATCGCCGCGCCGAGCAAGGAGCAGTTCGAGCAGGTCTGCGTGGTGTGCGAGGCGTGGGAGTTGATGCTCGACGAGAGCCTGTACGCGCCGAGCGCGCGGTTCGAGCGCGCCAACGAGATCGACGCCCTCCTGCAGCCATGGCTCCTCGCGCACTCCGCGGAGGAGGCGGTGCACGCGCTGCAGGCCAACCGCGTGCCGGCCGGGACGGTGAACACCTACGTCGAGGTGCTCGCCTCGGAGCAGCTCGCCGTGCGCGACGCGTGGGCGGACAGGTCCGACCTCGGCCCCGCGGCGCGGATGCCACGGGCCCCGTTCCGCTTCGATCCAGGACCCGTCGTCCACGCCGGCGAGCCGCCCCGCGATCACGGCGCCGACACCGAGTCGTTCCTCGGCGCGGCGCGCGCCGGCACGCCCAGAAGGTCCTCGCCGGCGATCGATCTCGGCTCCGTGCGCGTCGCCGAGTTCTCCATCGCGTGGGCCGGGCCGTTGACCGGACGGTTCCTCGCCGACTTCGGCGTGCACGTGCTCAAGGTCGAGCACCCGGCCAGCCGAGGCGTGAGCACCGAGGCGAGGACGCGCCTGACCAACGGCGCGCCCGGCTGGACGCGTGGCATGCCGACCGACCCGCAGATCCGCGCCGAGGTGTTCCCGGACGCCGTCCCCGGTGAGCGGTTCTGGAACAGGACCGGGGTGTGGAACAAGATGAACCGCGGCAAGCACAGCCTGGCCATCGAGGCCAAGGAACCGGCGGGCAAGATCATCCTCGACCAGGTGCTCGCCACGTCGGACATCGTGCTGCACAACTTCTCGCCCCGTGGGGCCGCGTCGCTGGGCATCGACGCGAAGGCGGTCGGACCGCTCAACCCGAGTGCGATCACGATCGCGATGACCGGATACGGCGAGACCGGGCCGATGTCCACGCACTTCTCCTTCGGCCCGATGCTGGAGGGCTACTGCGGGCTCAACCAGGCCACCGGCTACACCGGCGAGGGTCCGCTGCGGCTCGGGCTGGCGTTCCCCGATGCCGTCGGCGGCGTGCACGGCGCGTTCGCGGCCCTCGCCGCGTTGTGGGAACGGGCTGCGACCGGGGCGCCGGTGCACGCCGACATCTCCCAGCTGGAGACGCTGGCCTCGATCGTCGGCGACGGGCTGCTGCTCACGTCGGTCACCGGTCAGGCGCCGGCACGGCACGGCAACAGGTCCGGCGACGTCGCCCCGCAGGGCGTCTACCGGTGCGCCGGCGAGGACCGATGGCTGGCGATCACCATCGCCGGCGACGAGCAGTGGCGGCGCCTCGTCGACGTCGTCGGCGCCCCCGGCCTCGCTGCGCTGCGCGACGCACCACTCGCCCAGCGCCTGGCGCGACACGACGAGATCGACGCTGCCATCGCGACGTGGGCGATCGAACGCGAGGACGTCGCCGCTGCGGCGGAGTTGCAGACGCTCGGCATTGCCGCGTGTCCTGCGTTCACCGCGCGGGAACTGGTCGACAACGAGCACCTCGCGGCGCGTGGCTTCATGGTCGAGTGGGACCAGGCGGACGTGGGCGTCGCTCGGTTTCCCGGCTACCCGATCCACTTCGATCGGCGCACGTACCAGATCGTCGGTGCCCCTGCGCTGGGCGCCGACAACGCAACGACATTGCGTGACCTCGGCTACGACGACGACGAGATCGCCAAGCTCGAAGCGGACGGCATCATCGCCGACCGGCCCCCGTTCTGACCCGCGCGCGTCGCAGGTCGGCCCCCGCACGTGGCGACGCCCGTTCCAACCCGGTCGAGGCCGCCGATCAATCGTCACCGACGATTCACGAGGGAACCGGGCGGTGGGCCGTTCGCCGGCCGTCGCCGAGGCGGGGGTCCGCCGGGCGTCATGGATCGGCGTGGCCACCGCACTGGCCGAGCTGGCAGTGCGGGCACCACAGCGAGCTGCGGCCGGCGATCCGCCTCCGGGCCAGCGACCGCTGACAACGCGGACACGTGCCGTCGTGCGCGTCGCGCTTTCCTGTCAGCCACGTCGGCCCACGTGGGATGTGACCGGCGCGCACCGAGTCCTTCAGCGCGCCGCGCAACGCACGGTGCAGGCGATCGAGCTCTGCGGCGTCGAGACCGGCCGCGGCGCCGGCAGGGTCGAGTCGCGACCGCCAGAGGATCTCGTCGCTGAGCATGTTGCCGAGCCCGGCGATCAGCGACTGATCGGTCAGCGTCACCTTCAGACCACGCCGGGACCGCGCGAGCACCTCCCCGAGACGCACCGCGTCGATCGCGCGGGCGTCGGGTCCGAGGGGTCCTGTGATCTCCGCCAGCGACGCGCCGGCATCGGCGACCCAGATCCCGCCGAGGTTGCGAGGGTCGCGATAGCACAGCGAGCCGGCGCCCGTCGCAATGACCACGCGGTCAGCGGCGATCAGCGGGCCGTCGGCGGCTTGCCAGCGCAACGCCCCGGTCATCCCGAAGTGGATCACGACGGTCGGGCCCTCGGTGCCCACGAACAACCACTTGCCGTACCGCTCGGCCCGCGCGATGCGACGGCCACCCAGGAGGTGGCGCGCCTCCTCGGGCGTGCGGTTGCGCACCGTCCTGGCATCGCGCACGAGGAGGTCGCTGATGGTCGTGGCGACCGCATGGCGGTCGACGAGCCTCCTGAAGCCCTCGACGTCCGGCAACTCGGGCATCAGCTGCTCCCCCGATGCCGTCCACCCGCCGCCACCGGTCGGCCCCGTCGGCACGGCAGCCGGATCAACCCTCCCCTGCCTCCATTTGCTGCCCGGGGGAGTCCGCGAGATGCCCTGGTGCCCCGACCATCGGCGCGGCGGTGCTCGGCGCCGCGATCGGCCGGACGGCGTCCGCGGTCGCCTCGACCTCGCCGTCGGGCTGGCGGTCCCGTTCGGCGGCGGCCGAGCCGGCGTGACTCCCTCCGGCTCGACGAGATCCTGGCGGTGCGCTGATCGATCGTCACTCACGACGCGTCCCGTATCCCGGCCGAGAAGGTGCCATGCCCGCGATCCCGCCGTCGCGCCTGCTCACGCGGGTCCGTCCTGGTCGAGGTCGGTGTCCAGCGCCTCACGGTCAGCGAGCCGTTGGAACAGGACGATCGACGCGAGGTCGTTGCGCGTGTACGAGATCAGCCGGTGCTCGTCGAGCTCGCGGAAGATCAGCACGGTCGGTGGGAAGTCGTCGGCGGCGACCTCGGCGACCACCTCACACGGACCCAGGTACTCCACCGTCACGTCGGCCTCGCTCACCAACATCTCGCCGACCGCGAACGCCAGCCCCTCGAACCACATCACGCTCGACTCTCCCTCCGCATCACGTCCTCGCGGACAGCCGCCACGACAGGTTAAGTCGCAGGGCTGACCCCGTTCGGGGTGTCATCACGCCATGGGGCCGCAAGTCGCCGGACCGCCGGACCACCGCACAGCTCGGGCGAGGCACGCGCCAGACGCGAGTGGCCCTACGCTCGCGTCGGGTCCCGGAAGATCTCCGGCCGCAGCCGACGAGGGGGTCGCTGATGACGTACGCCGGGACGCACCGCGTGGTCGACGCCGACAGCCACGTGATGGAGACGCCGCGGTTCCTGACCGACCATGCAGATCCCGCTGTGCGCGACCGCCTCCCCCGGCTGGACGGGGGGCGCACCGGCCTCGACCTCGACGCAGGAGTCCACTCGGACGAGGACCGCGACGCGCTGATCGGTCTCGGCGACGCGTTGATCAAGCGTGGTCCGAAATGGCACGCCGCGCTCGGCGCCGTGGATCCGGCCGAGCGCTCGACGGCCCTCGACCTGCTCGGCTTCCGGCACCAGGTCGTCTACTCGTCGGTGTGCTCGCCCCTGTTCGCGATCCCCGATCCGGTGCTCCGCTACGGCGCCTACCGTGCCCACAACCGCGCGATGTCGTCGTTCTGCGCACACGACGATCGCCTCCACGGTGTCGCACTGTGCGACCTCGACGACGTCGGGCGCGCCGTCGTCGAGCTCGAGGCCGCCCTCGACCTCGGCGTGCGTGAGGTGTGGATTCCGGCTCGAGCACCCGGCGGGCGGTCGCCCGGCCACCCCGATCACGACCCGTTCTGGGCAATGCTCGCCGAGCGGGGGGTGCCGTTCGTCCTCCATGTCGGCAGCGGTCCGCTCGGCATCGGTGACGAGTGGATGAACGACGGTCGACCGGCCGCCGAGCAGATGACCGGGGCGGAGATCATCGGTTCCAAGGACTTCATGGTCGTGTACCAGCCGGCCGAGCGGTTCCTGTCGGTGCTCGTCCTCGACGGCGTCCTCGAGCGCTACCCGTCGCTGCATGGCGGCGCGATCGAGATGGGCGGAGGATGGGTGCCGGGGATGCTGCGCCGCCTCGATCACGCGGTGTCGATCTGGAGCCGCTCCGAGCCACGCCTCGCCGGGATGACCCGCACCCCGTCGCAGCAGGCGGCGGCACAGCTGCGCTTCACGCCCTACCCGTTCGAGGACGTCGGGCAGATGTTCAGGGAATCCGATCCGGGCCTGTACATGTTCTCGTCCGACTATCCGCATGCCGAGGGTGGTCGCGACCCGCTCGGCCGCTTCGACCGTGCGCTGGCCGGGTCTTCCGACGACATCGTCGCCGGCTTCTACGCGGACAACGCGTTGGCCTGGCTCGGACTTGCGTACTGACTCGGTCTGCAGATCGCGCCCACCCGCCCCGGCGACTCGCCTTGCACCGGACCATGAGCAGGTTCGTCACGTGCGGAGGGACCGTACCGGCCCTGTTCGCGCCGGTACCGTGTGCGCATGAACGACCAGGGATCTGTCCGTGCGCCGCATCGACGGCTGCAGGCGCTCGAGGCCACCACATGGCCGGTCGAGGCGGCCGGGTACTGGGCGATCGCCCCGTTGCTGCGCAGCCTCGGCCGCGGCGACCAGCACCCGGTGCTCACCCTGCCGGGCTTCGGTGCCAGTGACGACTCGACCGCGCCGTTGCGCTGGGCGCTGCGGGCGCAGGGCTACTGGGTCCATGCGTGGCGACTCGGTCGCAACGTCGGCCCGACGGCCCGGATCGTCGACGGCATGCGGGCCCGCGTCGAGGCCCTGTGCAACGATCACGGTCGCACCGTCACCCTCATCGGCCAGAGCCTCGGCGGCGTGTACGCCCGGTTGCTGGCACGCGAGCAGCCCGAGTCGGTGCGCCAGGTGATCACCCTCGGCAGCCCCTACCGGATGGTCAAGGGCGACCGCAGTGCTGCGGAGCAAATGTGGAACCAGCTGTCCCATCTGCACGACGGCGACCTGCCACTGAACGGACTGCGCGAGGAGGACCGACCGCCGCTGACCGTCCCGGCGACGTCGATCTACACGCGCACCGACGGGGTCGCCCCGTGGCAGACCTGCATCGACGTGATCCGCGAGCACGCCGAGAACATCGAGGTCCGCGGCAGCCACATCGGCATGGGCGTCAACCCTGCCGTGATCCTCGCCGTGCTGGACCGGCTCGCCCAGCCCGAGGGCGACTGGCGGCCGTTCGCCCCGCCGTTGCCGCTGCGATCGTGGTACCCGCGCCCAGCCACGTGGCGCGAGCGCCGCACCGGCGCCGTCGCCGCAGCCTGAGCGCCCCGTTGCCCTGACGAGCGGTCCAGGGCGTACGTTTTGCCGATGAGGTTGCCGCTGCTGGAAGTGCCGATCGTCGACTACGGCGAAGACGAGGCGGCCATGGTCCGCTACCGCGACGCCGGAGAACGGCGCGCGCTCGGGCTGGGCAACCGAGGTCCGATCCGCTTCGACGGGCGCGGGCGGCTCGACCCGGCGATCGTCGACGCCTACGAGCGCACCGGCTTCTACATCTTCGAGCACGTGCTCGATCAGGAGGAGCTGGACGACATCGAACGCGACGTTGCCGAGCTGCTCGAGCGCGCGCCCGTCACGAAGGGGGCGCTGTTCGATCGGCGCGGGCGGCCGGCGCTCGGTGCCGACGGCCGGGCCCACAACATCGGTTGGACGAAGCCGTTGGCGGATCCTGTCGGCGGCACGACCGCGGTCAAGGGTCGCCACCCGGCGAAGATGAACGAGCCGACGCCGCCGGAGGGTGCGCCCGAACACGTGCTGCAGATCATCCTCGGCTCGCTGCAGTTCTCGACGGCCTGCCTACGCGTCTACGGCCATCCGCAGCTGCTCGCCGTCGCCGCCCAGATCAACGGCGACGACTTCGTGCCGTTCAACGAAGCCGTGTGGATCAAGCATCCGGGTCTCGGCGGGTCCGTCGCCTGGCACCAGGACGGCTGGACCCACTGGGAGAGTCCCGACCTCGACTCTGGCAGCCACGGCTTCAACTTCATGGCGCAGCTGTACGGATGCACCGCCGCCAACGGGCTGTGGGTGATCCCCGGCTCGCACCGCGTCGGCAAGGCGGACATCAAGGCGATGGTCGCGGCGGCGGGTTCGGACCGGCTACCCGACGCTGTCCCGTTGATCTGTGCGCCCGGCGATGTCGCGATCACGAACCGGCAGGCGGTCCACGGCTCGTTCGCCAACACGAGCCCAGACCCGCGCGTGACCATCAACTTCGGGTTCCACCGCCGCCGTTCGGTGCTCGGCGTGACCAGCGGCGGTGTGCACAACCCGGTCGCGGTGTACGACGCGGAACGGATCCACGAACGGGCCAAGGCGATCATGTACGGCATCGACGCCCGCGCCCAGCGGTTCCCGGACGAGCCGCGCTTCGTCTACCAGCCGTTCGCCGGGCACGAGGCTGAGTACCGCTGGACGCAGGACTCGACAGAGGTCCTGCTCAAGGACTACAACCTGCGCGACCTCGGCATCTGACGACCTCCTGCACCATCGCCGAGACCGGCGGGCACGGTGATCAAACGCTGATCTTCACCGTCGACTTGGCCGATGCAGTGCACGCCCCGCTCGCACTGCAGCCCTTCATCTGCACGGTGATCGTCCCCGCACCCTTGCACGGCGCAGCGGCGACCGCTGAGGACTCGTTCGCTTCATACCCTCCGGTCTCCTTGAACCCGGTCCCGCCGACGTCGATCGAGATGTCGACCACGTTCTTCGTCGTGTAGGCCAGCGTCAGGGTCGCGTTCCCAGACGTGCAGACCGCGCCGGGCATCACCCTGAACGTCAGGAACGACGGGCCCCTCACACCGCCGGTGCCGGGACTGAAGCCGGGGCTCGAGGTCGTCGTCGTGGTCGTCGCAGGCTTCGCCGGTTTCGCAGGTTTCGCCGAAGATGACGTCGACTTCGCAACCGTCGAGGCGACCGTCGTCCGCGCTGGCGTGGTCGTTGTCGCCGACTTCTTGTCGCTGCTGCAGCCGGCGACGAGGACGAGCAACACCAGACAGATCGCGGCGCCAGCGGTGCGCAAGTGGAGGTGCACGAGTTGTTCTCCCAGATCGACGGGGCGCGATGCGCCAGCAGAGTGGTCGCGCCGCAACGGAGAGTGACTGTACCAAGCGCGTCCTGAGAACCGCCGTACCATCGCCCTCGTGGGGCGCTGGTGGCATCGCAACATCGTCGAGCCGGGCAAACTGCCGCTGCTGTTGGGCTTCGCCGCCTTCGTGATCACGTTCCTGGTGACGCGCACGATCACCCGGATGATCCGCGCCGGGCGCGGCCCGTTCAATGACAACGTCTCCGAACGGGGCGTGCACGTGCACCACGCGGTGCCGGGGATCATCGCCCTCGTCACCGGCGCGTTCATGTCGCTGGCCACCGCGTCCGGCTCGGCGTGGGACGGTGTCGCGGCCGTGCTGATCGGCGCCGGGACCTCGCTCGTGCTCGACGAGTTCGCCCTCATCCTGCGCCTCGAGGACGTGTACTGGAACACGGACGGTCGCCTCTCGGTGGAGATGGTCAGCCTCGCGTTCGGCTGCCTGGGGTTCACGCTCGTCGGCGTCGCGCCGTTCGGCGTCGACCGGTTGGGCAGCGGCGAGCTCGCGCTGCGGGTCGTCGCGATCGCGGCGACGGTCGTGTCACTGGCGCTCGTCGTTGTCTGCGTGCTCAAGGGCAAGCTCAAGATGGCGCTGTTCGGAACGTTCGTGCCGTTGCTCGCCTGGGTCGGCGCGCTGCGCCTCGCCAGGCCAGGGTCGCGATGGGCGCGGCGTCGCTACGGCCCTGCGCGTCAGGCCCGTG
>JBBQTN010000087.1:0-19448 GCA_038213195.1 Acidimicrobiales bacterium | reverse complement strand
GAGTCCGAGGTGAAGGGGGAGTGCGTGCAGATCAGCGTCACTGTCAATGGCATTGCGCACACTGATGAGGTGGAGCCGCGGGTGTTGCTCGTTCATTACGTGCGCGAGACGCTTGGTTTGACGGGCACCAACGTCGGTTGTGATACGTCGTCGTGTGGGGCGTGCAGCCTGCATCTCGATGGTGAGGCGGTGAAGAGTTGCACGGTGTTGGCGGTGCAGGCCAATGGCAGTGAGGTGACCACGATCGAGGGGATGGCGTCTGAGGGGGGTGAGTTGCATCCGATGCAGCGGGCGTTCATGGAGAACCATGGGTTGCAGTGCGGGTTTTGCACGCCGGGGATGGTGATGGCTGCGACCAGTTTGTTGCGTGAGCAGCCGAACCCGACCGAGCGTGATGTGCGCGAGGGGCTCGAGGGCAACCTGTGTCGTTGCACCGGGTATCACAACATCGTCAAGGCCGTGTTGGCGTGCGCGGCTGGGGAACTGAGCGGGGCGCCACGATGATTCCTGCAGCGTTCGAGTATGTGCTGGCCGAGTCGGCCGACGAGGCGATCGGTGTGATCGGTGAGCATGGTGAGGACGCCAAGTTCCTCGCTGGTGGTCACAGCCTGTTGCCGTTGATGAAGTTGCGTCTGGCGTCGCCGAGCGTGCTCGTCGACATCGGCAGGTTGCGAGAGTTGAGCTATGTCCGCGACGACGGTGGTGAGATCGCGATTGGTGCGCTGACCCGGCACATGGACCTGCAGCACAGTCCGGTGCTGGCCGAGCATGTGCCGTTGTTGGCTCATGCTGCCGGGTTCGTGGGTGATCCGCAGGTGCGTCACCGGGGCACGATCGGGGGGACGATCGCTCACGCCGACCCGGCCAGTGACCTGCCCGCGGTGACCCTCGCGCTTGGTGCGGTGTACGTCGCTCAGGGTCCGGGTGGGTCGCGGCGGATCGCCGCCGCGGATTTCTATGAGGGGTTCTTGACGTCGACGTTGGCGCCCGACGAGATGCTCGTCGAGGTTCGTATCCCGAAGATGGCCGGTGCCGGGTGGAACTTCCAGAAGTTCACTCGCCGCGCCCAGGACTGGGCCACCGTCGGGGTCGCGGCGTGGCAACGCAACGGGGATTCCGGGGTGGCGTTGGTCAACATGGGCTCGACGCCGATCCTCGCCACCAGCGTCTCGGCGGCCCTCGCCGGTGGCGCATCGATCGCCGAAGCAGCCGAACAGGCCACCGCACAAGCCGAACCACAAGCCGACCTCAACGCCAGCGTCGAATACCGCACCCACCTCGCCAAAGTCCTCGTCCGCCGCGCCCTGGAGGCCTGCCAGGCCTGACCGGCCCGACCAGCCCGACCGTGAGCACCGGGGTCGGGTGTCCGGATGACTGCCGTGCCGATCAGTGCCGCCCGGTGGCCGCGGCGCGGCCGGACAACGCAGTGAGGGCGGTCGCGTAAGGTCCAGCTGTTCGAGGTCGGACGCTGGCGGTGACAGGAGCAGCTGTGAAGTTCACTCGAGGGTTCAAGGGTCGCCAGGCACACGAGCGCGACAGCCGCCTTCCGCCCGGCCAGTACGACACGGGACGAAGCTGGCCGGTGCTGACGGCAGAGGCCACGCCCAAGATCGACGCGGCGTCCTGGACGTTCGGCATCGACGGACTCGTCGAAGCGCCGACAACGTGGACGTGGGACGAGATGCACGCATTGCCGCCGTCGAGCTACGAGGGCGATATCCACTGCGTCACAACGTGGTCCAAGCTGGCGATGGTGTTCACCGGCGTGTCGGTCGATGTCCTGCTGGCCGCAGCACGTCCGCTGCCGAACGCCACCCACGTCCTGATCAGTTCACACACCGGCTACACCACGAACCTCCCCCTCGACGATGTCGTCGATGGCCAAGCGTGGATCGCTTGGGACGCGGACGCGCAACCGCTGAGCCGCGACCACGGAGGTCCGGCAAGGTTCCTCGTGCCCCACCTCTACTTCTGGAAGAGCGCGAAGTTCGTGTCCGGCATGCGGCTGCTGGATCACGACGAGCCGGGGTTCTGGGAACGCAACGGCTACCACAACCATGGCGATCCGTGGACCGAGCAGCGATACCAGGGTGACTGACCGGGCGATGGGCACCGACGCCGGAGCGGCCGGCCCTGTCCCGGCGACCGGCACGTGGCACGCCGCAACGGTGCTCGCGACCAAGGCCGAGACAGCGCGAGTCGCGACCTTCCGACTGGATCTCGGCACGCCCAGCCACCATCTCGCCGGGCAGCACTGCGTGGTCCGGCTCACAGCAGAGGATGGCTACACGGCCTCGCGGTCGTACTCGATCGCGTCTGCGCCGGACGGTTCGTCGGAGATCGAGCTGACCGTCGAGCGCCTCGACGACGGCGAAGTGTCGGGCTTCCTCCACGACGAGGTGCGGGTCGGCGACCAGCTCGAGGTGCGTGGACCGATCGGTGGTTGGTTCGTCTGGGCAGCCGACACACCCGCCCTGCTGATCGGCGGAGGATCCGGCGTGGTGCCGTTGATGGCGATGCTCCGTCTCGCGAGACGGACGGGCCGGACGGATCTCGTTCGCTTCGTCGTCTCGGTGCGCACACCGGCTGACGTCTTCTACCCTGATGAGCTTCCCGGCCCTGAGACGACGATCGTCTACACCCGTCAATCGCCTCCCGGTGACGCCCGTGGCGCAGGAAGGATCACCGGTGCAGACATCGCAGCCTCGGTGCTGCCGGACGCCACCGTCTACATCTGTGGGTCGGCGGACTTCGCCAACGCGATGAGCGATCAATGCATCGAGCTCGGCCTCGCCCCGACCCGTCTCCGGATCGAGCGCTTCGGCGACACGGGCCCGACCGCCTGACTCAGGGACGGTAGGGCGGGGCGACGCCCCATCCCCACGTCGGCACCGGTGCTTGGGTGACCACCTCGGCTCCTGGTTGGGAGTTGTGCAGTGCGAGGCGCGTGCCCCATTCCAGGTAGCCCACCAGAGCGGCGCGGAACTCGGGATCGTCGGGGAGGCCCGCGTCATCGGCTGCCAGGCTCATCAGCGACGCGAACCGGAACCGTTCCTCGGGGGTGATGGCGAGCCCACGGTGGTGGTCGAGCATCGTCGCGTATCCGCCGCGTTGCTCGGTGTAGGTGGGCGGTCCACCGAACACCTCGGACCACCACATCGTGACGTGTACCCGATGCTCCTCGGTGACGCCGCCCGGGAAGCGCGGGCTGAGCACCGGATCGGCCTCGACCCTGTCGTAGAACTGGTCGATGAGCCGCCGGATCGCCGTGTGGCCCCCGGCCCACTCCAGCAGGGTCGGCACCCCGGCCTCGTGCTCATTCATCCCTGCCCCTCCTCCGACGAACGTGGTCCGTCTCGTAGCTGTTCATCAATACGCTACAGTTCTGTATTGATGACTGCGACAACGGCTCGAGCCGGCAGGGGACGAGTACGTGATTCCGACATCGACGCCCGCGTCCTCGCTGCAGCAGCGCGGCTCCTCGCTGCGCACGGCTTCGAGGCGATGTCCATAGCCGCCGTCGCCGAGGAGGCGGGGACCACGCGCCAGGCGCTGTATCGACGCTGGGCAACGAAGTCGGAGCTTGCCATGGCGGCGATGACGACCTACACGGACGAACCCATCCCGCCGACCACGTCCGACCCCTTTGCCGACCTCGTCGCCGAGCTGGCGGACTTCCAGCGCGGCGTGGGCCGACGGGGCCGGCTGTCGCTCGTCGGGAGCATGCTGCAAGAGAGCGCCGACCCCGACACCGTCGCGCGCTACCGGGAGCGCGTCGTCGCTCCCAGGCGGCGGCGACTTCGCGCCGCTCTCGACCGCGCCGGGAGCCTCGGGCTGATCGATGCCAACGCCGATCTCGAGGTGCTCGTCACCATGTGCACGGGCGCCTGGTACGCCCGAGCCCTGGCCGGCGGGCGCCCTCCACCGAACTGGGCGCACCGCACTGCCCGGCTCGCATGGAGAGCAGCAGGCGGGATGCCATCGGAAGACTGGTGATGGGGAGTGAGCCTCTCGGCTGCCACGCTGGGTCTGTCGGCTCCAAGGCTCCGCACCCGCCCGCGGGTTCGTTGAACCGGTCGAGTCGGTCACGCGTCTCCGTCTCGGCGCGTGACCAAGTACGGTGCAGCGGGGCTCTACAACGGGGGTGGTCATGGCGACGGCAGGCTCGATTCTCGGCAACGCAGTGCAGCGGCTGGAGGACCCGACGCTGTTGACGGGCGCGGGCAAGTTCACCGACGATCTGATCGAACCGGGCATGGCCCACGTGGTCTTCGTGCGCTCATCGGTCGCCCACGGCACGATCACCTCGATCGACGTGAGCGAGGCGGAGGCGATGCCGGGCGTCGTGGCGGTCTATCGCGCCGCAGAAGGGCGGGACCTCGGTCTGGCGCCGTTCCAGGGTTTCCCGATGATGCCGGCCGAGCTCAACCGTCCGGTGTTCGCCCAGGAGACGGTGCGCTTCGTTGGCGACATCGTGGCCGCAGTGGTCGCCGAGACTCGTACCCAGGCCGTCGATGCGGCGGAAGCGGTGATCATCGACTACGACGCGCTGCCCGTGGTGACGACTGCGGCGGCTTCACTCGCCGCCGACGCCCCGGTCATCTTCCCGGCCCATGGATCCAACGTCTGCTTCGCGACGACGTTCGGTGACGATGTGGACGCTCTCGAGGGTGCCGAACTGGTTGCCGAGGTGACGATGGTCAGCCAGCGGCTGGCCGGGGTGCCGATGGAGTGCAACGCGCTCCTCGCAGTGCCGGGCGAACCCAACGGTGGGGTCACATGTTGGGTGTCTCACCAGGCGCCGCACAGCGCGCACGCCGCGATGGCGCCGGCGCTGGGCCTCGAACCAGACCAGCTGCGCATCGCCTGCCCGTGGGTCGGCGGCGGCTTCGGCCCGAAGGCCGCCGTGTACGTCGAGTACCTCGTCACCGCAGCCGCGGCACGCGCCCTCGGCCGGCCCGTCAAGTGGACCGAGAGCCGGTCCGAGGACATGGTCTCGCTGGTGCACGGTCGCGACTACGTGATGACCGCGAAGCTCGGGCTCAAGCTCGACGGCACGATCACCGGGCTCGATTCGAGGGTGATGGCGTCGGGCGGCGCGTACCCGGCGATCGGCGCGATCCTGCCGATGCTCACCCAGATGATGACGCCCGGCGTCTACCACGTCCCGAAGGTCCACTTCGACGCGGTGACGGCGGTGACCAACAACACCACGACCGGCGCGTATCGCGGCGCCGGCCGTCCGGAGGCGACGCAGCTGATCGAGCGCGTGCTCGACGTCGCCGCCGACGAGCTCGGGATCGATCCGGCTGAGATCCGTCGGCGCAACTTCCTGCGTCCCGAGGAGTTCCCACTGACGACGCCGACCGGCGCGAACTACGACTCCGGGGAATACGCCAAGGCGCTCGAGGCGGTGCTCGTCGCGGCAGGTTACGACGAGCTGAGGGCAGAGCAGGCGGCGCGGCGCGAGCGCGGCGACGCAGTACAACTGGGGATCGGGATCTCCTCCTACGTCGAGGTCACCGCGCCGATCGGGCTGCACATCGAGTGGGGTGCGTGCGAGGTCCACGAGGACGGTTCTGCGAGCGTCTCGGTCGGTACGAGCGTGCACGGGCAGGGTCACTGGACAGCGTTCGCGATGCTGGCCAGCGACGTCCTCGGCATCCCGATGGACAAGATCAAACTCGTCAACTCCGACACCTCGACCGTTCCGCGCGGCTCGGGCACCCTCGGCTCACGTTCGTTGCAGACCGCAGGGAGCGCCGTGCACGTTGCCTCGACCGAGGTGCTGATCAAGGCCAAGCAGATCGCAGCCAACCTGCTGGAAGCCGACGCCGACGACATCGTGGTCGGTGATGGCCAGTTGGAGGTCTTGGGTGTGCCATCACGCGGCATGTCGTGGGCGGCGCTTGCCGTCGCCGCCGCGGACCCTTCGAAGTTGCCGGAGGGGATGGAGCCCGGTCCGCTGCGCCACGAGCTGGACTTCGACGGGAGCGATTCGACGTATCCGTTCGGGTCGCACGTCGCCGTCGTCGAGGTCGACGTCGAGACCGGTCACGTTCGCCTGATCCGCCATGTCGCGGTCGACGACTGTGGGCGGATCCTCAACCCACTGTTGGTCGCCGGCCAGCAGCACGGCGGCATCGCCCAGGGCGCCGCGCAGGCGCTGTTCGAGGAGGTCGCCTACGACGAGCACGGCAACCCGGTGACCTCGAACCTGGCCGACTACGGGATCCCGTCGGCGGCCGAGCTGCCGAGCTTCGAGGTCAGCAACACCCAGACCGACAGCCCGCGCAACCCGCTCGGGGCCAAGGGCATCGGCGAGTCGGGCACGATCGGATCGACGCCTGCGATCCAGAACGCCGTCGTCGATGCCGTCTCGTATCTCGGCGTGAAGCACGTCGACATGCCCTGCACGGCGCAGCGCGTGTGGCGGGCGATCCGGGAGGCGAAGTCGTCGTCGTGACCACGCGCAGTCGTGGCTCGGCGTGGGAGCGCGGGAGCCACGACGGTCGATGACACGTCGTTCGCGCCGGCTGCGAGGTCGCGTCGAGGCTCTGCGCTCACATCGGGAGCAGGGTGTCGCCGACGGTGATCGTTCCGCCGGCGTTGACGAGTGCACCGACACCGAGGAGCGCGCCGCGCTCCCGGTTCACCGTGCGCAAGACGTCGAGATCACGCTCGATCCCGCCGGGCTGCGGTCGGGTGACCATCACGCACCGCTGGATCTGCGCGACCACGTCCAACTCGACCTCGGTCCCGATGCGCACGACCGAGCCCACCAGATCGTCCTCGCCGCCCCCGCCGACGACGACGTTCGGACGGAACCGTCGCACCGGCCAATCGCGCAACGTCTGCTCACCGATGATCGAGACGCGGGCACGAGCCGAGTCGTGGAACGCTCCGCCGGGCCCGTTCCACCTGTGCCAGGGGCTGACGTCCTCGTGCTCGGCGTCGGCCGCGATCTCGTACGTGGCCGTGTCGTCGCTCGCCGCCACGAGTGCCACATCGCGACCGATCCACGCGGACAGCACCTCGTCGTCGTCGGTCTCGACGCCGTTCGGAAGACGGACCACGACCTGCGCGCCGACAAGGTGTCCGGTCGCGTACAGCAGCGGCGGCTCGCGCCGCGCCGTCAGCGTCATCCCGGAGGTCCGGTCGAGCAGGGCGAACCCGCGATCACCCTCGATGCCGTGGGGGCCGATCCGAGCAGCCGCCAGGGATTCTCCCTGCATCGACTTCACCGGGTAGCGCCACAGCTCCGTGATCCGCATCGACCCATCGTGCCACGGTGCGCACGCGACCGCGCACTGCGCAAGACGGCTGACAGCGTCAGGCAGAGTGGTAGTGGTCGCGTTGAGCGTGCACCAGCCCGTCGGCGATGGCGCGTTGCCCGCCGATGGCGAACCGCTCCTCCATTCCCGGCGGCGTGTAGATCTCGATGACCCGAGCGACGTCGTCGCCAGCGTTCCACAACTCGTGCGGGACACCGCGCGGCATCAGTTGCACGCCGCCAGCCTCGAGGATCGCCTCGCGATCGCCGACCCGTGTGCCGACCCGACCCGAGATCACGATGTTGAGCTGATCTTCGTCAGCGTGCTCGTGCGCGTCGACGTGCACACCCGACGGCATGTCGACGGTGATGCACACGGCATGCCCTCCGGTCGCCGCCGCCGGGACCACGACGCGGAACGGCGTACCCGCGATAGGTACCCCCGACCCCCACTGCATCGCTTCAGCCATCACGTCCATCAGAGGCTCCCCGGTCACTCGCTAGTGCTGATCACTAGTCATCACCACTAGTAGACTCCCTCGAGTGGATCGAGTCAAGAGTCAACCGACGCCGCGCCAGCAGAAGGCGGCACGCACCCGCGCCCGGATGCTGGACGCCGCCTACGACCTGTTCTGCGAATCCGGGTTCCGCGCCACCACCATGGAGGCGATCGCCGAGCGTGCCGGGGTCGCGGTGCAGACCCTGTACTTCACGTTCCGCTCAAAGGACCAACTCGTGCAGGCCGTCCACGAACGGACCGTGCTCGGCGACGATGCAATCCCGCCGCCGCAGCAAGCCTGGTTCCTCGCCGCCACGACCCGCACGAACGTCACCGACGCCGTGCACGACATCACCTTCGGCATCGCCACGATCCTCACCCGCGTCGCACCGATGGTTCCCGCATTCCACGCCGTCAGTGGCGACCCGGCCGGCGAGGTCTGGCGCCACGGCGAAGCACTCCGCCTCGACGGGATGCGCGGCCTCGTGGACGTCCTCACCCGCACAGCCAAGCTGCGCAAGGGTCTCAGCCGGTCACATGCCGGCGACGTGCTGTTCCTCGTCCTCGGGCCGGAGACCTACCGGACCCTCGTCCTCGAACGCGGCTGGACTCAGCCCCAGTGGTCCGCGTGGGCCGCACGGGCGATCCTCGGGGAGCTGTTCGTCCCACTCCACACGACCTGAGACCGACTGCCGCTCTGAGACGACACATGAGCTCGGCCACATCCGAACCTCACCCGCACGCAGCTCGATCGAGAGAGTCGGGGTGTCTGGAGCGAGTCTTTCGCTCGTCCGGCCGACGATCGTCCGCCATCGGATCTCACCGCACAGCGGCACCGGGGCCCCGATCGGGTTATCTCTCCGTAGGCTGTTGGCGGCGGACGAAAGAGTGTGCGGAGGGTTGCATGGGTGAGATCAGCGGCTCCGGCATCATGGACGACGGCTTTGCCGGACGGTTCGCCGGACTGCTCATCCGGACCCGGCGCGAGGCGAAGTGCTCCTGCCGCACGCTGGCGCAGCGGTCGGGCGGCCGGTTCGGCGTGGCCACGCTGCACTCGTTCGAGCGCGGCGACCACGTGCTCACCGAGGAACTGGTCGTGGCGATCAGCGAGCTGTACGGCGCCGAACTCGAATCGATCCTCGATGGACGCCCCGAAGTGCGGATCAGCGATGGCGTGATCCGGGTCGGCGACGCAATGTCCACGTTCACGGAGGGAGATCCGACGTCGATGCTGTCGACCTACCTGCGCCTCGTACGCAGTCTGCGCAACCAGCAGCGCGTCCTCGCCGTGGAGCTGCGCCGTGACGACGTCGAGCGGCTGGCTGAGCACATCCACGTCAGCGGGGAAGCGGTCGTCGATCAGCTCGCCGAGTTGATGCGTGCCACACGCGCCCAGCACCGCTCGATGGTCGGGCTGTTCGCAAGTGGAGCGCTCGTGATCGCGGTCGTCGCATCGCTGGCCGCGAGCGGCACCGCGCTGGCAAGCTCGGCCCGTCCGGCACCGGCGGAGACCGTCACCAGCCAGGTCACTGCGCCGTGGCTGATGCTGCCCTCGGACGCCGTGTTCGCCAGGTCGGCTGTTCGGACGCCGGCCCCGATCGTCGTCCACGCGCGTGCCGCATCCCGACGACGCAAGCCCAAGCCCGCCGCAGCGACGCCGACGCCGACGATCCAGACCGGGATCGACGACACCGGTGCGCTCGTCGCCACGGACCTCGGCACGGGCAACGACAAGCTTGTGGTGCCGTCGACGCCGACGACGTCCATCCAGACCGGGATCGACGACAGCGGTGCCCTCGTCGCCACGGACCTCGGCACCGGCGACGGCAAGCTTGTGGTGCCGCGGCGCGACCGCACGGAAGCATCGCCGCAGACGGACGCCGCCGGCTGACCGGCACGTCCGTCCGGGCGCGACCAGCGGCCGGCGCAGTAGCGTTCATCGGCGATGTGCGGACGATTCGTCTCCTCGAACAAGCCCGACAAGATCGCCGAGTACTTCGACGCCTCGTTCGACGCCGAGCCGCTCCCGGCGAACTTCAACGTCGCCCCGACCAGCGACGTCTACGGCGTGGTCGCGTTGCCCGGGAGCGGTGGCGAGCAGCGCGCCGTCCAGGCCTTCCACTGGGGCCTCGTGCCGTCGTGGGCCAAGGACGTGAAGATCTCCTCGAAGATGATCAACGCCCGCGCCGAGACCGTGGCGGAGAAGCCTGCGTTCAAGAGCGCGTTCCTCAAGCACCGGATGATCATCCCGATGGACGGGTTCTACGAGTGGAAGCGGGGGAGCGCAGGTGCGCCCTTGACGAAGGCGGGCAAGCCCGTCAAGCAGCCGTACTTCATCCACGAGGCCGACGGCGAGCCCCTTGCCGTCGCCGGCGTGTGGGCGGCGTGGCGGGACCGGTCGGAGGGGCCTGACGCGCCGTGGCTGCACAGCTGCGCTGTCGTCACCACCTCGGCGAACGAGATGATGTCGGCGATCCACGACCGGATGCCGGTGATGCTCCCGCAGTCGGCCTGGGCGGCATGGCTCGACCCCGACAACCACGACGCCGAGTCCCTCAAGGCGTACCTCGTGCCCGCACCGGACGACCTGCTCGAGATGCACCCGGTGTCGACGGACGTGAACAACGTGCGCAACCGGGATCCGCACCTGATCGACCGGGTCGACGCGAACCTGCCCGCCGTCGCCGACGGTCAGCTCCCGCTGACATGACCTGACCGGCGGGTCGCGGAACCGGTCAGTCCGTGAGCGAGGCACGGATCGCCGCGGCCGCAGCCTCGATGTCGTCGCGATCGACGGTCGACGCCGCGTTGGCGAACGACAGCTCGTGCATCGAGTTGGTCGGGATCACGTGGATGTGCGCATGTGGCACCTCGTAGCCGGCGATGATCAACCCGACCCGCGCGCAGCCGAACGCGGCCCGTTGGGCGCGGCCGACGCGGTAGGCAACGGCGAAGAGGTGGTCGTTGAGGTCCTGCGGCGCATCGATCCATTCGTCGATCTCCTCGATCGGCACCACGAGCGCGTGACCGCGCGCCAACGGGTTGATCGACATGAACACGGCGCACCGCGCGTCGCGAAGCACGAACGTGCCCGGGATCTGACCGTCGATGATCCGTGTGAAGATCGTCGGCATCAGCCGTACCCTCCGCTGGCCGTGAACACGTCGCCCGTGCAGTAGCTGCTCTCCGGTCCAGCGAGGAACCGGATCAGCTCGGCCAGCTCCTCCGGTCGGGCCATCCTCCCGCTCGCGATCTGCGTCGTGATCGCGGCGCGCATCTCGGCGTCGAGCGGGGCGAGCAGCGGTGTCTCGACGTACCCCGGGCACACCGTGTTGACCCTGATCCCGAGGTGCGCCGTCTCCAGGGCGACCGACCTGCTGAGGGCGATGATCCCCGCCTTCGCGGTCGAGTAGTCCGGTGCGCCGGGGCTCGGGTGCTGACCGAGGATCGAGGCGATGTTGATGATCGAGCCGGCCCGGGCGGGCTGCATGTGCCGCAGCGCGGCCCGCGTGCCGTAGAACGCGCCATACAGGTGGACCCGGATCATCCGGTCCCACGCCTGGTCGCTGAGCTCGGTGAGGATCGCCAGCGGCTCCATCTCGGCGATCCGCCCCTCCATCCGCAGCGCCTGCGCGGCCAGCACCCGTTCGGTGCGCGCCGGGTTCGGCGGGGGAGCGATCCCCGCGTTGTTGATCATCACGTCGAGCCGTCCGTGACGGGCGACCGCCTTGTCGACCTCGGCGTCGAACGCCGCCGAGTCGCACACGTCGAACACGCTGACGTCGCCGTCGATCTCGACCGCGACGGCGGCGGCGGCGTCGGGATCGAGGTCGTTGACCACCACCCGCGCACCGTCGCCGGCGAGGCGCCGGGCGTACGCCGCACCGAGGCCTGAACCTGCCCCGGTGATGAACGCGACCTGCCCGGTGAGAGACCGGTTGGACGACGCGGTCGAGTGGTCGGATGCGGCGGAGGAGGCTGACGCTGGCACGCTGCGGATCGTAGGTGGCTGCGGCGCCCGCCGATGTCTCGTGGCGGGAACCTCGTGCCGCTGCGCGCGCTTGTACGCTCCCCGCAGTGGAGGCAGTCGTCGGATCCGATCGGTACCTGACCGCGCCCAACCTGTTCACCCTCGTCCGGCTGCTGTGCATCCCGTTGTTCCTCTACGTGCTGTTCGGCCGCGACAACCCGGCCGGCGCGGCGTGGATGCTCGGGGGTATCGGTGCGACCGACTGGGTGGACGGGTGGCTGGCACGCCGGTTCGATCAGGTCAGCGAGTTCGGCACGGTGTTCGACCCGACCGTCGACCGCCTGCTGTTCATCTTCGCTGTCGCCGGGATCATCATCAAAGGCGCCGCCCCGCTGTGGTTCGCGTGGTTGGTCGTCGCCCGCGAGGTGCTCGTCGGCGGCAGCGTCACGATCGCCACGCTCGCGTTCCACATGAAGCGCTTCGATGTCACCTTCTGGGGCAAGTCGGCGACGTTCCTGCTGATGTTCGCGATCCCCGGGTTCATGCTCGGCTCGTCGGACATCACCGGCCATGGCGGGTTCGAGGTGGCGGCGTGGTGCCTCGGGATCCCCGGCCTGATCCTCAGCTACTACACCGCGATCACCTACATCCCCGCGATCCGCCACGGGGTCCGCGCCGGTCGGCGCGTCCCGACCGCCGCGGCCCAGGAGGGCACCGCATGAAGGCCGTGATCATGGCCGGTGGCGAGGGCACGCGGCTCCGCCCGCTGACGTCCAACGCGCCGAAGCCGATGTTGCCGATCGCCAACCGCCCGATGATGGAGCACATCATCGGATTGCTGCGCAAGCACGGCTTCAACGAGATCGTCGTGACCGTCGCCTTCCTCGCCAACCACATCAAGACCTACTTCGGCGACGGTTCCGAGTTCGGGGTGAAGATCTCCTACGCCGACGAGCCCGTGCCGCTCGGTACGGCCGGCAGCGTCGCCAACGCCCGCGCCCTGCTCGACGAGACGTTCCTGGTGATCTCCGGCGACGTGCTCACCGACATGGATCTCGGCGAGGTGATGAGCTACCACGTCGAGCGCGGCGCGATGGCGACGATCGGCCTGACCGCGGTCCACAACCCGCTGGAGTTCGGGATCGTCATCACCCGCGAGGACGGCACGATCGAGCGCTTCCTCGAGAAGCCGACGTGGGGGCAGGTGTTCAGCGACACGATCAACACCGGGATCTATGTGCTCGAGCCGGAGATCTTCGACTTCATCCCCTCCGGACGCAGCGTCGACTTCTCGAGCGAGGTGTTCCCGGCGCTGCTCGCCGCCGGCAAGCCGCTGTACGGCGCGGTGATGAAGGGCTACTGGGAGGACGTCGGGACCCTCGAGGCGTACCTCACCGCGCAGTTCGACGCGCTCGACCAGAAGGTCAGCGTCGACCTGCCCGGGTTCAGGATCAACGACGGCGTGTGGATCGGTGAGGGGGCCGAGATCTCCCCGGACGCGGTCGTCCTCGCCCCCGCAGTGATCGGCCCAGGCTGCAAGGTCGAAGCCGGCTGCAGGATCGGCGACTACACGGTGCTCGGCAGCAACGTGCGCGTCCAGACGGAGGCGCAGATCGAGCGCAGCGTGCTCCACGACAACGTCTACGTCGGCAGCCGCACCCGGATGCACGGCGCGATCATCGGCCGGACGACGAGCATCCGCAACAACGTCCGCATCGACGAGGGCGTCGTGCTCGGTGACGAGGTGTTCGTCGGCAGCAACGCCGTCGTCAGCGGCGGCGTCAAGGTCTTCCCGTTCAAGACGATCGAGGACGGCGCGGTCGTCAACAGCAGCATCGTGTGGGAGTCGCGCGGAGCACGCAGCCTGTTCGGTCGCGACGGGATCACCGGGCTCGCCAACGTCGACGTCACCCCGGAGCTCGCGGTGCGGGTGGCGATGGCCTATGGAACGTCTGTCCCGAAGGGCTCGACGGTCGTCACGTCGCGGGATTCGAGCCGGGCGGCGCGGATGCTCAAGCGGGCGATGATGGCAGGGCTCAACGCGGCCGGCGTGCACGTGCTCGACCTCGAGGTCGCCACCGTCCCTGTCACCCGGTTCCTGACCCGCTCCCCACGCGCGTTCGGGGGGATCACGGTGCGCCTGCACCACGCCGATCCCGACCGTGTCGTCGTCCGCTTCATCGACACCGCGGGCACGGACATCACAGAAGACGCCCAGCGCAAGATCGAGCGGCTGTTCCAGCGCGAGGACACCCGCCGCTCACTCGCCGAGGAGATCGGCGACATCCAGTTCCCACCCCGCGCCCTCGAGGAGTACACCGTGGCGCTGGAGGCCACCGTCGAGCCGCATGCGATCCGCGACCACCGCTTCAAGCTGGTCGTCGACTACGCGTTCGGCGCGGTGGGCGGGGTGATGCCGACGTTGCTCGGCAAGCTCGGCGCCGACGTGCTCGCGGTCAACCCGTACGTGTCCACTGCGGGCCGGGTCACCTACGACCCCGTCGCCGGCGCCGAGCGCGTCGCCGCACTGGTGCGCGCCTCGGGGGCGCACCTCGGCGCTGTGATCGATCCCGACGGCGAGCGGATCACGTTCGTCGACGACGAGGGCCGCGTGCTCGACCACACGTCTGCGCTGCTGTGCTTCGTCGAACTGGTCTCTGACCACCTCCTCGGCGACACGATCGCCCTGCCGGTGAACGTCACAGAGGCCGCGCACCGCATCGCCGATCGCCACGGCGTGCGCGTGATCAGCACCAAGATGTCGACCCCGGCGTTGATGGCGGCGACAGCGGACCCGGCCGTCGGCTTCGCCGCTGATGGCGCGGGGGGCTACATCCTGCCCGGGTTCCTGCCGGCGTTCGACGGCGCGGGTGCGCTGCTGAAGATGCTCGACATGCTCGCCCGCAGCAGACGCTCCCTCGGCGAGGTCTACGACGGCCTGCCCAAGGTGCACCAGGTGCACGACACGGTCGTCACCCCATGGGACCAGAAGGGGATGGTGATGCGCAGCCTGATGGAGATGGCGGGGCGCGACGTCGAGCTCGTCGACGGGGTGAAGATGCGCTACGCCGACGGCTGGTTGTTGGCGTTGCCCGATCCCGAGGAGCCGGTCACCCACTTGTGGGCGGAGAGCACCACGGAGGCCGACGCACGGCGGCTCGTGCAGGAGTACGCGAGACGGGTTCGTCAGCTCGTCCGCTGACTCTCCATTCGCTCGTACGCGCCGGAGTGCGGTCGAGGTCCTGCCATGGGGCCGGCCGAATCGGCAACGCCGTCCAGCGGCTAGGCTCCCCGCCGATGCAGACACCGGGGGAGCTCCGATACAGCAGCGACCACGAGTGGGTGGCAGTGGACGGGACCCGCGCCCGCATCGGCATCACCGACTACGCCCAGGATGCCCTCGGCGACGTGGTCTACGTGCAGGTTCCCGAGTTGGGCGCAACCGTCGCCGCCGGCGACAGCTTCGGCGAGGTGGAGAGCACGAAGTCCGTCAGCGATGTCTACGCCCCAGTGTCGGGCACGGTCGTCGCTGTCAACGAGACCCTTGCCGACGCTCCGGAGACGCTCAACGGCGATCCATACGGCGCCGGTTGGATCTGCGAGATCGAGCTCGCCGACGCCAGTGAACTGGAGGCGCTGCTCGACGCCGACGCGTATCAGGCTCTCGTTCAGGGTTAGGGTCGCGACGCCATGGCCTACGTGTTCTGCAACCAGTGCGGGCACCGCAATCCGCCGGAGTCCGGCTTCTGTTCGTCGTGCGGGGGCGTGCTCGACCTCAACGAGGACCACACGATCACGATCGCCAAGATCGATCAGCTGCAGGATGCGCCCGGTCCGGCCGACGACGTGGTCGTCAGCGTCGGCGATCTGCCGGAGGGCGTGGCCAGCCTGATCGTGCGCAGCGGGCCGCAAGCCGGCGACACGTTGACACTCGCCGACAAGCTGACCAGGCTCGGTCGCCATCCCGACAGCGAGATCATGCTCGAGGACATCACCGTCTCGCGCCGCCACGCCGAGATCGAGCGCGCCGACGCCGGCTACCTCGTGCGCGATGTCGGCTCGCTGAACGGCACGTACCTCAACCAGGAGCGGATCGACGAACCGACCCGCCTGCACCACGGCGACGAGGTGCAGGTCGGCAAGTTCCGGCTGGTGTTCTTCGATCGGGGTGTCACGTGACGCCGGTCGGGCCGGTCCGCCGCGCGACGAACACGGTCAGCTGGTGAGTGAGCGGATGTCCGACCGACCGTACCTGTCCATCGGCGAGGTGCTCGGGCTGTTGCTCGAGGAGTTCCCCGACGTGACCATCTCGAAGATCCGCTTCCTGGAGAGCCAGGGGCTGATCGACCCGGAGCGCACGCCGTCCGGCTACCGCAAGTTCTACGACGGCGATGTCGAGCGGCTGCGGATGATCCTGCGCGAGCAGCGCGAGAACTTCCTGCCGCTGAAGGTGATCCGCGACCGCCTCGAGCGGGCCACGATCGAGGGCGAGGGTGGAGCGACACCTCCGCGCGGGATCCGCAACGTCACCGTCCTGCCGCTCGGAGACGACAGTCGCGACACCGCCGTCTCCCGTCAGCACCCCTCAGCCCAGCTGCGCCTCGCCGAGCCCGCGGTCGACACGCTCGTCGCCGAGCTGGCCCCCGCCCCCGCCCCCGCCCCCGCGGCCGTGGCGGACGGGTCCGCGGCGACAACACCGGCCACGGGGGCGGCCACGTTGCCGGCGGGCACTGCCGACGACGACACCACCCCGCTGCGCGTGGCGACCCCCGCATCCGCCGGCGACTCCGCCGCCACCGGCGGCCGCGACCGCAACGTCACGAGCCCGGCGCAGGCCGCGACCGCGCCCGGCGGACAGGTCACGGCTGCACTCGGCGCGGATCCCCGTCGGAGCTACTCGTCCGCCGAGCTGTGCGCGCTGGCGGGCATCTCCATTGCGCAGCTGTCCGAGATCGAGGCGTTCGGGCTGATCGCGGCGCGCGGCAGCGGCGACTTCGCCACCTACGGCAGCGTCGATCTGTCCATCGCCTCAGCCGCTGCCGGGTTCCTGCAGCGGGGTGTCGAGGGCCGCCACCTGCGCGCCTGGCGCCAGGCTGCAGAGCGCGAGGCAGGGTTGTTCGAGCAGTTGATCCTCCCGCAGCTGCGCCAGCGCAACCCGCAGGCCCGGCAGCAGGCGGTGGACACCCTGCGCGAGTTGTCGCGGCTGGGCGGCGAGCTGCGCGCTGCGCTCGTGGCCACTGCGTTGCGCCACCACCTCGACCCGTGACGGCCGGGCTGATCCGACCGGCCGACCCGGGTACCATCTGCTGCGTGATTCCGATGGAGGTCGCCGGCGTTCGGGTGGAGCTGCCTGCCAACACACCGATGGTCGTGCTGCGCGAGCAGGATGGTCGCCATCGCCTGCTGCCGATCATGATCGGCAGCCCTGAGGCCTCTGCGATCCACAACGCGCTGGAAGGCATCGTCCCCCAGCGTCCGTTGACCCACGACCTGGTGGTCAACCTGTTCGAGGCGCTCGGCGCGCAGCTGGAGACGGTGGTCGTCACCGAGGTGCGCGAGCACACCTTCTACGCCGAGCTGCACCTGCGCACCGCCCGCGGCGAGCTCGTCGTCTCCAGCAGGCCATCGGACGCGCTGGCCCTCGCCGTGCGCACCGGCACGCCGATCTTCGCCAACGAGGACCTGCTCGACGAGGCGGCCCTCGAGGCCCCCGACGAGATCGCCGAGCAAGAGGAGGAAGCGATCCTCGACGAGTTCCGCGACTTCCTCGAGGAGATCAAACCCGAGGACTTCGAGGCCTGATCGAGGCCTCGGGCAGTGCCCTCGGGCGCGGCCAGCTGTTGACGCCGCCGACCCATCCCCGTACACTTGCTCCCTCATTACACGCACGTAACTACGCGCGTGTCATCGAGCCCAAGGCAGGGGAGCAGACGATGACCGAGCAGGGTTTCACCGGCACGAAGGCGAAGAGCATCGTCGGCATCAGCTACCGCCAGCTCGACTACTGGGCGCGCACCGACCTGGTCCGGCCCTCGCTCGTCGACGCCTCCGGCAGCGGCAGCCGGCGGCTGTACAGCTACCGGGACCTGCTCGAGCTCCGGGTGATCAAGAGCCTGCTCGACGCCGGGATCAAGCTCGAGTCCGTGCGCAGAGCCTTCATCTACATGCGCGACCACATGAACAGCGACATCGCCGCTGCGCACCTCGTGATCAGCGGCAACGACGTGATGGTGTGCGAGGGTGGCGAGCTGACCGACGTGATGAACCGCGCCGGGCAGGGCGTGCTGGTCAACGTGCTCGCGCTCGGCGGGGTCAAGGCCAGCCTCGACCAGCAGATCCGCGCCCTCGACGAGGACGCGCCGCGCGAGCCGACGCCCCTGGCGACGCGCCGCGCGGTCTGACGCGGCGGAGCGATGTCCGTCGACGCCACCACTGACAGCACGCGCAGCGAGCTCAGCCCGCTCGACGCGGTGCACCGTGGGCTCGGAGCGCGGATGGTGCCGTTCGGCGGGTGGGAGATGCCGCTGGCGTATCCCTCCGGCACCATCGACGAGCACCTCGCCTGCCGCAACGACGCGGTCGTGTTCGACGTGTCCCACCTCGGCACGGTGCGCGTCGAGGGGCCCGATGCCGACGAGCGCCTACAGTGGGCGTTCACCAACGACCTGACCAAGATCGCGCCGGGACGGGCCCAGTACACCCATCTGCTCGACGAGGTCGACGCGTCGGTGCTCGACGACATCATCGTGTGGTGGATCGACGACGAGGTGTTCGACGTGATGCCCAACGCGTCGAACACCGACCGGGTGCGCGCCGCGATCGGCGGCATCGAGACCACGCCAGGGCGAGCCGTGCTCGCGGTCCAGGGCCCGCGTGCCAAGGAACGGCTCGCCGCCGTCTTCCCCGAGGCCGCAGCCGTCGGGCGGTTCCGCGTCGCCCAGGCGACCTGGGAGGGCGTGGCGTGCACGGTGGCCGGGACGGGGTACACCGGCGAGGCCGGCGTGGAGATCGCTGTGCCCGCCGACTCCGCAGCCGACCTGTGGACGGCGATCACTGCGGCGGGCATCGCCCCCGCTGGCCTCGGTGCACGTGACACATTGCGGCTCGAGGCTGCGCTGCCGCTGCACGGCCACGAGCTCGGGCCCGGGATCACCCCGCTGCAGGCGGGGCTCGGGTGGGTCGTGGCGTGGGGCAAGGACGAGTTCCGCGGACGCGAGCCACTCGCTGTCGAGCGCGAGCGTGGGCCCGCACGGTTGCTGCGCGGCGTCTCCACGGCGGGCCGCCGGCCGCCACGTGCCGACTGCGAGGTGCTCGTCGACGGCACCGTGGCCGGCGTGCTGACGAGCGGCAACTTCTCGCCGGTGCTCGGTCACGGCATCGCGCTGGGCTTCTTCCCGCCTGCACTCGAGGTCGGCACCGAAGTGAGCGTCGACGTGCGCGGCGCGGCGCTGTCCGGCCACGTCGTGCCGATCCCGTTCGTCGCCAAGAAGTAGGCCGCGCGGCACGCGCCGCCTACTCAGCGACGGGGTGCAGCTCGCTTGCCGACCACCTTCGCCACCGTCGACGTCGACGCCGGGGCGCGCTTGGCCGGGGCGCGCTTGGCGGGGGCGCGCTTGGCGGCCGGGAGCTTCGCCGGCGCCCGCTTCGCAGGCGTGCGGCTGACCGTCGTCGAGCGACGTGGCGGCGCGACCTCGTCGTCGTCGAGG
>JBBQTN010000086.1:0-19456 GCA_038213195.1 Acidimicrobiales bacterium | reverse complement strand
ACTCGGCCGCTTCGAGCACCGTTACTGGAACGGCGCGCAGTGGACCGAGCACGTCGCACGCCAGGGCCAAACCGGCACCGACTACATGTAGAGCACAACGCCGCGACGATGCGGTTCTGGTTGCGAGCAGTTCCCCCGGCCGCCGCCGACGACGTGAGTGGTGCCCGCACGGGGCGCACGCGCCGCCCACATCTCGAGTGCGCTCGCCTGCCGGGGGCGGCAGTGGACTTGACCGGTCCAGAGAGCCGCTCTACGCTCCTACTAGATCGCTCTATCTAGTCCTCGAGGAGTCAGCATGTACAAAGCGACAGCGCGCTGGATGATCAAGCGCAACATCGCCAAGCTCAACACCGGCGATTACGGACCCGCGCTGGCGATGTACACCGAAACCGCCACGCTCACGTTCCCCGGTGACAACAGCTGGGCGACGATGTTCCGGCCCCACGCGCGCGGCCGCGACGCGATTCCCACGCATCGCGGGCGACACGAGATCGAGGCGTTCCTCCGCCGCTACACGGAGCACGGCCTCCAGATGGTCATCGACGACATCCTCGTCAACGGTCCGCCGTGGCACGCGCGTGCGGCTGTTCGCTGCCACGACTGGGCACCTGGCGACGATGGCAGCGACGCCTACAACAACCGCGCCGTGCTGTGGGTGACGACGCGATGGGGCCGCATCGTGGAGCACGAGGACTACGAGGACACCGAGCGGAGCGCCGCCTACGACGCCCACCTCGAGGCCCGCTCGACGGCATCGACCTCGACGCGCTGACAGCGCACTGCCACGCGCCGACGCCCCAGGTCGGGCGTGTCGGCGCACAGCGGGCTCACAGCTGGGCGATCTATGGTGCGGTCGCGGAGGTGTGCATGCACGGGAGAGTTCCCAGGGTGCTGGTCGTCGACGACGAGCCGTCGATCTTGGAGACGGTCGGCGGTGTGCTGCGCGACGAGGGGTACGACGTGGCCACCGCGTCGACAGGGCGGGGGGCGATGGCGACCGTGGCAGCGTCCAGGCCGGACGTGATCGTGCTGGACGTGATGCTGCCCGATTTCGATGGGATCGAGATCACGCGACGGTTGCGCGCCGACGGACGCGATGTCGCGGTCCTGTTCCTGTCGGCTCGCGACGGCGTCGAGGACCGGGTCGCCGGGTTGCGGATCGGGGCCGACGACTACGTCACCAAACCATTCAGCTTGGAGGAGCTGGTGGAGCGGGTGCGCGCGATCCTGCGCCGCACCCGCGCCATCGTCGGTGATGACCAGGTGATCATCGCCGGCGACCTGACCGTCGATGTCGACACCCACGAGGTGTGGCGCAACGGGACCGCGGTGCACCTGACCGCGACCGAGTTCCAGCTGTTGCACTACTTCGCCCGGAACCCGCGCCGGGTGCTCTCCAAGGCACAGATCCTTGCTTCGTTGTGGCCCGACGATGTCGACGTCGACGAGAACGTCGTGGAGACCTACGTCAGCTACGTTCGCAAGAAGCTCGACCGTCTCGGCCCGCCGTTGCTGCACACCGTGCGGTTGGTCGGCTATTCGTTCCGCCCGAACTTCGACTGACCGATGTCGCTGCGCCTGCGCCTGCTGGTCGCGTCGTTGGTGCTGCTCGTGCTCGGCCTGACGACTGCCGGCCTCGTCAGCTACCGGTCGTTGTCGTCGTTCCTCAGGTCGCGCACCGACGCCCAGCTGGAGGCTGCGGTGACGAACGTGCGCCGGGTGATCGCCGGACTCCCGGCGGGCGCAGCGATCACCCGGCAGGATCTCGGTGCGGCGGCCCCCGGCGTGTGGGTGCAGCTGCGCTCCGACGCGCAGGCGCCGACGCTGGAGGTCCAGGGCTACGCGTGGATCGCCAAGCCATTGACACCGAAGTTGCCGGATGTGCTGCCCGCCATGCAGGGCACCGGCTACCTGGGACCGACGTCGACGTTCGAGACGCCGGCGCGCGAGACGGGCGACACCGATTTCCGGGTGATCGTGGCAACCACCGGGACCGGACAGACGTTGGTCGTCGGCGCCTCGATGCAGGAGACCGACACGACACTGAGACGGTTGGTGATGGTCGAGGTCTTCGCCGGAGCGGCGATCCTGGTCGGAGCGGCGCTGATCGGGATGTGGCTGGTGACGTTGGGGTTGCGTCCACTGGCGCGCATGGAAGCGGCCGCCGAGACGATCGCCGAGGAGAACCTCGCCGGTCGCCTCCCAGGTGACCAGGCCAAGACGGAGGTCGGGCGGTTCGCCCGGGTGCTCAACACGATGCTGTCGCGGTTGGAGGCGGCGTTCGCCGAGCGCAGGGCGTCGGAGGCACAGTTGCGGCGTTCCGAGGAACGATTGCGGCGCTTCGTCGGCGACGCCTCCCACGAGCTGCGAACACCGGTGGCTGCGGTGCGCGCCCACGCCGAGCTGTACCAGCGCCGTGGCGACCGGGCCGGCGACGCCGCCCCTGTGATGGCCAAGATCGAGCAGGAAGCGACCCGCCTGACCCGGCTGGTCGACGATCTGCTGCTGCTCGCCCGTCTCGACGAGGGTTCGCCGATCTCGGCCGAGCCCGTCGACGTCGGCTCGCTCGCCGCCGATGCCGTCGACGCGGCGCGGCTGCTCGATCCGGATCGACCCGTCGACCTGAGGATCGACGGTTCGGTCGAGGTGCGCGGCGATCGCGACCGCCTGCGCCAGGTGCTCGACAACCTGTTGACCAACGTCCGGGTGCACACGCCGCCGCGCGCCGATGCGTCCGTCAGTGTCGCGAGGACCGCCACCGAGGCGATCATCGAGGTCGCCGATCGCGGTCCCGGCCTCGCCGACGACGCACAGTCACGGATCTTCGAGCGCTTCTTCCGTGCCGACCCGTCACGAACACGGGAGAGCGGCGGCGCAGGGTTGGGGCTGTCGATCGTCGCCGCGATCGTCAGCGCGCACGGAGGGACCGTGATCGCCACTCGGCGCGACGGCGGCGGCATGACCTTCTCGGCTCACCTCCCGCTGCTCACCGAAACGAGTTGATCCGACCCACAGCCCACTCACAGGTACGGCGTCGACGATCGCGGCAACCGATCAAGGAGCAGTCCATGCCTCACCGAGCTCGCCCGTCCACCGTTCGCCGTACCCTCGTTGCCGTCCCGTGCCTACTCGTGCTCCTCGCCGCATGCGGCTCCAGCTCGAAGTCGTCCAGCGCGACGACTCCAGCTGCGGCGACGACGGCGGCCACGACCGCCGCAGCACCTGCGACGACGGCGGCACCCACGACCGCCGCGGCACCCGCGACGATCGCTGCGACCACCGCCGCCGCGCCGACGGCCGCTCCGACAACGTCTGCCGCGGCAACGACATCGGTCGCGGCGGCAGCGACAACGCTGGGTTCGGGGTCGACCGCCGCAGCGAGCGGGACGCCCGTGGCCGTTTCAGAGAAGGAGTTCTCGATCGGCCTCACCCCGCCCACGCTCGCGGCAGGGACCTACACCTTCGACATCGCCAATGCCGGGCAGTTCAAGCACAACCTGGTCATCGAGGGCAACGGCGTCGATGCGAAGTCCGACACGTTCGACCCAGGGAAATCCGGTGCCCTGACCGTGAAGCTCGCACCCGGAACGTACGACGTCTACTGCTCGATCCCGACACACAAGGGCAAGGGGATGGACCTGACGATCACGGTCACCTGATCGTGATGGCACAGTCGCCGGCGTTGATCGCCCGCCTCCTCGGTGCACGCCATCGATCGAGCCCGCAGGTCCTGGCCACGGTCGCAATCGGGGCCGCGACCGTCGTGATCTCGGCGATCGTCCACCTCGCCCTGTGGGGGGAGCGGGACGGCTACCGAGCAGTCCCGACGATCGGTCCGCTGTTCCTCCTGCAGGGCATCACCGGTTGCCTGCTCGGCATCGCGATCATCACCTTCCGGCGCATCGCCGTGACCGCGGCGGGCGCGCTGTACATGGCGATGTCGTTGACCGCGTTGATCATCAGCATCAACGGAACGCTGTTCGGCTACCCGGAGACCCTCGGGGCCCCGTACGTCAAGGTCTCGCTGGTCGACGAGGCGGTCGGGCTTGCCGCCTGCCTCGCCTCCTGCGCGTTCGGGCATCGACCGACCAGGACGTGATGGTCGACAGCATGTGCAGGATCGCCGATGCAGATCAGGCGACGAGCGGCGATGCGTCCAACGCTGGGGCTGCGACGTCGATCGCAGACCCGAGTTCGTCCGACGACGTCGCCGCGCCGCGATCCTCCCCTCGGACGACAGCGATGAGGTTGCTGTACGGCGAGACCCACTCGCCAGCGATGCGCACGGGCTCCGACCGGCTGCTCCAACCGGTGATGATCAGCCGATCCTCTGGGCGCACCAGCAACAGGTCCGATCGCGGACCGAGGTCGGCATTGACCAGGTAGCGGGTCACGGTATCGCTGACACGAACGCGTTTGAGATCCATTTTTCCCAACGGCACCGCAGGGTCTGGGCGACGCCGCTGCAATCATGCACCATTCGCTGGCCCCAAACCAGAAATCCAGCAGTAATGCGCGCAACGAACGACCCGATTGTGCAGGCGGTCGAGCGCCGCCGCGGGTCACCACCGACGGGATTCGGGTCGACGCCGCACCGCACGACGTCGCCCACCCCCGACAACTCGGACCGACCGCGCCGAATGGCGCCGTACGGTGTCGAGTGTCGAGTGTCGACGGCCGACTTGCCGGTAAGGCGCTACACCGGTCGGTGGCCCCACGGGTCAACGAGAAGGGCAAGAAGGAGACCCGGGTGGCGCGCCGTCGAATCGACGCTGCGCTGCGCCGCGCTGCGCATCGACCAGTGAACGGGAGGCATCCGGCGGTCAGACCGCGTGCGGCACGGCGCCTTGCAACATCCGGGCGAGCCGCTCGATCTCCTCCCAGAACACGCCGACGGTCTCGTCGATGATCTCGCGCACCGTCTTGATCGAGCTGATCAACGAGGCCGACTCGCCCGCTCCGACCATCGTCACCTCGAGCCTGCCGTGATCGAACGCGTCGAGGAACGGCCCTGCGTAGGGGCCCTCGGACATGTCGACCTCGCCCCGGAGCACCGCCTCGGCCCGCTCGTTGCCGACCACCCGCATGCGGATGCCGGGCATCCCGGGCTCGATGTTCAGCGTCACGTCGCAATCGGTGATCGCCCGCTTCAAGTTGACGTGCGCCGGACTCTCCGCGGAGCTCATGAACCTGGTGCCCATCAGCACGCCCTCGGCACCGAGCGCGAACGCGCCCGCCATGCCGTGGCCGTCGGCGATCCCGCCAGCGGCGATGATCGGCACGTCCACCTTGGCGCGGACCTGCTGCAGGAGCGCGAAGAGGTGTGGCGAGCGCACGCTGCGCAGGCCGCCGCTCTCCGCGCCCTCGACGATCAGCCCGTCGACCCCGGCGTCCACGGCGCGCAGCGAATCGTTGAGGCTGCCCACCTGGTGGTAGTGCTTCACGCCGGCCTCGTGAGCGCGCGGAGCGATCGGCCGCGGGTCGCCGACGCAGGTCACGAGCAGGGGCGTGCGCCCGTCGAGGACCCACTCGAGGACCTCGTCGACGCGCCCCTTGAGCATGCGTAGGAACATCTGCAGTCCGAGCGGCGCATCGGTCGCGGCGCGAACGAGTTCGAACTGGGCAGCGGTCTCGTCGAGGCTCGCCGAGCTCGTTTCCATCAGCCCCATGCCGCCGGCGGCCGAGACTGCGCCGGCGAGCTTCGCCCGCGCGAAGTAGCCGACCGGAGCGTTGAAGATCGGGAAACGACAGCCCGTGTCTCGTACCACCCGGTTGCCCTCGAACGAATGCGTCACGCCTGTTCCTCCCAAGTGAGCACGTCTGTCGATGCGGCGCACGCCGACTGCGCTGCAGCACGGGCGATCGTACGCCGAGGTGTCTTTCCCGACCTCAGCAACCGATGGCTCGCATTGGCGGCGGGCGGGTGTCGGGGTTCACGGTTGCGACTCGTGCTGCGCACTCGATCCGTGGTGCTGGGGAGTCGAGTTGGTCGACGATCAGCTGCGCGGTGTTGGCGATGATGTCGGGGATGCGTGGTGTGTCGCTCAAACAGCGAGGGGTTCGGCGCGAGCCTTCGGCGATGCTGACCGCTTGCACAACCCTCGCAGAGCGTGCAATCTGCGCGGGTGACCGCTCAAGATCGATCCGTGTACGAGAGTCTCGGGCTGCACGTTGTGCGGCCGTACTTGATCGTCGGCGACGCTGATGCTGCGATCAGCTTCTACGAACAGGTCTTCGGAGCGGTTGAGCTTGAACGGCACTCGACACCGACGGGCGGTGTCGGGCACGCCAAGATTCAGATCGGTGAGACGATCCTCGAGATCGGGGAACACCCCAACGCAGCTGGCCGCACCGCCGAGGCAATTCCGTCGATCGGTTTGCGGCTGTACCTCGACGACGTGGACGCCGCCTTCGCTCGTGCGATCGCCGCTGGAGCAACCGGGGACGAACCGACCGAGCGTCCACCAGGAACACGCGCGGCGACGGTCCATGACAGATTCGGACTGACCTGGTGGCTTGCCGCACCCGTCGAACAGCTGCCGATCTGAGCGGTGACGAGACCACCTTCCCATTTCGCAGTCAGCCGGGTCCTCCTCTGACGGTGCTGAGGAACTGCGCCGCTCCAGCTTCCGAGGCCAGCGCGCTGCACATCGCCGCCGGGTCGGCGAAGTTGGCGATGAAGGCGTCGGCGACGCGTTGGTCGGCCGTCGCCTCGCCGAGGACGCCGAGCACGTGAGGAGGCGGCGGCGCCAGGAACGCGTTGGTGAACATGCAGACGGGCTCGGCCAGGGCCCAGAGCCGCCGATCGACCTCCTCGCAGAACCGCTCGTCGTACGTGTCGTTCTCGACGATCAATGCCGCCAGTTCTGCTGCGCAGGCTGATCCGAGGTTTGCTCCCTGGCCGGTGATCGGGTCGTTCAACACCCACGCGTCGCCGAGCGCAACGGCGAAGCGGCCGGGGGTGACCTCGCTCCAGCCGCGCCGCACCGTCGGGGTGAGGGCACCCTGGAACACGTCGAGCGGATCGGTGAGGTGGAACTCGGCCTCGGTCACCCGCTCGCGGATGCCGGGGGCATGGTCGTGCAGGAGGCGCATTGTCAGCGCCTCGAACGCGGCGGCGTCGGACTCGTACGTCAACTCCGTCATCGGGGCCAGCGGGCCGTCGGGGATCGCGTCGACGAGCACCACGCTCACCGGACCGTCCTTGGACAGGAACGGGGCCTGGAACACCTCCCCGGCGCCTGGCGAGAGGGAGTACGAGAGCCCCGGCGGATCGAGCTGATCGACGCCGTGCCACAATCCGGCGTACAGCCTGCGCTGGGGCGCGTCGTGGACGGAACGAGCGGGATCGCGGGGGAAGAACGCATCCGCCTTGTCTCGTCCCGAGGCGATCACGACCAGGTCGTGGCGGTTGACGAGCTCGGCGACCGACTCCGGCGTCACCGGGCCGACGACCACCGATCCCCCTCGATCCTCGAAGTCGTCGAGGAGCTGCGGGAGCAGGATCCGGAAGTCGACCGCGCTGCCGCCCTGCGGGAGCGGACCTGAGAAGGACAACGGTGTGCCGACCGCCCCGAAGTAGACGCGCTCGGCACGGACCTCGACGCCGTCCCAGTGGTTCACGCCCAGCGCGGCCTCGCGGGAGATCGTCGGGCCGTAGCGGACCACGCTGTTCGGGAGCCGGCCGCCGCGAAGTTCATCGGCCGTACGCTCCGCGTAGACAACGCTCGGCACGCCGCGCTGCTGCAGCGCAAGTGCGAGGTTGAGTCCGGAGATCCCGGTGCCGACGATGCCGATGCCGGTCATGTCCCCTCCCGTTCAGATCGGCCGCTACGTGCTGGCGTGACCAATTCCGTCGCGGCGCATCCCCATGTGCGCGGCGAGAATAGCCGCAGGCACGACGCGCTTCGAGCGGAGGGGCGCCCCGACGGCGGATTCACGATCAGCGCACGGAGCGTGGGTCTACTCGGCCCAGGCTTTGACCTGTTCGAAGACCTTGAGCGGTTCCTCGGCGATGACGTTGATGTTGAGATAGGTGACGCCGATGTCCTTGTAGACGCCGATGCGGTCGCGGACGTAGCCCGGATCGCCGGCAAGGGTGGACAGGTCGACATACTCGTCGGGCACCTTGGCGATCGCTTCCTCGCGTCGACCTGACAGGAACAGGTCTTGGATCTCCCGGGCCTCGTCGACCCAGCCGTACCGCTGGAAGAGCTCGTTGTAGAAGTTCTTCTCCCGGGCACCCATGCCACCGACGTAGAAGCCGACGTTGGCGCGCGTGGCCTCGCGAGCCTCGCGGACCTCCGGGCCAGTGCCGAGGGCGACGGTGCCGCCGGCCATGATCTGCAGCGGACCGAGATCGGCGGACCGCTTCGCCGCGCCGGCCTTGAGCGATTCTCCCCACACCTGCTGGAAGCGGTCCGGGACGAAGTGGATCGGCTGCCAGCCCTGCGCCACCTCGGCGGCCAGCTCGACGTTCTTCGGGCCGATCGCGGCGATCCACACCGGAATGTCCTGACGCAGCGGCTTGGACATCAGCTTCAACGGCTTGCCCAGGCCCGTGCCCTGACCGGCGGGGAGCGGCAGCTTGTAGGCGTTGCCTTCGTACGACAGCGGCTCGCGGCTCCACACCTTGCGGCAGATCTCGATGATCTCGCGGGTGCGCAACAACGGCCGGTCGAACGCGACGCCGTGCCATCCTTCGATGACCTGCGGCCCCGAACTACCGAGACCGAGGTGGAACCGCCCGGCCGACAACGCATCGATGGTGGCCGCCGTCTGCGCGATCAGGGCCGGCGTGCGCGAGTAGATCGGGAGGATCCCGGTCATCAGCTCGAGCGAGGTGGTCTGCCCGGCCAGGTACGCCAACGACGAAACCAGGTCGAAGCCGTAGATCTCACCCGACCACACGAGATCGACGCCTGCGGCCTCGAGCTCGCGAGCCTTGCGGGCGTAGCGGACAGGGTCACCGTCGAAGCCGAGCGTGGTCGAGATCTTCATCCTGCGAATACTGGTGCGGCCCACCGGCTCGCGCCAACCAGCGTGCATCCGGCTCTCCACCCCGCGGTCGCAGGGGTGGGGCCACGTCGTCGGCGATGTCGACCCTGAACACGCCGAACGAACGGCCGGTCACCCGCGGGTCGAGCCCGGTGCAGCTGGCGGAGGATGTAGGCCACCTGGCACTCGATCATGAACAGGATCGGTGGCCGAGATGATCGTGTCCACCCGCCGCTCGGCGCCGTCCACCGTGACGATGCCCTCCCTCGTCACCTCGGCGACAGCGTCGGTGACGAGCTCGACATTCGGACGGTTGAACGTCGGGTAGTACTCGTTGGAGATCAGCGGCCGCTGGCAGCCGAACGGCACCGTCGGCGTCATCCGTGCGCGCAGATCGGGGTCCTCCACCGTGGCGAGGTTGGCGAGCCCGGCCTCCTCCGCCTGACGGAGTGCCGCCTTGTCGGAGAAGGTGATGAAACCCTCGAGCGTCCGCCAGATCTCCAATCGCCTCTGGCGCGCGGCGATCGGATCGGTGCGCAAACGGACGATCTCGTCGTGATCGAACGGGGCATCGACCTTGGGCAGCACCCACTGCGGCGAGCGCTGGAACACGTGCAGACGCGCAGCCTGCTCGGCCACCGAGGGGACGAACTGGACTGCGCTGGCGGCACTGCCGATCACCCCGACCGTCCTGCGGGTCAGGTCGTGGTCGTGCGGCCAGCGGCCGGAGTGGAACAGCGTGCCGCCGAACCGATCGAGACCCGGGATGTCTGGCCAGTTCAGCTCGTTGAACATGCCCACCCCACCGACGACGACGTCGGCGACGATCTCCTCACCGTGCTCGGTGATCACCCGCCACACCGTGCACTCGTCGTCCCAGTACACGCCGCGCACGCCCGTGCCCAGCCGCAGATGCGGTTCGAGAACGTACTTGGCGACGCACAGCTCGAAGTAGGCGAGGATCTCCGGTTGCGCCGCGTAGGGGCGCGTCCAGTCCTTCTTGTGCTCGAACGAGAACGAGTACAGCAGCGACGGGACGTCGCAGGCGAGACCGGGGTATTGGTTGTGCCGCCACGTGCCCCCGACCCCTCGGCCTTGTCGTGGTCTCCGTGTTCAGCCGATCGAGGTGCCGAACGATCCGAGCAGGTTCCAACCGCCGCCACCCGAGGCCCCGGAGCCGCGTGCCAGATTGAGGGGCATGCAGATCAGGTCCTTGCACTTGACCTTGCTGCACTTGAGGCCCGAGCAGTCGGTGACGTCACTGCACGTACCGCCGTACGACGGGCACTCCGGGGTGCTGAACCCGGTGACCTCGGCGTCGCGCTGCTCCAGCGTCCGGAGCAGCTCGGACAGCGCCGCCTCCTGCTCGGCTGTGAGGGTGACCTCGTCGCCGGCGGCGAAGTACAGCGAGATCTCCACGGCCGCCGGCGGGGGTTCAACGATCCATTGACGACCACCTGCGTCATCGTCCGACATCCGTCTCCCTTCGTCCCCTGCGTCGCTTGCCATCTGCAGCGTGTGTGGTGGACCGGCGTCAGCGGGTGTCGAGCCGCGGGCGGGCGCCCATCGTGATCGGCACCGGTGCCGACCCTCCACCGGCGACCTTCGCCATCAGCCCGACTCGCTCGCGGTAGTTGTAGCGGAACGCGTCGCACCGGTTCTCGTACAGACGGACGTCCATCCCGTGGTGGGCGCAGCCGCCCATGCACGCGGGGAGCGCGATGCAGCTCCGGCACTCGGCGTCCTTGAACGGGTCGTACCCCATCCAGCGACGAACGCGCCCGTTGACGTTCGCGTAGTCGCGGATGTTGCCGATGACGTGCGTCGGATTCCCGACGGACTCCCAGCACTTGTACAACTCACCCGCGCTGCCGACGACGAACTCGTTGGCCCGTACCGCAGTGCACGGCGCCCCGATCGGCGTCGGCACGCTCGGCCCGGCGAACCCGTAGCCCATCGCCAGCTCGGTGAACTCCGTGACCACCCCGGCGAACTGCTTGCTCGTGAAGCACGGTGCCTTGTACGTCGACGACGGTGCACCACCCCCATCGTCGATCGCCACCAACTGCCCGAGATACACCTGCAACCGACCGGCCAGCCCGTTCGCGGCGAGGATCTGCAGGAGCTCCTCGACCCTCGCATAGTTCTCGGTGTCGACGTTGACCCGCACCGCGACCGACAAGTAGTCGACCGCGTGGCGCAGGTTGGCGACGATCCGCTCGAACGTCGGGCCACCACCGGCCAGCGGCCGCATCCGGTCGTGGACGTCGGGTGGACCGTCGAGCGTGATCTGGGCGACCTCGACCCGGCAGTCGCGCAACTCGGCGCACGTCTTCTCGTCGAGCATGTAACCGTTGGTGATGATGTCAGCCGAATACGCAACGTCGGCCTCGTCACACATCGCGATGAACGTCTTCGACAGCGAGATCAACGGCCGTTTGCCGACGAGCGGCTCACCGCCGTACCAACCGACGTTGAAGCTCGAGATCGTCGGCAGCTTGTCCCGCAGCATCTGCACGCACGCCGCCTCGACCTCGGCGTTGAGGATCGACGGATGCTTGTCCTCGAAGCAGTACGGGCAGTCGAAGTTGCAGCCGAGGCTGGTGACGATCGTCAACGCCAGCCGGCCCTGCTCGTTGCGCGACTGCTCGTAGCGCTTGGCGAGCAGGTCGATCTCCTCGACGTCGTCGGAGACGATCATCCGACCGCGGGCCAGGCTCTCGAGCATGCCCGCCGAGCAACCCCCCGCCCGATCGCCGGCGAAGAACCGATCGATCGCGTCCCGCTCGCCCGGCGCGAGCTTGAGCAGCGCACCCGACACCCCGTTGAACACGAAGTCCGCGCCGTCCTCTTCGACCCACACGTTGTAGCTCGACATCTTCACAGCGGAACGTCCCCGAACGTGCCCATCAGGTTCCATCCCCCACCGATCTCGAACTTCGTCGTCGTGGAGAACACGCCACACGACAGGTTCGGACAGTTGACCGGGGTGCAGGTGAGTTTGGCGCACGTCCCCTGCTTCGGGCACTTCGGCGCGAACCCGGTGACCTCGGCGTCGGCGGTCTCGAGCGCGTGGATCAGCCCGTTGAGCGCTTCCTCCTGCTCGCTGGTGAGCTGGACTTCGTTACCGAACGCGAGGTAAAGCGAGATCTGCCCGGGCGCCGGTGGCTCCACGATCCAGGTCCGGTCCTCGTCGTCGCTGTCGCTCATCTTTTGATCCCTCTCTCGCGCCGTGGCCGACTCATCCGATCTGGAACGTCCCCATCAGGTTCCACTGCTGGTCTGCTCCGGCGACCGCCTCGACGCTCAGGAAGTGGCAGGTGAACGTGGAGCAGCGGACCGGCTTGCAGCTCTTCGTGCTGCAGCTGGACTCCTTGCACTTCTCGAACGCAGTGACCTCGCTGTCCCTGCTCTCCAGCGCCTCCATCAGCGCGCTGAGTGCCGTCTCCTGCTCGGGTGTCAGCTCGACGTCCGCACCGAACGAGAGATGCAGCTTGATCTCGCCGGGTTCGGGCGGATCGACGATCCACCGACGCTCGCCTTGCTCATCAGTCACGAGTCGACTCCCTCGTATGTGGGTTCCCCTTGTAGACGAACCGGAGACGGCATGGTTACAGCGGCACGACGGTCAACCGAGCGAGGTGCCGAACGAGCCGAGCAAGTTCCAGCTCCCCCCGGCGCTCGCCGCGGCACCGGTGCCCGTCAGGCTGAGGCAGATCAGCGCGCACTTGACCGGCTTGCACGTCAGCTTGAAACACTCGCTGATGTCGCCGCAGCCACCCTTGTACGACGGGCACTGCGGGGTGTTGAACCCGGTCACCTCCGCGTCGCGGTGCTCGAGCGTTCGTAACAGCTCGGCCAGCGCCGCCTCCTGCTCGGGTGTCAGCGACACCTCCTCACCGGCGGCGAAGTACAGCGAGACCTCGCCGGGCCCCGGCGGCGGCTCGACGATCCATTGGCGAGGCTGGGCGTCATCCTCCGGCATCGATCCGTCTCCCTCCGTCGCGCGTTGTTCCTGTTGGCCTGCGGGGTCGAACCCGTCGGGCGCGAGTCGACGGTCCCCGCGTGGTTCTGCGCGTGGTTGTCCTGACGACCGGGCGAGGCCGCGGTTACAGCGACCGCGCTTGTCTGCTCGGCGCCCGTTCGGGCAGTCGGGCTGTACCGATCCGTGTCGTAAGCTCGCCGAGCGTGGACGCCGCTGCGGTGCCGGACTCGACGTTGGTCGCGCTCACCGTCGCAGGGGACGTCGCTGCGTTCGGCGAGCTCTACCGCCGACACGTCACCGGCGTCCATCGCGTCATCGCCGAGATCGTCCGCGACAGGGAGACGGCCGCAGATCTCACCCAGGACGTCTTCGCCCGGGCGATCGAGGCGCTCGCGCACCTGCGCGAGCCAGACCGGTTCCGACCGTGGCTGGTCACGATCGCCCGGAACCGTGCGCTCGACCACGTCCGCAACCCCACGCGTGTGGCGATGCTCGACGAGGGCGCAGCAGACGAGCTCGCCGATCCGGCGGCCGAGCCGGCCGAGCTCGCCGAGCTGGCCGGGTTGGCGCTGCGCGTCCGCGGCTGCATCGCCGGGCTTGCGGCGCGCGATGCCGCCGTGCTCGCGTTGGTGATCGGGCTCGGCTACTCGCCTGCGGAAGTCGCCGTGACGTTCGCGATCACACCCGGTGCGGCGAAGGTCGTCCTCCATCGTGCCCGCCGGCGGTTGCGCAGCGCGCTCGCGCTGACCCTCCTCGCCGGCAACGCTGCCGCCTGCGACACCTTCCACCAGGCGTACACCGAAGGCCGGCTGGCCCAGGCCGGCGAGCACGTCGCGGCCTGCCCGGTGTGCCGCACCGCGGTCAACGACGAAGTCGAGCTGTACGGAGTCGGCGGACCGCACCCGGTCGCCTCGGTCGCCTCGGTCGTCTCGGTCGTCTCGTAGGAGGCGATGACGCGCCCCTGGTCGGCGTCAGCGGCCGGGATCGATCCGGGTGACGGTGTCGTCGGCGCTGCTGGCGACCCAGACGCTGCCTGCACCGATCGCGACCTGCTCCGGATTGCCGGGGACCTCGAGCCGGTCCGTGACCTTGTTCGTCCGCGGGTCGATCCGCTGGAGGACGTTGCCGCCGGAGTCGGTCACCCACACCGCCCCGGCGCCGAAGAACACGCCGTCCGGCGCACCCCCGACGTCGATCTTGGCCGCAACGGTGTTGGTCGTCGCGTCGATCCGGAAGACCGTGCCGTCGCCTCGATCGGCGGTCCACACCGCCCCGGCACCGAGGGCGACCTGATCCGGTGTGTCGCCGACCGGGACCGTCGCAACGACCTTGTTCGTTCGCGGGTCGATCCGCACCACGGTCCCGGCCGCGACGCGGTTCGCGACCCAGACGCCGTCATCGTCGGCGGCAACCGAGTCCGGTGAGGCGCCGACCGGGATGGTCGCCGACACGCTGTTCGTGCTCGGGTCGATCCGCAGCACCGTGCCGGCGCCGCCGATGGTGACCCACAGCGCGCCGGCGCCGGCGGCGATCTCGTTCACACCGGCGCCGACGGGCACCTCGCTGGTCGTCGCCGTGTGCGGGTCGACGCGCAGCAGCGACATCGAATCGACGGTCGTCACCCACAGCGCATCGCTCGTCGCCGCGATCGCGTGCGGTGTCGCGGGGAGCGTGGCGAACTTATCGACGGCTCCGGTGGCCGGATCGATCCGGCCGATCGCCTTGCTCGCCGGCTCAGTGACGAACACCGCCTCGAAGGCGAACACGAGATGGCTCGGATCGGGCGACATGGCGACCTTGGCGGTGACCGCGACCGGGCGCGAGCCGTTGCCGTCGGAGCGCGTCAGCACGATCACGCCGACGGCGATCGCCCCGGCGACGACGAGCCCGATGACCGCGAGCAGGATCGGCCGTCGCCGCCGTCTGGGCCGCGCGACTGATGCGGCACCGGTCACTGCAGCGCTGGGGACGCTGTCCGCCGGCGGTGTCGTCGGCGCGACAGCGAGAGGGGGCGGTGCCTCGACGGACGTGGCGGCCGGAGGCGCGGACGGTGGCGCGGTCGCCCATGCGCCGGGCGGCGGAGGGCCGGGCCACAACGGCGGCGGCAACGGTGCACCGGCGGCGACGAGATCAGCGAGCGGCACGAGCTCGGACGGCGAGAGGGCGCTGAGCTCGGGACCGGCGCCGGATGGGGCGTCGACCGCCGGATCCACGACGACGGCGGCCTCCATGACCGTTGGCGGGGCCGGCGGGCGCGGCGCGGCCGCGACGAGCCCGTCGACGACTCCGGGCGGCGGAGCGGGCACAACCGCCTCGGTCCGCTGAGCCGGCGCCACGGGAGGATCGAGTGGCAGCGCGAAGGGCTGGACGGACGGCGAATGCATCTCGATGTCGGATCGCGTCGGCGAGACGGGCGATGCAGGCTCGGGGGACACTGGTGTGGTGCGGGTGGTCGGTGTCGACGGTGGCGTGCGCGGCGCCGGCGCAGTGTCGACGATCCGGGACGGGCCGGAGAGGCGGGCGCCGATCTCGCCGCCGGCCATCACCGTCACGTCGCCGCGGCGCAGCCACCGCGTGCCGAGCGTGGCGTTCGCCGCCTCGGCGACAGCGACGCCGAAGTCCTCAGCCTGCTGGTAGCGGTCGGCCGGATCGATCGCCAATGCGCGCATCGTCGCCGCCACGAGCTCGTTCGGCAGCGACGGGGCGATGTCCCCGAGCGGCATCGGCTGCTCGTGCACGTGGCGGTAGAGCAAGCCGATCGCGTTGCCGTCGTCGACGTAGGGGAGCCGTCCTGCGAGCAGCTCGTAGAGCACGGTGCCGAGTGCGTAGACGTCGGTCGCTGGGGTGACCTCACGGCCGAGCGCCTGCTCGGGCGCCATGTACGCCGGCGTGCCGAGCACCTCCCCTGTGCGGGTCCCCATCGATGCGGCACCGCCGACGACCTTGGCGATCCCGAAGTCGGAGACCTTCATCGTCCCGCCGGCGGCGAACAGCAGGTTGTCCGGCTTGATGTCACGGTGGAGGATGCCGCGGCGATGCGCGTGGTCGAGCGCGCTGCAGGCGGCGATGACGATCCCGCAGGCGCTCTCGGCGGTCACCCCCGTGCTCGTCATGCGGCTCCACAACGTCCCTGCCGGCAGCAGCTCCATCACCAGCAGGCACAGGCCGTGGTCCTCGACGTAGTCGTAGATCGGGACGATGTGCGGATGGTCGAGGGTCGCCAGCAGACGCGCTTCGCTGGCGAACCGCCGGCGGACATCGGCGTCGGCGGCGAAGGCGCGCGGCAGCTGCTTGATCGCCACCTTCCGGCCCAGCTGGCGGTGGACCGCGTTGAGAACGACGCCCCATCCGCCGCGGCCGATCTCGTCGCCGATGTCGTAGCCGGGCAGGGCGCGAGCGACGAGGTCCCGATCGAGCGTCATCCGACCGGCCTCGTCATCGCCATCGAGGCGCGCCGGGAGGCGGTGACGGCACGCTGCACGCGGCTCAGCCGACCGGCGACCTCAGGTGCTTCGCGGGCGTTCGACGCGGTCGCCGAGAGCACGGTCTTGACCTGGAAGGGGCGCAGCTCCGGGTGCTTCGACCGGATCAGCGCAGCGAGCCCTGCGATGTGCGGGGCGGCGTAGGAGTTCCCCGTGCCGACGATCCAGCCGCCGCCCAGCCAGGGCACCTCGACGCCGATCCCACGGGCGAGGAACTCTGTCGGTGGATCAGGGTTGTAGTGGAACCGGAGCGGGTCACTGGACAGGTTGCAGGCGACGCTGGCGACGCTGGCGAACATCGACGGGAAGCTCGGCCGAGCGACGTTGTTCGCCGCAGTGACGACGAAGCAGCTCTGGAAGTACGCCTCGTCGCACAGCTCGTGGAACGGCAGCGCCCACTCCCGACGGGTCGAGCCGAGGGACAGGTTGATCACGTCGAAACGGCGCTCGACCGCCCACGCCAGGCCACGCGCGAAGGCGGCGGCCTTGCCCGAGAGCCCGTTGCCGAGCACCTTCACGCTCGTCAGCCGCGCCGCAGGAGCGAGCACGTGGATGATCCCGGCGCACGCCGTGCCGTGGCCGTAGGAGTCGGCGTGCGGACCGATCACGTCCTCCGTTCCCGCCTCCGTCATCCGGATCTCGACGCCCTCGTCGACCTCGACGCATCCCTGCAGCGCCGGATGTTCGGCCTCGATCCCACTGTCGATCACCGCCACCCTGACACCGGCGCCACGCGAGCCACCCCACGCCCACTCGGGCGTGAGGTCGTCGAGCGACACCCGCGACGCCAGCCGGAGGGCCAGCGAGTCTCGGCTGTAGGCGGGATGCGCGTCGGTGTCGTCAGCCATCGGCGAGCAGCGCTCCGAGGAACGCGGCGACCGTCGCATAGCGCGCCGGATCGGTCGCCGAGAGCCGCAACAGGTCGTCGCCGAGTCGCTGCGGCGAACGCACTTCGACCGGCGCGTCGCGGCCGGCGGCGAGCGCCTCGCCGGCGATCCCGGCGATCAGCGTGACGAGCTCGACGTCGTCGAACGTGAACGGCCCCCCGGCGACCTTGTCGACCAGCTCGAGCACGCCGGTGACCGCCTCGTCGGTGCCGCACGGCACGGCCAGCACGCTGCTCGGCCGGATGCCGAGGACGGCTGCGACGCCTTGCGCGCTGCGCTCGTCGCCGCGGCGCGGGCTCATCGCCAGCGGCTGTCCGGAGGAGACGACGTAGCCGGCGAAGCCGGACGTCGCCGGGACCCGGGCGGCGAGCACCGCCGGGTCGCTCTCGGTCGTCGCCCGAACGACGAGCTCGTCGCCCTCCGTGACGAGCAGCCAGCCGTGGGCGGCGCCGGTCGCGTCGACGGCCGAGCGGAGCACGGCGTGGAGAACCGGGTTCGGTGCGAATTGCACGTGTGGACGCTAGTGCCGTGACCGTGAACGTTGGAACTGTGCCGGCCGAGTCACGGCCGTCGCTCACAACTCCGGCTGCACCCGTCAACTGGTCGCAACCGGAACGATACGTGCCGCTTCCGGCTGCCACCGGACCGACCCCGTCGGAGCTCGGCGCGACCGGGTCGGCGCGACCGACGCGCCGACTCACGGGTCGATCCGGCTGAACGAGCCGCTCGCCCGGCGGACGTCGGCGGTGGTCGGGGCCGGGGCGACCGGCGGGGGCAGCGGCGGGCGAAGGCGCGGCGCCATCGTCATCCGCGTGAGCCGTTGCCCGCCGACCGGCGCGGCGGCGAGGGCCGTGCCGTCGAGCGCTGCGGCGACCGACGGGTAGGCACCGGCGAGGCCGGCGATCACCTCGCTGTCGAGCGTCAGCGTCGCCGTCGGCTCGGTCGCCTCGAGCACGCTCGCCGTGCCTTGGCCGAGCAGCGCGCTGAGTCCGAAGGCGTCGCCGGGGCCGAGCTCGGCGGTCGTCGCGAGCCGGCCGTCGATGCCGGGGGCGAGAACCCGCGCCCTGCCGCGGCGCAGCAGCACCACGCCGTCGCCCTCCTCGACCTGCTCGCCCACGTCGAGCAGCGCCGGGCGCAGCCGACCGGCGATCATCGCCAACACGCCCGCGTCGAGCCCTGCGAAGATCGCCAGCCGGGCGAGCGCCCCGGCAGCAGCGAACGGCGGCTCGGTCAGCGCCACTCCCCCGGCTTGCACCGCCCACAACTGTGCGTACTGGCCGCCGGCGGCGAGCAGCTGGGCGTGGGTCCCCTGCTCGACGACCCGCCCGGCATCGACGACGAAGATGCGGTCGTACTCCGTGACCGAGGCGAGCCGGTGGGTGACCGCGACCGTCGTCCGCCCGGCACCGGCCCGCTCGAGGGTGGCCGCGATGAGCCGTTCCGTGCGCGGGTCGAGCGCCGAGGTGGCCTCGTCGAGCAGCAGCACGCGCGGGTTGCGCAGCAGGGCGCGGGCGATCGCCAGCCGCTGGCGCTGCCCGCCGGAGAGCCGTCCGCCGCGCTCGCCGACGAGCGTGTCGTAACCGCGCGGCAGTTGGTCGATGAACTCGTGCAGCTCGGCGCCCCGCGCCGCGGCCACGACCTCGGCGGCAGATGCACCGGGGCGGGCGATCTCGATGTTCTCGCGGATCGTCGAGTCGAACAGGAACGTGTCCTGGAAGACCACCCCCAGCTGGGCCCGCCAGGAGGCGACGGTGACGTCGCGCAGGTCGATCCCGTCGACTCGCACGGCGCCGTCGGCGGGGTCGTAGAAGCGCATGATCAGCTGCAGCACCGACGACTTGCCGGCGCCGGTCGGTCCGACGAACGCCACTCGCGACCCCGCCGGGATGACGACGGTGACGTCTTCGAGCGTCGGTCGTTCGATCGAGTACGCGAACTGGACGTGGTCGAGCGTGATCGCGTGCTCGACCAGCGGCGCGGTGGGCGCGCCGGGCGGATCGGCGATCTCCGGCTCGGCGCCGAGGACCTCGTTGATCCGCACCAGCGCCCCGGTCGCCGACTGGAGCTGCTGACCGAGCGAGGTCAGCCCTGTCACCGGGCTGAGC
>JBBQTN010000085.1:0-19929 GCA_038213195.1 Acidimicrobiales bacterium | reverse complement strand
TGCGGATGTGCGGTCGGACACGCTTCTCCGTCGCGGCGACGAGGTCCTGCACTGGTAGGCCGACGTGGGTCGCCACCTGGCCGGCGTACAGCTTGCGCACGTTGACATCTGGGTGTTCGTTGACCACCTGCATCGCCCGCTCGGCGAGGCGGGCCCGATCCTCAGGCGACTGCGCCGAACGGCCGCCGAGCACCCGCTGGACGCGGAACCCGAGGAACGGCAGCGCGCCCTCGACCGCGGCGGCGAGCGCCTCCGGGTCGCTGACGCTCAGCTCGCCGGGATCCTTGCCCTGCGGGAAGCGGGCGACGCTGACCTCGACCTGGTAGCGCTGCTCCCACTCGTAGAAGCGGTCGGCGGCGCCCTGGCCGGCGGCGTCGGCGTCGAAGGCCAGCACCACCTTGCTGGCGAACCGCTTGAGCAGCCGCACGTGCTCCTCGGTGAGCGCCGTGCCACACGTCGCCACAGCCCGCGGCACGCCCGCACGGTGGAACCCGATCACGTCCGTGTAGCCCTCGCAGACGATCACCTGGTCGGCGGCGACGACGTGCTGCTTGGCCCAGTTCAGCCCGTACAGCGTCTTCGACTTGGCGTAGATCGGCGTGGCCTCGGAGTTCTTGTACTTCGCGGGATCGGCCGAGCCGGGGAGGATCCTGCCGCCGAAGGCCACCGGATCGCCCGTCTCGGTGAAGATCGGGAACATCACCCGCGCCCGGAACGCGTCTTGCGCCCGACCGGCCTTGTTCGTGAACGACAGGCCGGTCTCGCGCAGCAGCTCTGCGCCGACGCCGATCGTCCTGCTGAGGTCGTTCCATGCGTCCGGCGCCCAGCCGAGCTTGAACGTGCGCGCCACGGCGCCTGCCAGACCGCGGCGGCGCAGGTAGTCGCGCGCCTCGCGGGCATCAGGGCTCTCGAGCAGCCGCTTATGGTACCACTCGACGGCCTTGCCGACCACCTCGACGAGCTGCCGCCGGCGTTGCCGCTCGCGGCCCTCGCCGCCGGTCGTGTAGCGCAGCTGCACCCCCGCCTTCGCGGCCAGCTTCTCCACCGCTGCGACGAAGTCGAGGTTGTCGATGTCCTGCACGAACTTGAACACGTCGCCTGCCGCGTCGCAGCCGAAGCACCGGTACCTGCTCGTCTCGTCGCGCACGTTGAACGAGCCGGTGCGCTCGGCGTGGAACGGGCACAGGCCGACCCAGTTGCGCCCGACCCGCTTGAGCGGGATGTACTCCTGGACGACGTCCGAAAGGGCGAGGGTGGAGCGGACCCGCTCCAGATCCTCCTCGACGATCGCCATCCCCGCACACTACCGAGCGGTCCTGACGCCATTCCCGACCTATCGGGCGGTGTCTGATCCGTCAGGCTCGCCGACGCGCCGCGGGTCCTCGACGGCCATCTCGGCGTCCCCCGGCGCCGTGCGCCACACCGAGAACACGACGGCGGACGTCAGCACGACCGCGATCACGAGCAGCGACAACACCGTCGAGAGGTGCACCCAGCGGCTGATGATCATCTTCACTCCGACGAACGCGAGGATCACCGCGAGGCCCTGCTGGAGGTACCTGAACCGCTCGCGCATGTCGGCGAGCAGGAAGTACAACGATCGCAGACCCATCACCGCGAACGCGTTCGAGGTGAACACGATGATCTGCTCGTTGCTCACCGCGAGCACCGCCGGCACCGAGTCGACGGCGAACAGGACGTCGGTGACTTCGACCAGGACGAGCACCGCGAACAGCGGCGTCGCCAGACGCTTGCCGTCGATGTGGGTGAACAGGTGCTGTCCGTCCAGCTGGTCGGTTGTCGGCACGACCCTGCGCACCAGGCGGATGAACCGGCCCTGCGTCGGGTCCTTGTCGTGGTCCTTGCCGATCACCAACGTCGCCGCCGTGTAGATCAGGAAGCCACCGAACACGAACAGCACGAACTCGAAGCGCTGCACCAGCGCCACCCCGGCGAAGATGAACCCGGCGCGCAGCACGAGCGCGCCGAACACGCCCCAGAACAGCACCCGGTGCTGCGAGTCGGGTGGGACGGCGAAGCTGCTGAGGATCAACGCCCACACGAACACGTTGTCGATCGACAGGCTGTACTCGATCAGGTAGCCGGAGAACCACTCGCCGCCCGCCGCTCCTCCGGCGACGGCGACCACCACAAGGCCGCAGCACGCTCCGACCACGATCCACGACACGGTCTCGATCGCCGCGCGTCGCGCCGTGAGGACCTTCGGCTTGCGGTGTAGGACGAGGATGTCGAACAGCAGCAGGACGGCGATCGCCGCCAGCGCGGCCACCCATGCGATCGGCTGCACGTCGAGGTCGACGAAGTGACCGCGCTCCGAGGCGGCGATCATCTGGCCGCGACCCGCTGGCTCGGAAAGCGTTCGCATCCCGCCGGGCCCGCCCAGCAGGATGCGCCCGGGGCCCTTATCGCGTCTCCGACTTCGCGCCGGCGCTGGCCGCGTTGAGGATCGCCTGGGCGGCAGCGAGGCGCGCGATCGGCACACGGAACGGGCTGCAGCTGACGTAGTCGAGGCCGGCCTCGTAGAACAGGGCGATGCTCTCGGGATCCCCGCCGTGCTCGCCGCACACGCCGAGCTTGAGGTGCTTCTTCACCGCTCGGCCGCGCTGCGCGCCGATCCTGACCAGCTCGCCGACGCCGCCGGGGTCGATGGTCTCGAACGGGTTGCGCTTGAGCAGGCCCTGCTCGAGGTAGGCGGGCATCATCCGGCTCTCGACGTCGTCGCGGCTGAACCCGAACGTCAGCTGGGTGAGGTCGTTGGTGCCGAAGCTGAAGAAGTCGCTCTCCTCGGCGATCTCGTCAGCGCGCAATGCCGCGCGCGGTGTCTCGATCATGGTGCCGATGGTGACCTCGGGCCTCTTCTTCAGGCCCTTCGTCGTCTCGGCGATCGCCTCCTCGACCCAGGTCCTGGCGAGGTGCAGCTCCTCACGTGTGACGGTCAGCGGGATCATCACCTCGACGATCGGGTTCTTGCCCTGCTTGCGCAGCGACGTCGCAGCGAGCATCAGCGCGCGCACCTGCATCGCGTACAGGCCGGGCTTGACCACCCCGAGGCGCACCCCGCGGGTACCGATCATCGGGTTGTGCTCGGCCCACTCCTCCGCCGCCTTGAGCTCCGAGGTCTCGCGGGTGGAGAGGCCCTCGCGCACCTGCTTGATGCGCAGCTCCTCCACCGACGGCAGGAACTCGTGCAGCGGAGGGTCGAGCAGGCGCACCGTGACCGGCAGCCCGTCCATCGCGGAGAGGACCTCCTCGAAGTCGATCTGCTGCACCCTGCCGAGCTCGGCCAGCGCGGCGAGCTCCTCGTCAGGGGTGTTGGCGAGGATCATCTCGCGCACCACCGGCAGACGGTCGGGGGCGAGGAACATGTGCTCGGTGCGGCACAGGCCGATGCCCTCCGCGCCGAGATCTCTGGCGTTCTTGGCGTCCTCGCCGGTGTCGGCGTTGGCGCGCACGCCAAGCTTCCCCTTGCGCACGACGTCGGCCCACTCCAGGATCGTCTTGAACTCGGCCGGCGGCTCGGCCGCGGCGAGCAGCATCTCGCCGAGCACCACCTCGCCCGTGGTGCCGTCCAGCGAGATCATGTCGCCCTCGTGGACGACGATGTTGCCGACGGCGAACTTGTGCCCGTCGATCTTGATCGCCTCTGCGCCGACGATCGCCGGCGTGCCCCAGCCGCGGGCCACGACCGCGGCGTGGCTGACGAGGCCGCCTCGGGCGGTGAGGATGCCCTGGCTGACCATCATCCCGTGCACGTCCTCGGGGCTGGTCTCATTGCGCACGAGGATCACCGGCTCGCCGCGCTCGGCGGCGCTCGCTGCGTCGTCGGCGGTGAAGTAGACCTTGCCGACCGCAGCGCCTGGTGAGGCGGCGAGGCCCTTGGCGATGACATCGCCCTTCCCGGAGAACTGTGGGTGGAGCACCTGGTCGAGGTGCTCGCCTGTGACCCGCAGCAGCGCCTCGTTCTTGCTGATCTTCCAGCGCGCCGCGCCGGTGCCGGTGCCCTTCGTCATCTCCACGGCCATCCGTAGCGCCGCCGCGCCGGTGCGCTTGCCGACGCGGGTCTGGAGCATCCACAACTTGCCCTGCTCGATCGTGAACTCGGTGTCGCACATGTCGGTGTAGTGCCGCTCGAGCCGGGCGAAGATCGTCATCAGCTCGGTGTGGATCGGCGGGAAGTGGGTCCGCAACGCATCGAGGTCCTCGGTGTTGCGGATCCCGGCGACGACGTCCTCGCCCTGTGCGTTGATCAGGAAGTCGCCGTACGGCTTGTTCTCGCCGGTCGCCGCGTTGCGGGTGAAGCCGACACCGGTGCCGCTCGTGTCGTCGCGGTTGCCGAACACCATCACCTGCACGTTGACCGCGGTGCCGAGCATGTGGTCGATCCGCTCGCGGACGCGATACGCGATCGCGCGGGCGCCGTTCCAGCTCCTGAACACGGCCTCCACCGCGCCGCGCAGCTGCTTCAACGGCGCCTGCGGGAACGGTCTGCCTGTGGCGCTCTTGACGACCGCCTTGTACAGCTCGCACAGCTCGGCGAGCTTCTCCGCGGTGAGCTCGGCGTCGGTGCGCACCCCGGCGTCCTGCTTGGCGACCTCCAGCGGATGGTCGAAGCGTGCCCCGTCGATGTTGAGGACGATCCGCCCGTACATCGAGATGAACCGGCGGTAGCTGTCGTACGCGAACCGCGCGTCGCCGGTGACCGCGGCGAGGCCCCTGACGCTCTTGTCGTTGAGCCCGAGGTTCAAGACGGTGTCCATCATCCCCGGCATCGAGAACTTCGCTCCGGAGCGCACGCTGACCAGCAGCGGGTCGGCGGCGTCGCCGAGCTTGCGACCCATCGTCTGCTCGAGGCGAGCGACGTGGCTGCTGATCTCCTCGTCGAGCCCGGCCGGCCAGCCGGACCTCATGTATGCGCGGCTGGCGTCGGTGGAGATCGTGAACCCCGGAGGCACCGGCAGCCTCAGCACGCTCGTCATCTCGGCGAGGTTCGCGCCCTTCCCGCCGAGCAGATCCTTGTGCTCCATCGGTGGGCGGCTGTGCTTGTGATCGAAGCTGTAGACGTACGGCACGGAACGCGAGTCTAGAGTCGCGTGGCACCTCGCTCGTTGAGACTTCCCGTAGCATTCGCGGGGATGGCAACGACGCCCGCGTTCCGGCTGCTGGGCTTCCCAGTCCAGGTCAAGCCCGGCTTCATGCGGTTGATGGTGCTGGTCATCGTCGTCAACGGACCAGAGCACGGCGTGTGGCTGGCGCTGTTCCTCGCCCTGTTCACGCTGCTCCACGAGCTCGGTCACGCGGTGGCGGCGCGAGCGACCGGCGCGAAGGCGGAGATCTCGCTCGACTTCCTCTACGGGTACGCGTCCTTCCAGCCGACGCGCGAGCTCAAGCGCTGGGAGCGCGCCGGGATCTCCCTCGCCGGCCCGGCGACGCAGATCATCATCAGCTTGATCGCGCTGCGCGCGACGGGCATCACCTCGTTGCGTCCGCACAGCTCGTGGAGCCCCGCGCAGCTCGGCCTGTGGTGGGCCGGACCGATCATCGGGTTCGTCAACCTGATCCCGGTGCTGCCGTTCGACGGCGGCAACATCGCCGAGGCCGGCCTCGACGCCGTGCTCCCCCGCGGCGTCGCCAAGACGGTGATGATCTACCTGAGCATCGGCCTGACCATCGGCGGCGCCGTGCTGCTGTTCACCAACCCGCGGTTGCAGACCCTCGGGATCTTCGCGATGGTGCCGTTGATCGCCCAGCTGCAGATGCTCAGCCACCATCGGGCGCGGGGCAACCACCCGGGTGCCGAGATCGACAGCGCCAGCCTGTTCGCGGCCGGCGAGGCCGCGGCGTGGCGCGACGGCGATGTCAGCAGGTTCGTCGGCGGCCAGCTGCCGTCGCCGTGGTATCGGGCCCACCAGCAGCTCACCCAGGGGCATCCCGAGATCGCCCGACAGGTTCTGCTGCGCGACTTCCACGACGACGAGACGCCGAACTGGTGGCCACCCGACGCCGCCCCCGAGGCGTCGCTCGGCGCGCTGCTGCAGTTGCTCGCCGACCCGTTGCCGACCGGACGGACGTACAGCGAGTTCGTGCTCGCCACCGTGCTGCTGCGCCTCGGCGAGTTCGAGCGCGCCGCCAACTACGCGGCTGCGGCCTATCGACGCGAGCCGTCGCCGATGCTCGCCGTGTGCGTCAGCCGCGCGGCTGCGGCGCTGGGCGACCGCGCCGTCGCGCTCGGCTGGCTACGCGCCGCGATCGGTGAAGGCCCGCCGACCGACGGGCTGCGCCATGCCGCCGATCACGCCCCCGAGTTCGACACGCTCCGCCACGACCACGAGTTCCAGGCCCTCACCCACTGATCCGGCGACGTCGCGCTCAGCTGCTCGTCAGCTGCCGGGAGAGGGTCTTCGGGGCGATCAGGGTGTAGGACGTGCGGATCAGCTCGTCGACCTCGCGCCAGTCGATCCTGCCCGTGGTCAGGTCCATCCGGATCCACCCGCCGCGGGCGAGGTAGGGCGCCGGGGCGCAGCGCTTGTCGGCGAGCAGCGCCGGCAGCTCGTCCCGCTCGGCCTTGACCGTCAACGAACCGCCGTTGCCAGGGAAGCAGAAGATCTTCTTACGGACCCTGAAGTTGACGTCGGTCCCCCAGGTGATCTCCTCTGTGACCTCGGGAAGCGCCGTGCACAACGCACGGATCCGTCGGAGTTGCTCGGCGAGCTGCGCTTCGGTGCGGGGCATCGGATCAGCTTCGCGCGCCCGCCTCGACGCCCCGACGCACACGCCCGATCACGTGCGACGTGCCGGCGGACGTGACCGCACCGACCGTCTGCCCGTCGATCACGACTGCGCTGCCCGGCTCGTCGCCTGCGCGTCGCTCCAGCACGACCTGGTGGTAGGGGGCGGACGCGCCGCGGCTGTCCATCCGCTCGACGAGCTCCTGGCCCGGGTAGCAGCCCTTCGTGAAGCTCACCGCTTCTGCCACGGCCCCGGTCTCGACCGGGATGGTCTCGCCGGGAACGATCTCCGCACCCATCGCAGGCCATCCGGCGGCGATGCGCGCGTCGAGGAACTCGTCGGCCGTGCCGGCGTGCACACCGTCGGGCGGGGTGACGTCGGCACCGAGCAGGTCGACGCCGCCTCCCCAGGCGACCACCGCCCCGGGAAGGCCGGCATGCTCGATGACGTCGCCGCGCAGCGCGATGCAGCGCCACTGGAGCGGCTCGATCGTCGCCTTGACCCTGATCTTGAAGCGGTTCAACCGGGCAGTCATGACGTCGCCGTACCCGCCGTCGGTATCGACGACGAACTCCTCCGCACCGGTGCGCCACACCCGCAGCAGCACGTCGATCTTGCCGGTCGGTTGCAGCACGAACGACCACGTGCTCTCCCCCACCGCCATCGAGCCGACCGCCTGCGACAGCTGGGAGTGCAGGTACGTCGCCGCGTCGGGGCCGGCGACGCGCACGACGTCTCGTGATGGTTCGAACCAGAACATGGTCACAGTGTCGCAGCGCCGCCCGTGGCTGACACACTGGTGGGCATGGCTGCCGAGCCGAGTGGTGAGCTGGACGTCCGGACCGAGCGCGTTGCGACGCAGTTCTCGGAGTTCCTGCGGATCACGCTGAACCGGCTCGCCTCGCTGGCGTTCAGCGTCGCCTCCGTTGCCGTGGTGATCGCGGCGGCGACGTACGTGACCGGGCTGTGGGCACTGAACCACTCCCACCGCGCCACATGGGCCGTGCTGGGCGCAGTGATCTGCGCGATCCCGGCCGTCGCCGGTGTCTCGGCGTGGCTCTTGGTCCGCGGCACCGCCCGCCTCGCGCCGCGGCTCGTCGGCGAGGTGCGCGCGCTGCTCGGCGAATCGAAGTCCGCGCTGGCGATGGTGGTCGACCACGACACGGGACAGCCGCTCGCGACGACGGCGCGCAGCCTCGGCAACCTGCGCCAGATGTTGACGCAGGCGCCGCGTCGCTTCGCGTCGCTGCGCGTCGCAATCCGTGCCGTGACGCGGGTACCGGGTCTTGTCGCGCTGACCGTGCTCAGCGCGCTGTTCGTCGGGATGATCGGCACGATCCTGCTGATCGGGGGCCTCGTCGGCTGACGGCCGCGCGGTGTGCCCTGAGCGGTCCGCGGGTCAGGCCGGGGTGCCTTCGGCGTTGCGCTTGGCGGTCATCCGCCTCGCCGCGGGGACAGCGGCGAGCAGACCGGCGGCCTTGTTGCGGCACTCGAGGTCCTCGTCGTCGGGGACGGAGTCGGCGACGATCCCCGCCCCGGCCTGGAACGAGGCGCCGTGCGGGCCGACGAACATCGTGCGGATCGCGATCGCCGTGTCAAGGTTCCCGCTGAAGTCGACGTACCCGACGACACCCGCGTACGGGCCGCGCTTGACGGGTTCGAGCTCGTCGATGATCTCCATCGCGCGGACCTTCGGCGCCCCGCTGACCGTCCCGGCGGGCAACGTGGCGCGCAGCACGTCGATCGGGGTCCTCCCGTCGACCAGCTCCCCGCTGACCTGCGAGGTGAGGTGCATCACGTGGCTGTAGCGCTCCAGGGTCATCAGCTCGTCGACGTGCATGGTCCCGAAGACAGCCACCCTGCCGACGTCGTTGCGGGCCAGGTCGACGAGCATGATGTGCTCGGCGACCTCCTTCGGGTTCTCCTTCAGCTCGCCGGCCATCCGCCGGTCGTGCTCGTCGTCACGGCCGCGCCGGCGGGTGCCGGCGATCGGCCGGCTGATCACCTTGCGACCGAGCACCTGCACCATCGGTTCGGGCGAGCTGCCGACGATCGTGATCGCGGGGTGGCGCAGGAAGTACATGTACGGGCTGGGGTTGATCTGGCGCAGGACTCGGTAGACGTCGAACGGGTCGGCGTCGAGCTGGATGTCGTAGCGCTGGGCGAGCACGACCTGGAAGACGTCGCCGGCGAGGATGTGCTCCTTGGCCACCTCGACGGCCTGCTGGTACATCCCGTTCGGCATCGACGAACGCACCTCCGGCAGCACGTCGTCGACTCGCGGGGGCGGCACGGGCACGTATGGCAGCGGGCGGGCGAGATCGTTGACGGCGCGCTCGACGCGGGTGATCGCCGCGTCGTACGCGGCGATCAGCCCGCGAGCGTCGAGTCCGAGCACGGGGACGCTCTCGATCAGGTACACCCGCTGGCGCCAGTGGTCGAACGCCGCGAGCGAACCGATGATGCTCATCACCGCGTCGGGGAGCCCACGGTCGTCGTGCGGGGTGTCAGGCAGCCGTTCGACCTCGCGCACGACGTCGTAGCCGAGGTAGCCCATCACCCCGCTCTGCAGCGGCGGCAGATCGGCCATCATCGGGGCGCGGTACGTCGCGACGAGCGCGTCCAGCGCGGCGAGGATGCCCTGGTCCGTCGGCATCGAGTCGGGCACCGCGCCGTCGACGCGCAACAGCCCGTCGCGCAGCTCGATCGTCGCCACCGGATCGCGGCCGACGAAGCTGTACCGGCCCCAGCGCTCGGCGTGCTCCACGGACTCGAGCAGGAACCCTGCCCCGTCACCGACCAGCTTCGCGTACACCGCCACAGGGGTCTCCAGGTCGGCCAGCAGCTCACACCACACGGGCACCAGGGTGTGCTCGGCGGCGAGCGCCGCGAACTCAGCACGATCCGGGCGGATCTGCAGCCCGGACGAGGTGGTGCTCACCCCTCGGTGCCGAAGCGCCGGTAGAAGCACGAGCGCGCACCGGTGTGGCATGCGCCTGCGCCTGCTTGCTCGACGAGGAACAGCAGCACGTCGGCATCGCAGTCGTAGAACGCCTCACGCACGTACTGCGCGTCGCCGCTGGTGTCGCCCTTGCGCCAGACCTCCTGGCGGCTGCGGCTCCAGTACACCATCCGCCCCTCGTCGAAGGTCATCCGCAGGGTCTCGGCGTTCATCCACGCGACCATCAGCACGTCCTTGGTGACCGCGTCCTGTGCGATCGCCGGAACGAGGCCGTTGGCGTCGTACTTCACCCCTGCCAACTGCTCGGAGGTCGCATCGATCTGCACGCCTGTGGGCATCCCGCCATGCTACGAGGACAGCCCCGTCCGGTGCCGCCCCGATTCGCCCGACCAAGGGAGCGGCGAAAGCGAGCGTCAGCGAGCGGACGCCAGTCCCGACCTCACAAATACAGCCCGGTGCTTGCTTCGATCCGGCTGGCGGCGACGGCGTGGAGGTCGCGCTCGCGCAACATGATGTAGTCGACACCGCCGACTTCGACCTCGTAACGGTCGTCGGGGCTGAACAGCACCCGGTCGCCGACCTCGGCGGCACGCACGTTCTGGCCGATCGCGACGACCTCGGCCCACACCAGGCGCTTGGAGATCTGCGCCGTCGCCGGAATGAGGATCCCGCCGGTCGAGCGGCGTTCACCGTCCTTGTCCGGGATCCTCACCAGCAACCGATCGTTGAGCATCCTGATCGGCAGCTTCTCGTCGACGTGGGCCACGACCGCGAACCTACCGGTGCCCAGGGCCGTGCCAGCGCCTCGCGAAGGTTGCTCAGGCGACGGCTGCGTCGATCCGCTGCAGGACCTCGGGGGTCAGCAGCGCGAGGACCTCGATCGCCTCGAAGTTCTCGACCACCTGGCTGGCCCGGCTTGCACCGGTGATCACCGTGGAGACGTGCGGGTTCGCCGCGCACCACGCGATCGCCAGTTGCGCCATCGAGCAGCCGAGCTCGTCGGCGATCGGACGGAGCTTCTCCACCCGGGCGATCTCGTCCTTGTTGGTCAGCCGCTCGGCGAGCCAGCCGTAGCCGTCCAGCGCACCGCGCGAGTCCTGCGGCACGCCGTCGCGGTACTTGCCGGTGAGCAGACCGGACGCGAGCGGGCTCCAGATCGTCGTGCCGAGGCCGATGTCGTCGTACAAGCGGGCGTACTCGTTCTCGACGCGCTCGCGCGAGAGCAGGTTGTACTGCGGCTGCTCGACGATCGGCTTGTGCAGGTGGTGGCGCTCGGCGATCTCCCACGCCGCGCGGATCTCGTCTGCGCTCCACTCGCTGGTGCCCCAGTAGAGCGCCTTGCCGCGGTCGATGATGTCGCTCAGCGCCCAGACGGTCTCCTCGATCGGCGTGTTCGGATCGGCGCGGTGGCAGTAGATGACGTCGAGGAAGTCGAGGCCCATCCGCTCCAGCGAGCCGTCGACGGCGTGGACCAGGTACTTGCGGTTGAGCGTGTTCTGCATGTTCGGCATGCGGCCGTCGAGGCCCCAGTAGAACTTCGAGGTCATCACGTACTCGTGCCGCTTCCAGCCCAGCTCGCTGACGACCCTGCCCATGATCGCCTCGCTCTCGCCGCCGGCGTACGCCTCTGCGTTGTCGAAGAAGTTGCACCCGGCGGCCTTGGCCGCCTGCATGCACTCCATCGCGGTCTCGTCCTTCAACTGGTTGTCGAAGGTCACCCAGCTGCCGAACGAGAGCACCGACACCTGGAGGCCGCTGCGGCCGAGCCGGCGGTACTGCATCTTGCGCTTGTCTGCGGTCATCTCCCCGACGCTACGGCGACCGCCGGCGAGCGACCACCGGCGCGGCACAGGTCACCCGCTGACCATGTCCGCTGCTCGGACGGTCCGATGGTCGGTCGGGGCAGAGGAAACGCCGTCCGACGCGGTCCCGCGCCGGGGGCGCACCGTGAGGCAGGGCGCAACCGTCAGGCCGGGCGCACGACCACGCCGGCGGCGGTCATCGCTGCCTTCGCCTCGGCGATGGTGTGCTCGCCAAAGTGGAAGATGCTCGCCGCGAGCACGCCGGTGGCGTGGCCCTCGACGACGCCGTCGACGAGGTGGGCGAGCGTGCCGACGCCGCCGCTGGCGATCACCGGCACGCCGACCGCGTCGGCGACGGCTGCGGTCAGCTCGAGGTCGAACCCAGCCTTCGTGCCGTCACGATCCATCGAGGTCAGCAGGATCTCGCCGGCGCCGAGCACCGTCGCACGCACGGCCCAGCCGATCGCGTCGATGCCGGTGGGTGTGCGACCGCCGTGCAGGTACACCTCGAACCCGCTCCCTCCGGCGCGGCGCTTGGCGTCGATCGCGCAGACGCAGCACTGCGCGCCGAACTCGGTGGCGATCTCGCCGATCAGCTCCGGTCGCTGCACGGCAGCGGTGTTGACGCTGACCTTGTCCGCGCCGGCGCGTAGCATCCGCCGCGCGTCGCCGACGGCACGGATCCCGCCGCCCACGGTGAACGGGATGAACACCTCCTCCGCGGTGCGCGACACGACGTCGACCATCGTCTCACGACCGTCCGACGAGGCGGTGATGTCGAGGAAGACGAGCTCGTCGGCACCTTCGGCGTCGTAGCGACGGGCCAGCCCGACGGGGTCGCCCGCGTCGCGCAGCTCGACGAAGTTGATGCCCTTGACGACCCGACCTTCGGTGACGTCGAGGCAGGGGATGACCCGCGCTACCTGCACGACGTCGCCTGCAAGACGCGCAGCGCCTCACCCACGCTGAACCGGCCCTCGTACAGCGCCTTACCGGTGATCACGCCGCCGATCCCGGGCACCGCGGCGAGGGCGCGCAGATCGTCGAGCGATGCGACGCCACCACTCGCGATCACGGGCGTCGAGGTGCGCGACGCCGCGGCGGTGAGACCGGCGACGTCCGGCCCGCTGAGCATCCCGTCGCGCCCGATGTCGGTGATCACGAACGCGCTCGCCGCGGGGAACCATCCGAGCGCCTCGTCGAGCCGTGCGCCGGAGCCGGCGGTCCAACCGTGCACCGCCAGCTCGCCGCCGCGGTGGTCGAGGCCGACGGCGACGGCGATCACCTCGGCGACGCGCTCGACGAGCGGCGGGTCGGCCACGGCGGCCGAGCCCATCACGACCCGCGCCACGCCTGCGTCGGCCAGGGCCCTGGCGTCGTCGAGCGTGCGCACTCCCCCGCCCGTCTGCACCCGCGCTGTGCCCGCGACCGCAGCGGTGATCGCGGCGACGACCAGCCGGTTCAGCGGCGAGCCGGTGCGCGCCGCGTCGAGGTCGACGACGTGGATCCACGGTGCGCCGGCGGCGGCGAACGACGCGGCCACCGCCACCGGGTCGTCGCCGTACGTGGTCTCGTCGGCGTAGTCGCCCTGGCGCAGGCGCACGACCTTGCCGCCGCGCAGGTCGATCGCCGGGTACAGCTCGATCACGTCACGGCGCGGAGGACGGTGTCCGCCAGGGCCAGCGAGTCGACGAAGTTGGTCAACAGCGCGAGCCCGGCGCGGCCGCTCTTCTCCGGGTGGAACTGGGTGGCGAACACGTTGCGATGACGGAACGCGGCGTTCACCGTGCCGCCGTAGTCGCACGTAGCCGCGACCACACCGGGATCGGCGGGCACACCGTGCAGCGAGTGCACGAAATAGACCCACGGGTGCTCGCCGAGGCCGGCGAACAGCGGCTCCCGGGTGCGCACGACGAGCTGGTTCCACTGCATCTGCGGCCGCGGCACCCGGTCGGAGATCCACTCGATCTGCCCATCGATGACGCCGAGACCGCGGGCCGCCGGGTTCTCGTCGCTGCCGGTGAACAGCATCTGCATCCCGACGCAGATCCCGAGGAACGGCCGGCCCGAGGCGACCGCGCCGAGCGCCGGCTGCTCCAGATCGGCGGCGCGCAGGGCGTCCATGCACGCCCCGAACGCGCCGACGCCCGGGAGCACAACTGCATCGGCCTCGGCGATCAGCCCATGGTCGGCGGTCAACCGAGCGTCGGCCCCGCAGCGCTCCAGCGCCTTCTGCGCGGAGCGCAGGTTGCCGATCCCGTAGTCGAGCACGGCGACGAGCGGGCCGGTCACAGCACGCCCTTCGTGCTCGGCAGGTTGCTGCCCTCGACGCGCACCGCGTCGCGCAGGCACCGCGCCAGCCCCTTGAACGTCGCCTCGATGATGTGGTGCACGTTGCGGCCACGGCGCAGCGTGCAGTGCAGGGTGATGTGGGCGGCCGTGGCGAAGGAGCCGATCGCGTGCTCGGCGAGCTGCGGGTCGAACGCCGGGTTGCCGAGCGGCAAGGACTCCGGCAGCGGCACCTCCCAGTGCACGAACGGCCGTCCGGACAGGTCGAGCGCCACCTCGACGAGGGCCTCGTCGAGCGGGTACAGCCCGCTCGCGAAGCGGCGCACGCCGACCTTGTCTCCGACCGCCTTGCGGAACGCCTCGCCGAGCGCGATGGCGACGTCCTCCACCGTGTGATGGGTGTCGATGTGCAGGTCGCCCTTGGCGGTGATCTGCAGGTCGAACCCGCCGTGGCGACCGAGCTGATCGAGCATGTGGTCGTAGAACGGGATGCCGGTGTCGATCGACGACGTCCCCGTCCCGTCGAGGTCGATCGACAGCGCGATCGCGGTCTCCTTCGTCGTCCGCTCCACCGTCGCGCGGCGGCTCACGCGAGCACCTCGGCGAGCGCGGCCAGGAACGCATCGTTCTCTGCGGGCGTGCCGACCGTGACCCGCAGGCAGTCGTCCAGCCGGGCCCAGCTGGAGCAGTCGCGGATCAGCACGCTGCGTTCGACCAGCCCGTCCCAGACCTGCCTACCCGGCACCGCGCGCGGCCGGAAGAGGATGAAGTTGGCGCCGCTGTCGAACGCCACGACGGGCAGCTCACCCAGCGCCGTGGCGATGCGCCGGCGTTCGGCGACGATCAGCTGCACCCTGGCCTCCATCTCGTCGGCGTAGCGCAGCGCGAGCCGGCCGGCGATCTGCTTGGCACTGTCGAGGTGGTACGGCAGGACCACCTTGTCGAGCTCGGCGACCAGCCACGAAGGGCCGACGAGGTAGCCGAGCCGGGAGCCCGCCATCGACCAGGTCTTCGAGAAGGTGCGGGTGACGACGAGCGGGTCGTCGTCGTTGACGAGGTCGAGCGCCGACCAGCTGGCGAACTGCCCGTAGGCCTCGTCGACGACGACGAGGCCGGGTGCCGCGGCGATGACCGCGCGGACGGCGGCCTGCGGCTCCTCCAGCCCCGTGGGGTTGTTCGGCGAGCACAGGAACGTGACGATCGGCTGCGCTGAGTCGATCACCCGCTGCACCTCGGCGAGGTCGAGGGTGAAGTCGGCGGCGCGCTCGCCCTCGGCCACAGTCGCGCCGGTGAGCCGGGCGATGTGACCGTGCAGCTGGTAGGTGGGCTCGAACGTCGCCACCGTGCGGCCGGGACCTGCGTAGGTGAGCAGCAACGTCTGCAGCACCTCGTTGCTGCCGTTGGCGGCGAAGACCTGATCGGCACGCACGCCGTGCAGTTCGGCGATCCCCGTGCGCAGCTCGGTGGCGGCGCGGTCCGGGTAGCGGTGCCACTGCACCCGCGACAGCTCGGCCGCGAACGCGTCACGCCACGCGGCCGGCGGCGGCACCGGTGACTCGTTGGTGTTGAGGCGGACGCGCACGTCGACCTGCGGCGAGTGGTAGCCCTCGAGCGCCTTGAGGTCGTCACGCACCGGGATGACGGTCACCGCCCCACGCTACCGATCGGCCGGCGCACCACCCGGCGGATTCTGCGGCCCCGGCGCAGGTTCGCAGCGGTGCGCAGCGGGCACACTGTGGCGATGCCGAACCCCGTCGACGCCCGCCTGGCCGTGATCGCCGATCACGTCGGCCGCTATCGCGAGGAGATCGCCGAGATGGCCGGCGAGCCCCAACTGTCCTCGTCGGAAGACCTCGTGCGCGCCCTGTACGAGGCCGAACGGGCGCTGCGCAGCGCAACGCGGGCGCTGGTGCTGGCCCGTTCGGTGGGTGGTTGAGCGGCGTCCCGACGAGCATCTCACCGGAAAAATGGCGACGGCCCCTTACGGGGCCATCGCACATGGCGACGCCAGGCGGCGGATCCCGGCATCACCCGCAAACCAGGTGGCGGGAACCTGGTTGGTCTCGAAAGCATATATCCCTGCTCAATCCGACGCAAGGTGACTGATGGCCGACAGCGGTGGAGCGTGCGCGCTGCGTCAACCTCGGCGACGTCGCCGTCGCGGCAGCAGAGAAGACGGGCAGATGTCCTCGAGCACGCAGGAACCGCACCGCGGGCTCTTCGCGTCACAGACTCGACGGCCGTGGAGGATCATCCGCAGGCTGAAGTCACCCCACGCGCTCGCGGGCAGGTAGCCGCACAACTCCGCTTCGACCTTCACCGGATCGTCGAGCTCGGTCAACCCGAGGCGCCGGCTGAGGCGCCCGACGTGGGTGTCGACGGGCAGACCGGGGAGGCGGAAGGCGACGCTGCGGACCACGTTGCCGGTCTTGCGGCCCACGCCGGGCAGCGTGACCAGATCGGCGAGCGCCGTCGGGACCTCACCGTCGAAGCGGTCGAGGAGTGCCCCCGCCATCGCGAGGATGTTCCTGGTCTTGGCCTGGTAGAACCCGGTGGAGCGGATGATCTCCTCGACCTCGGGCGGCGATGCAGCAGCGAGGGCGGCGGCCGTCGGATATCTGCCGAACAGCACCGGCGTGACCATGTTGACCCGGACGTCGGTCGTCTGCGCGGCGAGGATCGTCGCGGTGAGCAGTTCGAACGGGGTGGTGAAGTCGAGCTCGCAGATCGCCTCCGGATACTCGTCGGCGAGGCGCAGAGCAACTGTTCTGGCTCGACCCTTCGGAGTGCGCGGACCGGCCATCGCGTCGAGACTAAGCAGACCGCGAACGCGATCCGTCGTCGCGCCGCGGCGGGCACGGGGCCGTGCTCGTAGCCTCGGTCGTCATGGCCAGCGAGATCGTCCACCGGCTGACCGAGCAGCAGCGCACCGCGGTCGACCGGCTGCTGACGGTCGTCGCCGACCACGACGGGGCGCAGCCACTGAGCGACCACCTGCTCGTCGATCTGCGCGATCCGCAGAGCACGACGTACATCGGGGTGCTGGCCCACGCCGGCACGGGCGTCGACAGCGGCCTGGCCGGCTACGCCCAGCTGCAGGCCGGCAACGGAGTGTGGTCGTTGGAGGTGGTGGTCGATCCGGCGCATCGTGACGACCCCACCGTCCTGTCCGCGCTCGTCGTCGCCGCCTCGGCGGAGATCAGCCTGCGCGGCGGCGGTGCCGTGAACTGGTGGGTGCTGCCGGCGGGCTTGGGCGATGCCGACGTCGAGGCGGCCGTGGCCGGGACGGGCTTCGCGCTCGGGCGGGAGCTGCACCAGATGCGCCGTTCGCTGCCCATCGAGCGGACCACCGACGTCGCCGTCCGTGCGTTCGTGGTCGGTCGCGACGAAGCGGCGTGGTTGCAGGTCAACAACCGGGCCTTCGCCGACCATCCGGAGCAGGGCGGCTGGACGCCGGCGATGCTCGCCCAGCGCGAGCACGAGGCGTGGTTCGACCCTGCAGGCTTCCTGCTGCACGAGCGTGACGGCCGGCTCGCGGCGTTCTGCTGGACGAAGGTCCACGGCGACACGGACCCGCCGATGGGCGAGATCTACGCGATCGCGGTGGACCCGGACTTCCCCGGGCTCGGCCTCGGCTCGGCCCTGACGACCGCGGGCCTCGACCATCTCACCGGACGCGGTCTGCGCGTCGCGATGCTGTACGTCGATGCCGGCAACACGGGTGCGGTGACGATGTACGAGCATCTCGGCTTCACCATCGACCACACCGATCGCGCCTACCTCGCCGTCCTCGAAGGAGGAGCGGGATGAGCAACGGCACGGCTGATGCGGTACTGAGCGCGCGCACCTCGACGCGCTACCAGCCCGACCGCGACGAGCTCGCCGCGCTGCTCGACGGCGAGCCGCGCTACCGCCTCGATCAGGTCTGGGAGGGGCTCTACACGCGCCTCGCGGCGCCTGCGGAGATGAGCAACCTGCCCAAGGCGCTGCGCGATCGCCTGGGCATCGCCCTGCCGGCCGCCTTGCAGGAAGTGACTCACCGCGTGAATGACGACGGCGACACGGTCAAGCACCTGTGGCAGCTCGGCGACGGCAGCCACATCGAGACCGTGCTGATGCTCTACCCGGATCGGGTGACGGTGTGCGTCAGCAGTCAGGTCGGCTGCGCGATGGGCTGCGGGTTCTGCGCCACAGGACAGGCCGGCTTCACCCGTCACCTGACCGTCGGCGAGATCGTCGAGCAGGTCGTGGTCGCTGCCCGCGAGGCGCGGGTGATGGGAAGGCGCCTCGGCAACGTCGTGTTCATGGGAATGGGCGAGCCACTCGCCAACGAGCCGACGGTGTGGGCCGCGGTCGAACGCCTGCACCGCGCGCTCGGGCTGTCGGCGCGGCACGTCACGATCTCGACCGTCGGGCTCGTGCCGGGGATCCGGACGCTGGCGACGCGGCCGCTGCCGGTCAACCTCGCTGTCTCGCTGCACGCGGCGAACGACGCGCTGCGCGACGAGCTGGTGCCGATCAACAGGCGGTACCCGCTCGAAGCATTGATGGAAGCGTGCGCCGAGTACCTCGACGCGAAGGGCCGGCGGCTGAGCTTCGAGTGGGCGCTGATCGACGGCGTCAACGATCGCGACGGCGACGCGGGCGAGCTGGCTGCGCTGTGCCGGCGCTTCCGCCTCCCGGCGCACGTCAACCTGATCCCGCTCAACCCAACACCCGGCTACCCGACCGTCGGCTCGCCACGCCAGCGCGTCGTCGAGTTCCGCGACAGGCTCGTCGCGCTGGGGGTCAACGCTACGGTGCGCCGCAACCGCGGCACCGACATCGACGCGGCGTGCGGCCAGCTCGCCGCAGGCCAGCCCGTCGCGATCGCCCGTCGACGCTGACGCTCGCTCACGCTCATGCGCTGCGACCCGGTCCGACCCGGCGTGTCATGCGGCCGTGAGCAGGACGATCTTGCCGCGTGTGTGGCCCGAGGCGAGATCCGCGTACGCCTCACGCACCTGGTCGAGCGGATACGTGCGTGCGATCGGGACGACGAGCTCACCACACGCGACCAGCCCGGCGAGCTCGGCGAGGACCCCGACGTTCGCAGCTGCTGCGCTGCCGTCGCCCTTGACCCCGAACTTGGCCATCGCGGCGAAGTCGGCGATCGTGTCGATGCGCGGCGCAGTGATGCCGAGGTCGATGGCGAGCTGGACGTAGCCGGAGCCGTGCGTGTCGATCAATGCGTCGAGGCCGGCAGGCGCCGCAGCGCGCAACCGATCGATCAAGCCGTCGCCGTAGACGACCGGCGTCGCCCCGAGAGAGCGCAGCCACTCCTGGTTGGCGGCGCCGGCCACCGCGATCACCGCGGCACCGGTGCGCAGCGCGAGCTGCACGGCGAGTGACCCGACCCCGCCTGCGGCACCGGACACCACGACCGTCTCACCACGGTGGAGATCCACTGCGCGCACCGCGGCGAATGCCGTGGTCCCGGCGACGAACAGCGCTCCGGCCACCTCGAACGACACCCCCGGGGGCTTGATCGTCAGCTGCGACTGCGCCACGACGACGAAGTCGGCCTGCGCGGCGCGGCCGTCGGTGAACCCGAAGACCTCGTCGCCGGGAGCGAAGGTGGTGACGCCGGGGCCCACAGCGGCGACCCGTCCGGCGAGGTCACTGCCTTGGCCGGAGGGGAAGGTCGCCGGCCACCGCTCGTGCAGCGACCCGTCGCGGATCTTCGCTTCGCCGGGGTTGATCGACGTCGCGACGACCTCGACCAGCACCTCGCTCCGGCCCGCCTCGGGCCGTTCCACCTCCACGACCTGGAGCACGTTCACGTCGCCGTACTCCGCGAACCTCACCGCTCTGGGCATCACGACCGTCCTCGCTGGGTTGCCAACCCTCGCTGCAACGCGGCCACCGCCAACCTCTATTCCGGCCGACGCGTGCATGGCCACCGGCGAGGTCGGCGCCGACCCTGGCCTCAATGGGCGCGACCTGTGCCAACCCCTGGCCCAACACGCGCCCACCTCCCAGCCCACCGCGCGGGTGGGCGCGATCTGCGCCAACCCCAGGCACAACCCGCGCCCACCACACGACCCACCCGGCCACGTGGGCGCGACCAGTGCCAACCCCTGGCCCAAC
>JBBQTN010000084.1:0-20029 GCA_038213195.1 Acidimicrobiales bacterium | reverse complement strand
ACGGGCTCGGGTTCGATCCGGAGGCGCTTCGCGAGCGGTACCGGCGCGAGCGCGACAAGCGCATCCGCGATGACGGCGCCGACCAGTACATCGAGATGGCGGAGAGCTTCGCGCAGTACGCCGAGGACGACCCGTACGTCGAGCCCGGCTTCGTCCGGCCCCCCATCACCGAGGAGATCGGGATCGCGATCATCGGCGGCGGGTTCAGTGGTCTGCTCGCCGCGGCTCGGCTGTCGGAGCAGGGTGTCACCGACTTCAGCATCATCGAGGCCGGCGGCGACTTCGGCGGCACGTGGTACTGGAACCGCTACCCGGGGGCGCAGTGCGACATCGAGTCGTACTGCTACCTGCCGCTGTTGGAGGAGCTCGGCTACATGCCGAAGGAGAAGTACTCGTACGTCGACGAGATCTTCGGCCACTCCCAGCGCATCGGTCGCCACTACGGCCTGTACGACAAGACGCACTTCCAGACGCGGGTTCGGTCGATCGACTGGGACGAGGACCGCAAACGTTGGCGGATCAGCACGAACCACGACGATGACATCCGGGCCCGCTTCGTGGTGATGGCGCTGGGGACGGCGACCAGGGCGAAGCTGCCCGGGATCCCGGGGATCGCCGACTTCGAGGGCCACTCGTTCCACACCAACCGCTGGGACTACGGCTACACCGGCGGTGACACGAACGGCGGGATGACCAAGCTCGCCGACAAACGAGTCGCGATCATCGGGACAGGGGCGACGGCCATCCAGTGCGTGCCGCGGGTGGCCCGCGACGCCGGGCACCTATACGTGTTCCAGCGAACCCCGTCGTCGGTGGACTGGCGACGCAACGCGCCCACCGATCCGGAATGGTGGCAGTCGCTGCAGCCCGGATGGCAGCGCGAACGGCGGGAGAACTTCGGCGCACTCGCCTCCGGGCAGGCGGTCGAGGTCGATCTCGTCGACGACGGATGGACGGACATCTTCCGCAACGTCGTGACGGCCCCGAAGGGTGCCGACAAACCGCGCAGCCGGGAGGAGCGGACGGCCGTCCTCGAGATCGCCGACTTCAAGAAGATGAACCAGATTCGTGGGCGGGTCGCCGACACGGTGGCCGACGCCGACACGGCTGAGGCCCTCAAGCCGTACTACCGGCAGATGTGCAAACGCCCGACGTTCAACGACGAGTTCCTGCCGTGCTTCAACCAGGACAACGTGACGCTGGTCGACGTCAGCGACGCGAAGGGTGTCGAGCGGATCACCGCGCACGGTGTCGTCGCGAACGGCCGCGAATACGAGGTCGATTGCATCATCTACGCGTCCGGCTTCGAGATCTCGGCGCAGTTCCGCCGCCGACTGGGGATCGAGATCAACGGCCGCGACGGGCTGTCGCTGTTCGACTATTGGGCCGATGGACTGCAGACGTTGCACGGGTTCGCCAGCCGCGGCTTCCCGAACTGGTTCTACATCGGCGTGTCGCAGAACGCGTTCAGCGTGAACATGACCGCGATGTTCGACGACCAGGCCAAGCACATCGCGTACGTCATCGCCGAGGCGCTGCGCCGCGGCGCGACGACGATCGAGCCCACTCAGCAGGCGCAGGACGAGTGGGTCGACCTCCTCAACGGCTTCCACGTCGGCGGTCTCAGCTTCCTGGAGACGTGCACGCCCGGCTACTACAACAACGAGGGTGCGCCGCGCGGCGGCAGCGCCTTCTTCGGTGCCTACGCACCGGGCATCAATGCCTTCAACCAGCTCCTCGAAGCCTGGCGCGCTGAGGGCAACATGGCGGGCATGGAGATCGACAGGACCGCCTGAACCTGACGTACGACCTGCTCGTCTACTTCCACGTGCACGCTCGACGTGGCGTGCACAGCGCCCACGCTGCATCTCTCTGGGTAGCCGCGATCGCACGCGGATTCGCCCGAGCCGACGCGACGAGCGGTCGTTCGCGAGGATGGCGTGCCGGGTGTCGGGGTCGTCAGGGACCGCCGCTCGGACTCCGTGCGACGACGCGCACGGCGATACGACCAGGAGGACCGTGTGGACACTGATGCGACCGACGACCAGCGGGCGCTGCTCGAGGTGTCGACGCGCTTCATGCAGGACGCGTGTCCGCTGCGCGCAGTGCGCGATGGCGCCTGGCGGGACGCCGGGTTCATGGCGTCGTACCGCCGTCAGGCCGCAGAACTGGGCTGGTACTCGATGCTGGTGCCCGAATCGCTCGGCGGCGGCAGTGTCTCGGGCAACGGAGCCCTGGACGCGGCGTTGATCGCCTCCAGGCGCGGTGGGTTGCTGCAGCCGGGTTCGTTCGTCGGGACCAACGTCGTCGCCCACGCGTTGGCGCGCGTCGGGACCGCACACCTGCGCGATGCGGTGCTCCCCGCGCTGCTTTCCGGCGAGGTCTCCGCCTCGTGGGCGGTGTCCAGTGCCGGCGGCGGCGGCCGGCTGGACGGCGGGGTGGAAGCCCGCGAGGACGGCAACGGTGGCGTCGTGCTGTCCGGCGCCAAGACGGCCGTGCAGGACGTCGATCCCACGTCGTGGTTGCTGGTGACGTGCGCCACGGTGGACGGACCGACCCAGGTGCTGGTCGCCGCCGACGCGCCGGGGGTCACCGTCACGGAGCTGGATTCGCTCGACATCACCCGCCGCTTCGCCGAGGTCCGCTTCGAGGGCACGCGCGTCGATGCCTCGGCGGTCGTCGGCGCTCCCGGCGATTGCGGTGATCTGATCGTGCGCCAGCTGGCCCTCGCGTCCACGCTGGTCGCGGCCGAGTCGGTGGGCGCGATGGCGCACGACTTCGAGATGACGGTGCAGTACGCCCAAGATCGCATCGCGTTCGGCCGTCCGATCGGCTCGTTCCAAGGGGTCAAGCACCAGTTGGCCGATACGAGCATGGCGCTCGAGATGAGCAAGGCGATCACGCTGGCAGCGGCGCGTACAGTCGGAGCCGACGACGGCTACGGGCCCGAGGCGGCGAGCATCGCCAAGGCGTTCGTGGGTGACGCCGGCGTCGAGCTCGTCCAGACGTGCTTCCAGGTCTTCGGCGGGATCGGGTACACCTGGGAGCACGACCAGCACCTGTACCTGCGGCGCATCACCACCGACGCCGGGCTGTTCGGTGGCCCGGCGTGGCACCGCGAGAACATCTGCCAGCTGGCAGGGCTCTGAGAGGGGACGACATGACCGACACGATGGTGGACATCGATCAGTTCCGTGAGGAGGCCCGCGCCTGGCTCGCGGCCAACCTCGAGCCTCGGCCGCCGAGGACCGCGCGGGAGCTCGGCCGCGACAAGACCGACGAGGACGTCGCCACGGCGCGAGCCCTGCAACGCCGGCTGTTCGACGCCGGCTACGCAGGGCTGACGTTCCCCTCCGAGTACGGCGGCCGGGGGCTCACCGCGGCACACGAGCGCGCGTTCCGCGAGGAGGCCGCCGGCTACGTCACGCCCGACCTCGGTGCCGCCGGCGGCGTGACGTTCGGGCCGATCGCCCGCTCGATGCTGGCGCACGCCTCACCGGCGTTCCTCGAGCAGCACATCCCGAAGATCCTCTCCGGTGAGGAGATCTGGTGCCAGTTCTACTCCGAGCCGGAGGCGGGCTCCGACCTCGCAGGGATCCGCACCCGCGCCACCCGCGACGGCGACCACTGGATGCTCAACGGTTCGAAGATCTGGAGCTCCGGCGCCTACTACGCCGACTGGGCGATGTGCCTGGCCCGCACGGATTGGGATGTCCCCAAGCACCGCGGCCTGACGTGGTTCGCCGTGCCGACCGATGCGGACGGGGTCACGGTCAAGCAGATCACTCAGATCAACGGCAATGCCGAGTTCTGCGAGGAGTTCCTCGACGATGTCATCGTCACCGACGACGACATCATCGGCGAGGTCAACCACGGCTGGACCGTCACCCAGACGATGCTCGTCTACGAGCGTGGTGCCGGCGAGTCCAACGTCACCGTGCTCGAGCCGCGCGCCCTCGCGCCCGACCTCGTCGAGCTCGCCCGGCGCGTCTCCCGCACCGCCGATCCGCTCGCCCGGCAGGCGATCGCCCGCGCCCACATCAACGACTACGCCCAATACCACCTCGGACGGCGGATCGCCGCCCGGCTGCGCGCCTCCGCCACGCCCGACGCGGCGGTCGCTGCCTACAGCAAGCTCGCCGCCGGCACGTTCACACCACTGCGTGCCCGTCTCGCGCTGGAGATCGGCGGCAGCGACGCACTGACGTGGGCGAAGGGCGACAACGTCGCAGAGAAGCCGGCGATCGACTACCTCAACGGGCGTCAGATCGCCATCGCCGCCGGCACGAACGAGATGCAACGCAACGGCATCGGCGAGCGCGTCCTCGGCCTGCCGCGCGAGCCGAGCTTCGACACCACGAAGCCGTTCAACGAGGTGCTCCGCAACTCGCGCAGCTGGAGCGGCAAGGTCGTCTGAGAGGCACCCGCTCGTCGTCCCTCAGCTGGCGGTGACGCCGCCATCGACGGCGAACTCGCCTCCTGTGCAGTAGGACGAGTCGTCGCTCGCCAGGAACAACGCGACGGTGGCGACCTCGTCGGGTTGCGCCATCCGGCCGAGCGGGACCGTGCGCAGCACGGGGCCGAGGTCGGCGCGCCGCATCACCGGGTTCTCGTAGAGCAGCTCGGTGTCGATGACGCCGGGATGGATGGCGTTGACCCGCACCCCGAAGCGGCCGAGCTCGACGGCGATCGCCTTCGTCATCCCGCGCACCGCCCACTTCGTCGCCGTGTAGCCGACGGCGTTGGCCATGCCGACGAGCCCAGCCGACGAGGAGATGTTGACGATGCTGCCCTGCCTGGCCTCGATCATCGTCGGTGCGACGGCGCGCATGCCGAGGAACACGCCGAGCTGGTTGACGTCGAACTGGCGCCTGAAGTCATCGACGCTGGTGTCCGTCAACCTCGCGTACACGAAGATGCCGGCGTTGTTGACAAGCACGTCGAGCCGGCCGTGGGCGGCGACGATGTCCGCCACCAGCGCCGACCAGGCGGTCTCGTCGCGCACGTCGAGATGCCGGTAGATGGCGCCGACGTCCGCCGCCGTGGCCTCGCCACGCACATCATCGACGTCGACGATCCACACGGTTGCACCTTCGAGCCGGAACAGCTTCGCTTCGGCCGCCCCCTGGCCCTTGGCCCCACCGGTGATCAGCGCCACCTTGCCGTCCAGCCGACCCACGGCCGCAGGCTACCCAGCGACGCACCCTGCGTTTCGACAACGTCGTGCCGCGCCTGCACGATATGCGTCGCGCCCGCCGTCGATGCTGGCTCGAACACGTCGGGCTCGACACGCGTGGCTCGGGCATCTCCGGGATCGGCCGCGCCGAGCCGAGAGACGGCGAGCGCTCAGCTGCGCGTGGCCGCCCCGTAGCCACCGTCGGGGTAGAGAACCTCGCCGGTGACGAACGCTGATTCGTCGCTGGCGAGGTACAGGCATGCGTTGGCGATGTCTTCGGGCTCACCGAGACGGCGCAGCGGGGTCTCGGCGATTCGTGCGTTCGACCACTTCTCATGTGTGTAGGACGAGCCGGACATCGAGGTCTTCACGAAGCCGGGTCCGACGGCGTTCACGCGGATCCGATATCGCGCCAGTTCACCTGCCAGGCACTTCGTGAGCATCCACGCCGCGGCTTTGGAGACGCAGTAATCCGCACCACCCATCAGGGCGGTGACAGCCGCAACGGACGTGATGTTCACGATCGAACCACCCTGTCCCTGTTCGATCAGCTGCCGTGCCACCGCCCGATCGGTGAGCATCACGCCGGTCAGGTTCACATCCAGCACACGCTGCCAACTCGCCAACGACTTGTGGACGAGCAGCGAATCGGATCTGTCCACTCGGTCCAGGCGGATCTGCTCATCGACCTCCCGGCTCACGTAGTTCGCATGCGAGATACCGGCGGCCGCGACGCACACATCGACTCGATCGAACGTGGTCACCGTCCGTTCGACGAGCTCGTCGGCGGCCGCCTCCGACGAGGTGTCGACGACGACCGCGGCAGCGATCCCGCCGGCCGCGGCGATCTCCGCAACGACCTTGTCGGCGCGTTCGCCGTTGAGATCGGCGACCATGATCCTGGCGCCTTCGAGCGCGAAACGTAACGCGCAGGAACGACCGATCCCCGACGCCCCGCCCGTGATCACTGCGACCTTCCCGTCCAACCGACCAGCCATCAGAGCCCCCTCGACTCGGCCCACCCTAGACACCGCCGGTGACCTCGACAGCCCGACGCAGGTGCGTTGCATGATGTCGCGGCGGAGGGGTTAAAGTTGACCCATCCGATCGACATTTGGAGGCGCGCATGCCCATCGAGTTCCTCGGGATGGGGGCCACGAACGATGGTTCCGAGACCCGACCACGCAGCGGTGCCAGCTTCGATCCGGCCTACACGGTGCGCTTGGCGCGGGCCCACGAGGACCACGGCTGGGATCGTGTCCTGACCGCGTATGGCTCGGGCAGCCCTGACCCGGCGCAGGCTGCGGCGTTCATCGCCGACCACACCGACCGTCTGAAACTGCTGCTCGCCCACCGTCCGAACCTGTCGATCCCGACGTTCGCGGCGAAGACGGTGGCGACGCTCGACCAGATCAGCAACGGGCGGTTGACGTTGCACGTGATCAGCGGTGGCAGCGACCACGAGCAGCAGCGCGAGGGCGATTTCCTCACCCACGACGAACGCTACGCGCGCACGCTCGAGTACATCAGGATCCTCAAGCAGGCCTGGACGAGCCACGAGCCGTTCGACCACGACGGGGTGCACTACCGCTTCGCCGACTTCGTCAGCGACGTGTTCCCGGTGCAGCAGCCGCGACCGGCGATCTCGTTCGGCGGATCGTCCGACGCGGCGTACGCGGTCGGCGCCGCCGAGGCCGACATCTACTGCCTGTGGGGCGAGCCGCTGGCCGACACCGCGCAGCAGATCGCGACCATCAAGGCAGCTGCGACGGCTGCCGGCCGCGTCGACGTGCCGCGGATCCAGGTCGCGTTCCGGCCGATCCTCGGCGTCACCGAGGCCGCGGCCTGGGAGAAGGCGGGCGAGATCGTGGAGACCATCGCCCGCCGGCGCAACGTGTCGGGCAGCATGCTCGCCCGTCGGTTCACCTCGACGCCGCAGAACACCGGCTCGCAACGGCTGCTGTCGATCGCCGAGCGCAGCGACCGCTATGACCGTGCGCTGTTCACCGGCACAGCGGCGGTGACGGGTGGGGCGGGGAACTCGAACGCACTCGTCGGCACGCCGGAGACGGTCGCCGCCGCGCTCCTCGACTACGTCGACCTCGGCGTCGACATCCTCTCCGCCCGCGGCTACGACATCCTCGAGGACGCGGTCGAGTTCGGCGACGAAGTGATCCCGCTCGTGCGAGCGGAGATCGCCAAGCGGGACCGAGCCGCCTGACGCGACCGGCAACGACGATCGCGCCCGCTCATCGTGCTCCGGCGCACGGACCCACCGATGGTCAGGCGGGCGGCAAGCCGGTGATCGGCGGCGGCATCACGGTGCCGCGCGGCCGGAAGATCGAGTGGTGGCGGATGCGGGCGATCTCGGCGCACCCTGGGGCGCCACCGCCTCCGACCACGAGACCGTCGAGCACCTGGTACCAGTGATCCTTGCGGTCGTGGACCTCGACGATCCGGGCGCCGATCACGACCTGCTGCTCGGCCGGCGCCGGGCCGACGTGTTGGATCTGGGTGCGGACGTGGATGGTCGGCCCGTATGTGAAGTTGTGCCGGGTCAGCGGTGCCATCCGGGCGGCCAGGAACCACGGGTGCAGCCTGCCGGCCGGGACGAGGGAACTGGCCTGGCCGAGGTCGTGGAGAGCGAGGCTGCGCGCGGCGCCGGTCGACACGTAGGCCCCGAGCGGACGCAGCGGTTCTCCCACCGGGGCGTTGTCGAGCGTGTACGTGGCTCGTACGGCCGGCGGGTCGAGGGCCGGTCCCGGTTCCGGCGGATCGATGTCGCCGGCCCACGACGCGGGACCGCGGCCCACGGCGCCGTCGAGCACCACCCGCTCCCCGACCGTGGCGCTCACCGTCCGGCCTCCGGCGGCGTCTGCGGCGCCGCCCCCGTTGGCCGAACCCGAGCCCCCGACCGTGATCGTCACCAGGTCACCGGCGTAGACGGGTCGGCGCAGCGTCACGTCGGCCCAGCCGTCGTCGAGCCAGCCGGCGCCGAGCGCCTCGACCACCACCTCGGCCACCCAGCCGTAGGTCCGCACCCCGGCGACCAGCGCACCGGCGTATCCCGCACTGCTCGCCCCGGCCTCGTCGTGGATCGGGTTGGGGACGCCGACCGGCGGCGGGTCGGCGGTGGCAGTGACCGATCGGGTCACCGACTGTTCGACGGCTGAGCTGACCATGGCCACATGCTCTCACCGCCGGATGGCGCGCACGGCCCCCGTGTACCCATGACCCGCTGGCGAAGAGCGCAGGGTTTGGCGCGCCGATTCGCTGGCCACGGCAGAACTGCCCCAGGATCGGACCGCGCCGCCGAGCTCGGACGGCTCACACGACACCAGGAGGCAGGAAATGGACCGGCTCAACGGCAAGGTCGCGGCGATCACGGGTGGCGCGAGCGGCATCGGCGCCGGCACCGTCCGGCGCTTCGTCGAAGAAGGCGCCAAGGTGCTGATCGCCGACCTCGATCAGGACAAGGGCGCTGCCCTGGCGGCCGAGCTCGGCGCGGCCACCGCGTTCCTGCGGACCGACGTCTCCAAGGAGGAGGACATCGCCGCGATGGTGGCCGAGACGACGGATCGCTTCGGCCACATCGACGTGCTGTTCAACAACGCCGGCTTCGGCGGCGCGCTCGGCCCGATCGAATCCACCACCGTGGCCGACTACGACCTCACCATGGATGTCCTGTTGAAGAGCGTCTTCCTCGGGATCAAGCACGTCGCCCCGCTGATGAAGGCCCAGGGATCGGGCTCGATCATCTCGACTGCCAGCGTGGCGGGGATCCGCGCCGGCTACGCACCCCACCTGTACAGCGTCGCCAAGTGCGCTGTCATCCACCTCACCAAGACGGTCGCGCTGGAGTTGGGCGAGCACGGGATCCGCGTCAACGCCATCTGCCCAGGTTTCATCGCCACCCCGCTCGCCGCCGGCCGACCCGATGCCGACGAGAGCCAGATCGACCAGATGCGGGCCGCCGGTGCGACCTCGCAGGCGCTCGGTCGGGTGGGTGAACCGCTCGACATCGCGAACATGGCGCTGTTCCTCGCCGGCGACGAGTCCGAGTGGATCACCGGCCAGGAGTTCGCGGTCGACGGTGGCTTCGAAGCCGGGCCGCCCTGGGCGCGCTGGCCCAAGTTCGCCCGCATGGAGCGCCCGATCCGCCACCACCGGCCGCCCGACCGCTGATCAGCTGCGGGCCACGCTGTTCAGATCGCGGCGATGAACCGCGACACGGACCACGGTCCGACCACTCCGTCGTACACCGCCCAGTACCCACCCGCGACGAACCGTCCCGTTGCCGCGCCCGCAGTGTCGGGACCACCTCCGATCTGCGCATGACCGACCGCGCGCCACCGCGTCCTCCGGCGACCGGGATCCGGGTCGGGTGCAGGCTGAGGCCCGGTGCCCGTTGTGCCGGTCCCGTCGGCTTCGATGGGCGGGTGCGCAGGGGACGCGGCTCGGGCCGCAGACGACCGAGGTCGACGATGAGACGGACTGCCGGAGGAGAACGTTGAAGCTGCTGATCGCCAACCGGGGGGAGATCGCGATCCGCATCGCCCGCGCCGCTGCGGAGCTCGGAATCCCGACAGTCGCGGTCTACTCCACCGACGACAGCCGATCGCTACACGTGCGCCGCGCCGACGACGCCGCCGCACTGCGCGGAGCCGGTCCGCGTGCGTACCTCGACGGTGAGCAGATCATCGCGATCGCGAGCGACAGCGGCTGCGACGCCGTGCATCCTGGCTACGGGGTCCTCGCCGAGAACGCCGCGTTCGCCCAGCAGTGCGCGGCTGCGGGTCTCATGTTCGTCGGTCCGTCGCCGGACGCGTTGGCGCTGTTCGGGGACAAGGTCCGCGCCCGTGCGCTGGCGGTGCAGCACAGCGTGCCCGTCGTGCAGGGGATCTCCGAGCCGGTCGACGTGGCGATGGCCGCCGCGTTCCTGGCGTCGCTGCCGGCCGGGTCCGGGATGATCATCAAGGCCGTGGCGGGCGGTGGCGGCCGCGGGATGCGTGTGGTGCGCGAGCCGCACGAGGTCGCCGAAGCCGTCGAGCGGGCGCGCTCGGAGGCTGCCACCGCGTTCGGCAACAGCGACGTGTACGCCGAGCGGCTGCTCGAGCACGCCCGTCACATCGAGGTGCAGATCGCCGGCGACGACACCGGCACCGTCCTCAGCTTCGGCGATCGTGATTGCAGCATCCAGCGCCGTCATCAGAAGCTGGTCGAGATCGCGCCCGCGCCGGCCCTCGATGACGGCGTGCGCGCCGCGCTCGCGGATGCCGCTGTGCGGATGGCTCGCGCCGCTGGCTATCACAGCCTGGGGACGTGGGAGTTCCTCGTCGAGACCGGACCGGGCGGCGATGGGCGATTCGCCTTCATCGAGGCCAACGCTCGCCTGCAGGTCGAGCACACCGTCACGGAGGAGGTCACCGGCGTCGACCTCGTCCAGCTCCAGCTCGAGCTCGCCCAGGGCTCGACACTGGCCGACCTCGGCTTCACGGAGGCGACTGTGCCGGCGGCGCGCGGCGTGGCGATCCAGGCTCGGGTCAACCTCGAGACGATGCGGCCCGACGGGTCCACGAAGCCGTCGGGTGGCCTGCTCACGGCCTTCGAGCCGCCCGTGGGACCGGGCCTGCGCACGGACACGTTCGGCTACACCGGGTACGCCACCGTGCCGAGCTTCGACTCGCTGCTCGCCAAGGTGGTGACGTCGACGAACAAGCCGGGGCTGGCGGCCGCTGCCCGGCGGGCGGCGGCGGCACTGGGCGAGTTCCGCATCGAGGGGGTGGCCACGAACATCGGGTTCCTCCGTGCCGTGCTGCAGCACCCGCGGTTCCTCGACTCGACGGCCGACACGCGCTTCGTGGACGAGCACGTCGGCGAGCTGCTCGAGACCGCCCGGCAGATCCCGGACCGCTCCCGCCCGTACGCCGCCGAGGCACCCGGGCAAGCCGGCGTGCGGCTCGACTCGACGGACCCGCTGGCCGTCCTCGACCTCGGCAAGTCGCAGCCGGCCCCGACCGAGTCGAGCGCCGGCCACGCCGAGGGCGATCTGCCGAGTGGCACCGTCGCGATCCGGGCGCCGATGCAGGGCACGATCGTCAGCGTCCAGGTCGCAGCGGGCGACGAGATCGTCGCAGGGCGTCAGGTGCTCGTCATGGAAGCGATGAAGATGGAGCACGTCGTCAGCGCGCCGGCGAGCGGGCGCGTGGCGCAGATGACGATCGAGCCGGGAGACACCGTCTACGAGGGCCACGTGCTCGGCCTGGTCGAAGAAGCCGAGGTCGCCGACGACCGTGCCGGCCGCGACGACGAGATCGACCTGGACCACATCCGCCCCGATCTCGCGGAGGTGCTCGACCGGCACCGGGTCACGCTGGACGAGGCACGGCCCGACGCCGTCGCCAAGCGTCGCCGCACGGGTCAGCGCACGACGCGGGAGAACATCGACGATCTGTGCGACGCGGGCACGTTCGTCGAGCACGGCCAGCTCGTGCTCACCCCCGGCACCGGTCTGCCGCGCGAGGAGGTGATCCGCAAGTTTCCGACCGATGGGATGGTCACGGGCATCGGGTCGATCAACGGCACGCTCTTCCCCAAGCATGACGCCCGCTGCGTCGTGATGGCCTACGACTACACGGTGCTGGCGGGCACGCAGGGCGCCGTCAACCATCCGAAGACGGACAGGATGCTGCGCGTCGCCGAGAAGTGGCGGCGACCGGTCGTGCTGTTCGCGGAAGGCGGCGGCGGGCGGGCCGGCACCGGAGGCAAGCGCAGTGGCGGGGCGTCGACCAGCACCGCCGGGCAGGGACGCTCCGAGGACGGCTACCGCCCGCTCGACACCCCGACGTTCGCGGCGATGGCCCGACTGTCGGGGCTCGTGCCGCTGGTCGGTGTCACCTCCGGTTTCTGCTTCGCCGGGAACGCATCGCTGCTCGGCTGCTGTGACGTGATCATCGCCACCGCCGGTTCGAACATCGGCATGGGCGGCCCGGCGCTGATCGAGGGCGGCAACCTCGGCGTGTTCCGGCCGGAGCAGGTCGGGCCGATGGACGTGCAGGTACCCAACGGCGTCGTCGACATCGCAGTGCGCGACGAGGCCGAGGCGGTCGCGGCGACCAAGCAGTACCTGTCGTACTTCCAGGGCAGCCTGCCCACGTGGGAGTGCGACGATCAGCGACGGTTGCGGCACATCATCCCGGAGAACCGGTTGCGCGTCTACGACGTGCGCCAGGTGATCGAGACCCTCGCCGACGTCGGCAGCGTCCTCGAGCTGCGTCGTGGGTTCGGGTTCGGCATGGTGACGTCGCTGATCCGCATCGAGGGTCGGCCGATCGGGCTGATCGCCAACAACCCGGCGTTCCTGTCCGGAGCGGTCGACAGCGACGGCTCCGACAAGGCAGCCCGCTTCATGCAGCTCTGCGACGCGTTCGACATCCCTGTCCTCGTGCTCTGCGACACCCCGGGGATGATGGTCGGACCCGAGATCGAGAAGACCGCACTGGTGCGGCACTGCAGCCGCCTGTTCGTCGTCGGCGCCAACCTGTCGGTGCCGATGGTGATGATCGTGCTGCGCAAGGGCTACGGCCTCGGCGCGCAGGCGATGGCCGGCGGCAGCTTCAAGGAACCGTCCGCCGTCGGCGCCTGGCCGACCGCCGAGTTCGGAGGCATGGGCCTGGAGGGTCAGGTCAAGCTGGGCTTCCGCAACGAGCTGGCTGCGATCGACGACGCTGAGGCGCGTCGCGCTCGCTACGACGCACTGGTGGCCGCCGCCTACGAGCGCGGCAAGGCGATCTCGGCCGGCGTGTCCTTCCAGGTCGACGACGTCATCGACCCCGCCGACTCACGGCACTTCGTCGCCAGCGCGTTCGACTCCGTCCCCCCGCCGCTCCGACGGGAAGGCAAGAAGCGGGCGTTCGTCGACGTCTGGTGACGCCGGGCGGTCACCTGGGCCTGTCGCCCGTGCGGACGTGCAGCAGGGCCCGGGTACGAGTGCACCTCGTCGGTCGACGACGGACGATCCGGCGTCGACGCGCATCCGAGGAACCGCTCAACTATGGCGAGGTGCTGCGCACTCGTGCCAGTTGTCCACGCGAACGCACACCGAGCTTGCGATAGATCCTGGTGAGATGGCTCTCGACGGTGCGCACTCCGATGAAGAGCGCGTCGGCGACTTCCGAGTTGGTGCGGCCGGAGCCGACCAACTCGGCGACGCGTCGTTCGGTGGGCGTCAGTGCGAGTGTTCCTGCCGTCCTGCCACCGATGCGGGCCAGTTCGTTCGTGGCGCGCGTCGCGAAGAGCGGTGTGCCGAGTCGTTCGAAGACGTCGAGTGCACTGTTCAATTGGATCCGTGCGTCGGAGCGACGGCCGGCTCGCCGGAGGATGGACCCCAGCCACAGCCGGGAACGAGCCTCCTCGATGGGCATGCCGACGTCTGGGATGCTCAATGACGCTACGAGCTCGGCCTCGGCCGTGTCGAGGTCGCCTTTGGTCGCCGCCACGAGACCTCGACAGCGCGCCGCGATCGCGTGTGCCCATCCCGAGCTGTCGTGCTCGCTTGTCTCGAGCTCGGCCGTCACACGCTGCGCCTCACTGATCCGGCCAAGACCGACAAGGGCTTCGACCGCGTCGCCGTGGACACGCAGGATCGCCGGTTCCTCGACACCGAGCTCGTCGGCGATCGAGAGCGCACGCAGCAGCTGACCGGCCGCAGCCGCGAGATCGCCAGCGCACAGCTCGGTGAAACCAAGACTACGTAGGTCGCAGGCGACGTCACCGGCGTCCCCTTGCGACTCGTCGTGATCCACAGCCGCCTGGGCAACACGGCGAGCCGCGGCGAGCTTGCCGAGGTGCGCGTGGGCGAGCGCATCAGCCGCCGTGACCGATGGCGAGTGCACGCCGGTGAGCGCCGTGAACCGGCGACCATCCTCGACATGTTGCAAGGCACGTGGGAAGTCCCCCGTCCAACACTCCAACAGGGAGAGGTGACCGTAGATCAGAGGCAGCGCATTGTCGTCACCCTCGTCTTGCGCGCATTGGCGCATCTCCTCCAGCCAGACGCGGGCGTCGTCGAACCGACCCGCGAAGCGCAGCAGCATGCCCATGTACATGCCGACCCTTTCCATCACTGGCAGCCGAGGGCTGTTGTGCTCCACGTCGATCGCTCGTTGCAGGGTGTCGATCGAGAGTCCTTGCCCCAGCCGGAGCTCGTGGTAGGCGACGTTCTTCAGCGCGTTGGCCAGCACCTCGGCGAGATCCGTTTCGTCTCCGATGAGCTCGACCGCGAGCCGAGCGTGGTCGAGGAGCACACGCGCGTCGTACGGGGCGAGATCGGCGATGGCCGCATGGCATCGGGCCTGCAGCAACCGCTCGCCCGCAGCCTCGTGCAGCGCTGTCTCGCACCACGACCCCGCTGGCGTGCTGCCGGCGATCCAGTAGTCGATCGTGGCCAGCAACAGCACCCCGCGAACACGATCTGCACCCGGCGACAGACCCGGCAAGCTCGCAGACACGATCGCCCGCGCCCGGTCCGGATCGCCGGCCGCGAAGACGAGCTCGGCTTCGAGCAATCGGCGACGGTGCAGATCGTCGAGCCGATCGGGCGGCGTCCGCTCCGCGGCCATGGTCGCAAGGGCCGCGGCGGCGACAGTGCTGCCCCGCGCACGCGCACGTCGCGCGGCCACGTCCAACGCCTCGGCCACATCGCCGTCAGGTCCGTCGATTGCGAGTGCCGCATGGCGTGCGTGCTCCTCCGGGTCCTCGACTGCCGCCGCGAGTCGGGCGTGCAGCGCGCGTCGTTCCACGGCACCCAGCAGCTCGTACGGGATCGAGGCAAGCAGTGGATGGGTGAAGCGGAAACGTCCATCGGTCAGCTCCATCGCCCCGCAGCGGAGCGCCTCGGCAACACTTGCCTTCAGTGCCGACGGGCTCTCCAAGGCGGCGCCCACACTGTCGATCGTCGGATGAGCGAGTGAGCCGCACACCAGCAACAGGTCGCGCGCGTCGCGTGACAGCGCACCGAGCCGGTCGGCCACGAGCAACTCCACCTCGCTCGTCACCGGAAGCGAGTCGCGCAGATCCGGCTGGCCCCTGCTGAGCAGGACGCGGCACATCTCGAGCGAGATCATCGGGTTGCCCCCCGTGGCCTGATGCACCCGGATCAGCGTCGGTCGCGACAACGGCATCCCCAGTCGACCGATGACGATCTGCTGCAGCGTCCCCACACTCACGGGACCCACGAGATGTCGCGTCGCGGCCACCCCGAGACAGGGCTGACCCTGACCTTCCTGCGAGTCCGATACCAGACGTTCGGTGGCGAGGATCCGAATGGGATCGTTGGTCATTCGACGGAGTGCAAAGGTCAGCACGGATCGGGATGCGTCGTCCATCCATTGCAGGTCGTCGATCGCCAGGATCAGCGGGCCGGAGCGGCACAACAGCCGGAGGATCCCGAGCACCGCCACGCCGACGACACGAGCTCCAGGCGAACTGCTCGAGGGGCTCTCGAGCAGCAACGCAACCGCCAGGGCGCGGCGTTGCACCTCCGGAAGTTCCGTGAGCGTGTCGTTCGGAAGGTCCTCCAGCAGATCACCGAGACCGGAATATGCCCATGCCGAATCGGCGAGGCTGCATCTGCTCGATCGGACGGCAAACCCGCGTCGCGCTGCCGACACGATCGACTTCGTCCAGATCGCGGTCTTGCCGATTCCTGCGAAACCTTCCAGAACCAACGCGGGGTCGGCAGCGCTCGACGCAGTGACGAAGGAATCAACGGCTGCCGAATCGCGACCACGTCCAACGATCTCGACCTGTGGCTCGCCCACCTGCACTACTCCTCACAGGCCGCAGGGCCCGCACCGCACACAGACTACGGTGTTGGCGCTCGGCGTTGTCGAAGACCGCAGCCTCCATCGCCATTGCGATCTTGTCGGAGTGGATCGGACGGGCAGCGGACCCATCGGTGCATAGCATCGGCCGATGGCCGCCGTCGAGACGCGATCGGGCTCGCCGGCTCTCGCATTTCGATGGCTGGCTGGGCCTCTGGCCGTCCTCGGATTCACGTTGGCGCACGCACGCATGAGCACGTCGCCGACAGCGGAGCAGATCAAGAAGACTGCTGGCGCACTCGGCGCGTCGACCGCTGCGTTCGATCTGTGGTGGATCCTGATCGGGGCTGTGGGCGCATTCGCGCTCGGCATGACGGTGTTCTTCGTGTCGTGGCTGCTGCCTTTGGTCCGCGGCCTGCCGTCGTCATTCCGCCGGTCGCTGGCAATCCGGCTGGCGGGGCTCTCGTTCATCGTGGCCACCATTGCGGTGCTCGCGTTGACAGGCGCGACCGGGGAGCCCGATGCGGTTGCACGAGAGTTGACGCGTGACGTTCGACCGATCAGCGCGGCTTCTCTGATCTGCGCATGGCCGGGTCTCGCAGCGTTCGTGGCCGTGCGGACGCAGGCGCGTTGGTGCGTGTTGTCGCAGGCAGGTGGCGCGTCGATCGTCGAAGCGGTGCGCGGGCTCCGCAGTGTGAACCGTCGCTTGCTGACCACCTTCGGAGCCTTTCTCACGTTGATCGTGATCGCGACGGGAATGCGCAGACGCGCGTTGCTCAAGTTCGATTCACAACTCGACGTGCCGGCTGAACAGGTCCTTCTGTACGGGGTGGCGTTGGCGCTCGTGCTCGGCTTGTTCTACGTGTCAGCGTCAGTCGCCATCGATGCGGCTGCCGCGCAGATCCTGGATCGGTTCGCGCCGATCCCCGAACCCGACGAGGACGATCTCGTCGATCGGCTCGCGCGTCGTCGCGCCTTGGCCGAGGTGGTCGGCGCCGAAGGTGCCTGGAAGTCGTTCGAGGCGACGGTGCTCGTCGCGGCTCCGCTGCTGAGCGCTCTGATCGGCATCGCGACCAGCCCTTAGAGCGTTCGCGGCTCCGACCGTCCGTGCGGCGTCGTACGTGCCCGCACACCGGCGCCGTCGACGACGACCCGGCACGGGTCGACCGGGGACCAGCGCACGGAGGCCTGCGATCCGAGCGCGGAGTGTGACACGTGCTGGACTGCAGAGCGTGCCGAAGCTCGCCCTGCATCTCGCCCTCGACGGCCCGATCGACGATGTCGTCGCCCGAGCACGGCGCGCCGAACAGGCTGGCGCCGACGCCGTCTACGTGATCGAGGGATTGCGTGACCCGTTCGTGCAACTCGCGGCGATCGCCGCAGCCACGAGCCGCGTCACGATCGGCACCTACGTCGCCAACGCGTACGCGCGCACGCCGCAGGCCGCAGCGACCGCCGCGCTGGCGATCGACGAGCTGTCCGGGGGACGGTGCACGTTCGGCATCGGCGCCGGCAACCGCCACATCAACGAGTGGTTGTTCGGACTCGATATGGACCGCCCGTTGGCCAAGATGCGCGACTACCTCGCCGTGCTCAGGGCGTTCTTGCAAGGCGACACCGGCACCGGACCCGTGGTCGGAGGTCCGATCCACCGGACCGAGACGCGTTTCGTCCGGCCACCGCAGCGACGGATCCCGATCGTGGTCGCCGCGGCAGGCCCGAAGATGACCGAGCTCGCCGCAACGACGAGCGACGGCGTCGGGCTCGGCATCCTGATCGGCGCCGAACACCTCGCCGAGGTCGTGCGCCCGCGGGCCGTCGCGGCGTGCGCAGCGGCCGGGCGCGACCCTGACCAGTTGCGCTTCCCGATGGCCGCGCTGACGAGCATCGATGAAGACGAGGAGGCCGCCAGGGAACGGGCCCGCCGGGCGATCGTCGGGCTCTTCCACCCGATCCCACACCCGTACTACGACTACCTCCTGCGCGAGCAGGGATACGCGCACGTCGCCGACGCCGCGACGGAGCTTGGACCGCAGAAACGTTGGCGCGAGGCGATGGCGACGATCGACGACGAGCTCCTCGAGCGGCTGACGTTCACCGGCACGCCGGCGCAGTGCGCCGCCCGCTTCGCCGCCTACGACGGTCTCGCCGACGAGATCATCTGCCTCTCGCTCGGTACCGGTGAGCGGACCCCGAGCACCTCACCCGGCGACGAAGCGCTCGCACAGGCGTTCGCGCTCGCCCGCCGATCGTGAACCACGAGTGGCCGAGCTCCGGCACGTACCGGCAGCCAAGGTCCGACAAGGGCCCATAGGTGCCCCCATCCAACGATGAGGTGATCGACGGGATGATCGACATGGGTGCCGCGATCGTCGCTCTGCTGTGGGAGCCCGATTGGGACGAGTTCCCACGCGTTGGGGGTGAAGTGCATCTGGGCGCTCGGTGCGATCGGCACCCCCGATGCGAGGGTGGTGCTCGAGGATGCGGCGAGCGTCGGACCGGCCGTCCGTCTGCACCGGCGTCTCAGCGCCGTGGCGAGCACACTCGCATCGGCGGCGGTCGATCAAGGCTTGATCATTGAGGTGCTCGCCGCCAGCCCGTGAAGGAGGAGTCGGGTGATCTCGTCGGCTCCGTTGCCATCTCCGAGCTTCTCGGCCAGCGCGGCCTCGACCACTCGGGCCGATGGCAGGTCGATCGATTCGCGGTTCGCGAGTGCGAGCGCCGCCGCGCAGTTGGCCACACCTTCGACCGTGCTGCCGATCACCTTGCGGGCCTGCGCGGGTGACTCCCCAGAGCCGAGCAGATACCCGAAGCGGCCGTTGCGGCCACCGAGACACGTGACGTAGAGGTCACCGGCGCCGGCCAGGCCGAGCACGGTGTCGGCGCGGCCTCCCAGGTGCTCGGCGAGGCGGACCATGTCGATCAGGCCCAACGCGAACACGGCGGCGCGGGCGTTCGCGAAGGTGTGGACCGACGCCCGTTCGACCAAGCCCTGCGCGAGCCCTTCGAACATGCCGACCGCGACGGCGACCACGTTCTTGTACGCCGAGCCCGTCTCGGCGCCGACGACGTCGTCGGTGACGATCGTGCTCAGGCTGGGCCCGCGCAGCATCTGTGCTGCCTTCTCGACGACGTCGCCGTCACGCCCGGCGCAGACCAGCACGGTCGGGGCGCCGACCGCGATCTCCGGGGCCAGTCCCGGCCCGGCGAGGGACACGACCCGCTCGCCGCCACCCAACAGTCCGGACGCGACGTCACACGGCGACTCCAACGTGTCGGGCTGCCAGCCCTTGGTCGCGATGATCCAGGTCGCGTCGGGACGAGCGCGCGGGATGGCGTCGGCGAGCACCGGGCGCAGCCCGTCGGAGGACACGGCGACGATGACCGTCTCGGCGCGCCCGAGGTCGGCATCCCATTCCTCGTAGGGACGGCACGGCAGCGTGGGGTGAGTGAGGCCGAGCGCAGGATGGACGTTGCCGCTTCGCCACGCCTCCACGGCGGCGGTGTCCCACTGAGTCGCCAGGAGCACCACCGCCGGGTTCGTCCTGGCGACGTGCATGCCCAACGCCGCCCCCATTGCCCCGGCCCCGATGACAACGATCACGGCGTCCCCCTTCACGGATCGGGCGGCGAGTCCCCCACGACTCTCGACCCGGCGGCGCAATCTTGTCAGAAGCGTCGGGCCCTGTCCGATCCCGCTCGGCGTCGAGATGAGCGCGCGCGCAAGCGGATGAACGGCGGCAGGGCGGCCCTCGTCCTTCACGCGCCTGGGCGCGGTCGAGCGCCGACTGCGTGTTCGCTGCCGGTGGCTGAGGCGTCGGGCGCGCGGCGTGGGCTGGGGGGTGTCGGGTCGGGGTAGGTCGTTCGGCTCATCGCGGTCGGATGTGCCGCGTCGGGTGGCGGTGAGTGTTTGACTGTGTGTGCGGAGTGATGATCTGCACGATGGTTGGTCGCCTGGAGTCGTGCAGGGAGCAAAGGCGAAACCGACCGCTCGAACGAGGCCCGTCACCGACGACGAGCCGATCAGCGG
>JBBQTN010000083.1:0-20368 GCA_038213195.1 Acidimicrobiales bacterium | reverse complement strand
GAAAGCCAACGCTCGCTCGACCCGAACGTTCATCTGCTCCAGGTTGACGTGCGAGCGTGACAACCCCGTCAGTTCGCTGTAGCGAAGCGCCGACGTCGCAGCCGTCCAGACCAACGCCCGGAACCGAGGCTCGATGACATCCGCGAGCCGAGCGACGTCGTCAAAGGTGGGAATCAGCCGAGCGTGGTGCTCCTCGGCCGCGGCGCCTTTGATCGCAACCGGGTTGGTTCGCAGCAGCCCGTCGTCGACCGCCGTCGTCAAGATCGTCCGGAACAGCCGGTAGACCTTGGCCACCGTGTTCGGGGACAGGCCGGCCCGGTTCATCCGCCCGTACCACGATCGGACGCTTGCGGGGTCCAGGTCTGCGAGTCGGGTCTCGCCGAACGCGTCGAGGATCCACGTCAGCTGCGACTCGTACGTCTCGCGGGTACGTGGTCGCAGGTCGCGATCGTCGAGCCACCGTTGGGCGTAGATGCCGAAGCGTTCCGCACCAGAGCGTGGGTCAACGAAGTCACCGCGGCGCAGGTCCGTCTGAACCGACGCCAGCCAGGCCCGTGCCTCGGTCTTGGTCGCGAAGGTCGTTCCCGCTGACACCTGGTCGCCGAGGTGCCAGTAGCGGGCCTGATAGCGGCCGCTCGGAAGGCGCCGGATCGTGCCGAACTGGCGTGCTGGGCTCACCTGGCATTCCCTGATCGCGTTCCTTCTAGGCACGTTGTAGGCACGGTGCTAGCCTAGTTCCATGACGAAGAAGCCGGGGAAAGCTCACGGGGGGCCGCTGAGCTGGCGTTCTGTCCCTCGGAGGTATGGAGCGGGTGACGGGAATCGAACCCGCGTTCTCAGCTTGGGAAGCTGATGTTCTGCCTCTGAACTACACCCGCACCCTGCCGGAACAGGACGCGGGAAATTGTAGCAATGGGTCGGGCGGGGCTCTCACCGCGTTCGCAGGCGGCAACGTTCTACGCTTCGCGCGTGCGTGCCCGTCGGACCTTGCTTGCCGCGGCGCTGGTCGCGCTGGCGGGGTGTGGTTCGAGCGCGGCCAAGCCGCACGCCATCGGGACGGCGGACGCGTACCTGGCGATCGTCACATGGGAGCTGGGCGGGCTCGGACCAATCGGCACCGACGCGTCGCTCCCGATCGTGTACATCGCCTCCGAGGACGGCAAGACCATCGACGCCGGCGCGCAGGCGACGGTCGTCAAGGCCACCGTCGATGAGGCCAAGGTCCGCTTCACGGACGTACGCGACGACGCGACCGACACCAAGGTGGCCGACGCGCCGGTGAAGGACGGGGGGGTGTTGCTGATCGTCGAGAAGATCGACGGCACCAAGAGCTCCAGCCTCGAGGTTCCGATCATCGTGTACCGCTCCAAGACAGACCAGCAGCACACGACGCTGACGTTGGTGTCCACCGACAACGGCGCACGCGTCATCTCGGCGTCGGCACAACCTTCCGGGTGAGCAGCGACCGCGCAACGGCGATCGCCCGCTCTGCGTCGGCGTCGACCAGCAGCCGCCCGGGTCCGAGCGCGGCGACGCGCAGCGCGTCGAGCTCGGTGCGTTCCTGGGTGCCCGCGATGGTCTCGTCGGCAAGCTGGGCGAGGTCGACCGCCGCGAACGACTCGATCACCGCGGCGCGCACGTCGCCGGCGCGATGCAGCTCCTCGGCGTTGGTCAGGCGCAAGAAGGCGGTCTGCAGCGACGCGCCCGCTGACATCTGCTCCACCCGGCGGGCGCGGGCGAAGGCGCGGATGAACACGACGAGTGCCGGGATGTAGATCACGCTGAGGACCGCCATGCTCGCCTGGGCCGGGAGTCGGATCGGGGTGGCGGCGACAGCCCCGAGAACATAGGCGAGCGAGAACCGGGTCTCGTAGCGCGCCCCTGCCCGCCCACGCGAAGCGGCCGGTGCCCGCGACTGCAGCAGCGCATCGAAGGCGTGGCGGCCGAGCGTCGTCGAGAGGCCGACGAGCGCGGCGACAGCGAGCAGCAGCGGCCGCGACACGCCGAGGATGCCGACGAGGGCGAGCAGCGCCGGCGCCGAGATCGCCAGGCTCAGCAATGTCTGCTCCTGGTACCTCCTGCGCATCAGGGGCGTGATCACGTTGCCGACGAAGGAGCCGGCGCCGTAGACGCCGATCGCTGCGGCATAGACCCACGTCGGCTCGCTCGCCCGACGCAGCGTGAACGCCATCGTGAACACGAAGAACCCGACGGCGCCGCGGATCGCGGTGAAGCCGATCGCTCCGACCACCACCGTCGGCAGGTGCGTCTCCGCGTACTCGACGTCCTCTGGCACGGGTCGGTCGACCTCGACCGGTTGCAGCCGGACGATCGTGATCGCCGCGCACAGGAACAGCGTCGCAGCGAGCCACAGGACCCATTGCGCCCCGAGCCAGCGGTACACCCCGCCGCCGATCGCCGCCCCCAAGCCGCCGGCGACCGTACTCAGCCGGGCGAGGCGGGCGTAGCTCGAGACGAGCTGGTTCGGCTCGTCGTTGACGAGCGGGACGAGCGCCTGCTTGACGACGCCGGACGCCTTGCTGATCATCAGCAGTGCGACGGCGAACAGGTAGAACGACAGCCGGTAGAGCGATGCGGCGAGGCCGAGGCAGGCCAGGCCGCGCAACAGGTAGCACACTGCGGCGACCGCCTGTGGCCGGCGCCGGAAACGATCGACGGTCGGGCCGACGAGCGGGGCGAGCACCGCGAGCGGCGCCATCGTCACCAGCAGGTAGAGCAGCACCTGCTGTCGCGACGCGTCGGGGCTGAGGCTGAAGAACAGCGAGCCTGCGAGTGAGATCGTCACGCACGAGTCGGCCGCCGCCGAGATCCCGTGGGCGATCGACAGCGGCACCTGCCGCGTCGGCCCGAGGGCGACGACGGCGAGGCGACTTCTCACAAGCAGCATTGTTGCCCAGTCGTGTCACGGCCCTCGCCCGCGCGCACTCGGTACCGTTGCGCTCCGTGATCCTCTCCGACCACACCCTTCGCGAGGAGCTCGCGAGTGGCCGCATCATCATCGAGCCGTTCGACGAGAGCTGCGTGCAACCGTCCTCGATCGACGTCAAGCTGTCCAACCACTTCCGCGTGTTCCGCAACCACACCTCCGGCGTGATCGACGTGAAAGGTGCGGTCGACCTCACGGAGCCGGTCGAGATCGCCGACGACGGCGTGTTCATGCTCCATCCCGGCGAGTTCGTGCTCGGCAGCACCCTCGAGCGGATCCGCGTCCCCGACGACCTGGTCAGCCGGATCGACGGCAAGAGCTCGCTCGGCCGGCTGGGGCTGATCATCCACTCGACCGCCGGGTTCATCGACCCCGGGTTCGACGGGCACATCACCCTCGAGCTGACCAACATCGCGACGCTGCCGATCACGCTCTACCCGCTGATGAAGGTCGGTCAGGTCAGCTTCATGCGGATGACCACGCCCGCCGACAACCCGTACGGCAAGGGTGCGCACGGCTCGAAGTACCAGGGCCAGCGCGGGCCGACGCCGAGCCGGTACTACGAGAACTTCCGCGACTGACCATCTCGCCCGTCCAACGCCCGTGCGGCGTGTCCAGCCAGCGACGAGTCACGACGTGGTCAGCGCGTACTGCTCGTTGCTCTCGAACCGGTACGCCTGCTGGCGACGGTGCACGTGCTCGCCCGCGACGACCGGCTCGAACCGCGCCCCGGGGGCGCCGACGCACGAGGGTGCGGGAGCGATCACCGCGTCGAGCCGCGGGTAGTGGAAGTACACGAGCGCGAGACGGCTCGCGGTCGCCGCCACCTCGCGGGGCGGGTTGACGACGCGGTGGACGTTGGCCGGGATGCGCTTGTTGGTCCAACGCGACAGCAGATCGCCGACCTGGATCACGTACGCGTCGTCGGGGATCACGAGCGGGACCCATGTCCGCTCCGCGAGGCGGACCTGGAGCCCGCCCGGCGCCTCGTCTGCCGCGAGCAGGGTGATCCCACCGCGGTCGGTGTGCGCAGCGACGCGGGTCTGGCCGGGGAGGGGCGGCTCGGGCTGGGGGAGGTAGTGGTTGGCGACGAGGTTGGCGAACTGCTCGTCAGTCCACGCCGGCAGCTCCTCGGCGGGCAGGTCGAGCACACCGGCGACCATCGTCATCAACCTGCACGCCAGATCACCGCACGCCGCGTAGTACCGGGTCCACGCCTGAGCGAAGCCGGGCGGCCGCGCCGGCCAGGACGTGAACGACGCCGGGTCGCGCATCTCGAACCGTTCGACGAGATCGGGGACCCGATCGCCGATGTACTCCTGCCCGCCCTCGTAGACCGGCTGCCACCCGAACCACAACCCCGTTCCCGGCCACTGCACCCTGGACTTCTCCTCCCGGGGGAGCGCGAAGAACTCGCGGGAGCGGGCGATCACGTCGCCGCGCAGGTCCAGATCGATGCCGTGACCGAGCAGCAACGCCGACGAGGCGTGCTCCAGCGCGTCGACGAGCTCGGTCGCAGCCGACGGTGAGGTGAGGTCGACAGTTGGCACGGTCAGCATGTCGCCGACGGTACCCACCACGTGTTACGTGGGCGTCGCGACTGCGCGCGAGCGAGCGTCAGCTGCCGGCGACGGGCTGGCCCCGCTGTCCGGGTTGGTCGAGCTGTGCGAGCGGAGCGTCGCGCATCGCCAGCCGCTTCTCGCCGGCCTCGATCGCGTCGAGCAGGTGGATGGAGATGTCGGCGACCTTGACCTGGTCCTCCTCGACCCCCGCCGCCTTCACGCCGTCGTCGAGCATGATGTAGCAGAACGGGCAGGCGGTGGCGACGCGCGACGCGCCGGTGCTGATCGCCTCCCTGGCCCGCTCGTCGTTGACCTTGACGCCGATCGACTCCTCCATCCACATCCGCGCCCCGCCGGCGCCGCAGCACATCCCCTTCGTGCCGTTGCGCTGCATCTCGACGACCTCGATGCCCTTGATGCTGCCCACCACCTTGCGCGGCGCGAGGTAGACGTCGTTGTGACGCCCGAGGTAGCACGAGTCGTGGTACGTCAACCGCTCCTCCAGCGTCGCCTGGCTGACGTCGAGCTTGCCCGCTTCGATCAGGCTCTCCAGCAGTTGGCTGTGGTGGACGACCTCGTAGTTGCCGCCGAGCTGCGGGTACTCGTTCTTCAACGTGTTGAAGCAGTGCGGGCACTGGGTGATGATCTTCTTCACTCCCATCCCGTCGAGCATCTCGATGTTCGGCATCGCCAGCATCTGGAACAGGTACTCGTTACCGCTGCGGCGCGCCGGATCGCCTGTGCACATCTCGCTCGGCCCGAGCACCGCGACCTCGATGCCGGCCCGCTTCAGCAGCTTGGCCATCGCCTGGGTGACCTTCTTGTTCTTGTCGTCGAAGCTCCCCGCGCAGCCGACCCAGTACAGGTACTCGGCGGTAAGCGGCTGACCAGGGTCGACGATCGCCACGTCGAGGCCCTTCGCCCAGTCGGCGCGCTCGCCCTGGTTCATCCCCCACGGGTTGCCCTGGTTCTCCATGCTCCGGTAGGCGTTGCCGAGCTCCGCCGGGAAGTTGCTCTCCATCAGCGATAGGTAGCGGCGCATGTCGAGGATCTTGTCGAGGATCTCGATGTTCACGGGGCAGATCTCGTCGCACGCCTTGCAACTCGTGCAGGCCCAGATCTCCTCGGCGGTGATCCGCTCGAACAGCGAATCGGCCGTGATCGTGATGTCACGATCGATGCCGATCGGCGGCGTGACCGTGCCGTGCAGCGAGGTGGCCGCCATCACCTCGCCGGTCTTGAGCACGATCTCGCGCGGGTCGAGCGGCTTGCCGGTGGCGTGCGCCGGACAGACGCTCGTGCAGCGGCCGCACATCGTGCACGCATCGGTGTCGAGCAGCTGCTTCCACGTGAAGTCCTCGACCACCGACGCGCCGAACGTCTCGAGCGACGTCTCGGTGAGGTTCGGCATCGCCTTCATCGCCCCCTTCGGGCGATCGCGGTCACGCAGGTACATGTTCAGCGGGGAGGTGAACATGTGCCGCAGCATCGTCACCGGGAGGATCGCGAGGAACACGCAGAACGCCACGACGTGGCCGATCCAGGTGATCTCGTGCCAACGCTCGAGCGTCGTGAAGCCCAACCCGTCGAACAGCTTGCTGAGCGGCCATCCGACGAAGCTCCACCTCTCGAACGACGGCTCGTCCTGCTGGGCGATGCGCAGACCCTCGGCGAGGAACCCGGTGAGGCCGATCACCAGGAACGTGCCGAGGATCACGGCGTGCTCCGGCCGCGTCTTGATCCGGATCCGGTAGGGGCGCTGCACGTAGCGGCGGAAGATCGCCCACAGGATCCCGACGACGAACACGACGCCGGCGAGATCACCGAAGAACGCGTACGCCTCGTACGTGCGGCCGTGCAGGAACTTGAGGCTCGGCGGCAGCTGGTGGTCGACCTCGAGCACGGTGGTCACCCCGAGCAGGGCGAGGAAGCCGAAGTAGATCATCGAGTGCATCAACCCGGCGGCGGAGTCGCGCAGCAGCGTGCGCATGTACACGCCGGCGCGGAAGTCGGCCAGGCGGCGCTTGACGTTCTTGGTCGTCGTGCGCCTGCGGTCAGGGCCACCGCGCTCCCAGTTGCGCACCCGGTCGGAGAACGCGAACGCGCCCCACACCAGCAGCACCGGTATGACGGTGTAGAACGCGACTTGCAGCGGACCGGGGATGCCCTCGAACACCTCACGCGACACGCTCTTCGTCGAGCGCCACTTCGTGAACTGCGGGATGATCCCCGACAGCAGCGTGAACACGCCCATGAACAGCCCGATCGCGATGACGAGCTGATGTGGCTTGAACCGTGCGGCCGCGGGCGCGTCGGGCGGCGCGGAGTCAGTCGTGTGAGTGCTCATGGCGGCTCAGACGCTAGTGGACGGGCATCACGTACGGCTCCTGCCGTCAGCCGTAGTACTGGCGGTCGAGCTGACGGATCCGCGCCGCGAGGCTGGCCATCAGCTTGTGCGACAGGGCCGGGACGTCGTCCACCACCGCCATGAAGTGGCGCTGGCTGAGCAGAAGCAGCAGGCAGTCCGTCTCGCAGGTGACCGTGGCGGTGCGCGGGCCGTGGTCGAGCAGCGACAGCTCGCCGACGACCGTGCCGGGTCCGAGCGTGGCGATCTTCTTGGTGTTGCGCTTGACGGTGACGGTCCCCTCCAGCACGACGAACGCCTCACGTCCTGTCTGACCCTGGTCGACGATCAACGTGCCAGCGGGCATCGACACCTCGTCACCGGCCTTCGCGATCTTCTCCAGGTCACGTATCGAGCAGCTCGAGAACAACGGCACGTTCTTCAAGTGCTCGAGGTACGTCCTCCTGCTGGCCATGCGCGGCAGCTTAGACAGCTTGCCGTGACCCGACGGCGACCGGAGGTCTGCCGCGGATAGCATTCACGTCGTCGGCGCGGCGCCGATCTTGCCTGAGGCGGAGGCGAGCGCAGTGATGGGAGAGGGCGTGCACCAGGTTCCGGTCAACGCGCGGATCTTCGTCGCCGGCCATCGAGGTCTGGTCGGCTCCGCGATCGTGCGTCGTCTGCAGGCTGCCGGGCAGACGGACATCCTCACCGCGACCCGCGACGCGCTCGACCTGCGCGACCAGGCTGCCGTCAACGACTGGTTCAAGGCCAACCGGCCCGAGTACGTGTACCTCGTCGCCGGCACGGTCGGCGGGATCCTCGCCAACAGCACCCGGCCTGCCGAGTTCATCTACGACAACCTGATGATCCACGCCACCGTCGTGGAGAGTGCCCGTCGCTACGACTGCACGAAGCTGTTGTACCTCGGGTCGAGCTGCATCTACCCCCGTGACGCGCCGCAGCCGATCACCGAGGAGGCGCTGCTCACCGGCCCCCTCGAACCGACCAACGAGGCCTACGCGCTGGCCAAGATCGCCGGGATCAAGCTGTGCCAGTCGTACCGCACCCAGTACGGCTGCAACTTCATCTCGGCGATGCCGACCAACCTCTACGGCCCCGGCGACAACTTCGACCTGACCTCCAGCCACGTGCTGCCGGCGCTGATCCGCAAGTTCCACGAGGCCAAGCTCGCCGGCCGTGACGAGGTCGAGATCTGGGGCACGGGTGCGGCCAGGCGCGAGTTCCTGCACGTCGCCGACCTCGCCGACGCGTGCCTGTTCCTGATGGACAACTACGAGGGCGAGCAGCACATCAACGTCGGCACCGGTGTCGACCTGTCGATCGAGGAGCTCGCCGAGCTGGTCGGGGCCGTGGTGCACACCGACGCGAGGCTGCGCTTCGACACCTCGAAGCCCGACGGCACGCCGCGCAAGCTGCTCGACGTCGGCAGGCTGGCCGCGCTCGGCTGGAAGTACGGCATCGAACTGGGCGACGGCGTGCGCGCCACGTACCAGTGGTTCCTGGACAACGGTGCCGATCGGGTGACCGATGCAACCTGACGTCCGCCGGCCGACGCCGGACCCGACGGAGGCCCAGGTGCAGCCACCTCGACCGCCGCAGTCGACGGGCCCGGGCATCTCCCGCCGCACGCTGCTCGCGCTGGGCGTCGCGGTACCGCTCGTCGGCGCGTTCGACCGCGTCGCCGCGGCGGCGGCCAGCGTGACCACGGCGGCCTCGGTGTCGCCAGGGGCGTCGTCGTTCCTGGCGATCGCCCCGAACCGCATCGCGGACACCCGCGCCCAGTACGGCTCGTTCGGGTTCACCCGCCTCGACGCCAACACGATCCGCGTCCAGGCTGCAGGCAGGGGCGGCGTGCCCGTCAATGCGTCAGCCGCTGTGCTCAACGTGACGATGACCAACCCGACGGCAGCCGGCTTCGTCAACATCTACCCAACCGGCACGCCACGCCTGGAGACCTCGAGCATCAACGTCGAGCGCGCCGACCAGATCATCGCCAACCTCGTCACGGTGCGCCTCCCGGCCAGTGGCCAGGTCGACATGTTCTGCTACTCGCCGGCGGATCTCGTGGTCGACGTCAACGGCGCGTACGTGCCGACCACCACGCCGGTCTCCGCCGGCCGCTACACCGGCCTCGACCAGTCGTTCCGCGTCCTCGACACCCGTAACGGTGCGGCGAAGGTTGCCGCGGGAGCGGTCCAGCGCGTCGACCTGTCCACCGTCGTGCCCGCCGGTGCGAGTGCGGTCGTCGTCAACCTCACGGTCACCGAGACGGACGGGCCCGGGTTCTGGACGGCGTTCGTTCCCGGCACCGCCACGCCGAACGCGTCGAACGTCAACACCGACGCCGGAGGGCAGACACGGGCGAACCAAGCCATCGTGCCGCTCGCCACGCTGCGCGCGATCGACGTGTTCTCGTTCTCGGGCGGGCATCTCGTGGTCGACGTCGCCGGGTACTTCAGCGGCGCCAACTCACCGGCGGACTCCGTCGGCCTGTTCGTGCCGAACGCGCCGTACCGCGCCCTCGACACCCGCAACGTGCCGGCGTACGGGCGGATGTATCCGGGGTGGGTGTGCGAGTTCGACTTCGTCGGGCGCGCCGGCGCGCAGGCCGCCGTGCTCAACCTGACCACCAGCGAGACGCGCGGACCCGGCTGGTTCGCTGCGTACGCGGCGCGCTCCCCGCGCCCGTCCGCCGGGTCGAACCTCAACGCCACCACCGTCGGCCAGACCATCGCCAACCATGCGATCGCGCGCACCTCCACGGCCGGCATCGCCGTGTACACGTACGCCGGGGGCGACGTCATCGTCGACGTCGCCGGCTACTTCACCGGCGCACAACTGCCCGCGACGTCGGGGGCTGTCGTCAACGTCGTGCCTCCGCCGCCGCCGCCATCACCACTGCCGTACACGATCCAGATCCCGCGTCTCGGCATCGTCGACACGGTCGTCGAAGGGGTCGGCGACAACGTCGTCGACGCCGGCCTCGTCGGGCACTGGCCCGGCACCGGGTTGAGCGGCGACAACAACAACCACATGGTGGTGTTCGCGCACCGCACCGTCCACGGCGGTGTGTTCCGCTACTTGAACCTGCTCGGCCCCGGCGACGAGGTGATCATCGTCGGTTCGGACGGGCGCACGTTCACCTACGGGTACTGGGACCGTGCGATCACCGGCCCGTCGGGGACAGCGATCTACAACGCAGGCCTCTCGGCGCCGCTGCCGAGCCTGTCGCTGGTGGCCTGCTCGCTGACGAACTACCTGCCGACGGACGTCAACCACAGGATCGTCGTGACGTTCACGCAGATCGCCGTGAGCTGACGCGCCCAGGCGTCGCAAACCGAGCGGCTGAAGTGGGATGCGTCACGCGGCTCACGGGTCAGCTGCCGCCGCCGCCCGCCTGCGCCGCCACTGCGGCGGCCTTCGCCGCGATCGCTGCGGGATCGCCGAGGTAGTCCGCCTCGATGACCCCGAGCGAGCTGTCGAACGTGTAACGGCGGGGGATCCCGGTGGGGATGTTGACCTCGACGATCTCGTCGCGGGACACGCCCTCGAGGTGCATCAGGAGTGCGCGCAGCGAGTTGCCGTGGGCGACGACCAACACGTCCTGGCCGGTCAGCAGCTGCGCAGCGATGACGTCGTGCCAGTACGGCAGCACCCGGCGCACGACGTCGGCGAGGCACTCGGTGGCGGGCAGCACGTCCGGGGGGAGGAGGCGGTAGCGCGGATCGTTGCGCGGGTGCTCGGGACTGTCCAGCGCGCTGGGCGGCGGCGGGATGTCGTAGCTGCGCCGCCACAGCTTGGTCTGCTCGACGCCGTGGCGCTCCGACGTCTCCTTCTTGTCGAGGCCCTGCAGCGCGCCGTAGTGCCGCTCGTTGAGCCGCCAGTGGCGCTGCACCGGCAGCCACACCTGGCCGAGCGTCTCGAGGGCGAGGTTGCAGGTGACCACGGCCCTGGTCAGCACCGAGGTGTGGGCGACGTCGAAGTGCAGGCCGGCGTCGCCCATCGTCCGCCCCGCCTCCGCGGCCTCCGCCGCGCCCCGCGCCGTCAGCGGCACGTCGTGCCAGCCGGTGAACAGGTTCGTCTCGTTCCAGGTGCTCTCGCCGTGGCGCAGCACCACCAGGGTGCCGCTCACGCCGGTTCGCTCGCAGCCCGTGTGCGCGCAGCCCGTGCGCCCGCGTTCTGCGTTGTGCGGAGGAGCAACTCGGCGCGGTACGCCGAAGCGACTTGCTCGATGGGTCGCTCGCTGCGCTCGCTCACTGGCGCCGACGGTAGCAAGCCGGGTGCCGAACGGTCTTGCGAACCGTCGCCGGGTCGGGCGCTACCTTCGTCCCGTGACCGACACTGGCTCCCCCGCCGAGTACGCGTTCGACCGGTACCTGCGCTACGACGAGCTGACGGCGTGGCTGCAGGCGATGGCCGCCGCACATCCCGACCTGCTCGCGGTGGAGTCGTACGGCACATCGAACGAGGGGCGTGACCTCTGGCTGGCGACCGTGACCGACACGTCCACCGGAGCCGCCCCGACCAAGCCGGCGCATTGGATCGACGCCAACATCCACTCGGTCGAGGTCACCGCCGGCGTCGCCGCACTGTGGGTGATCAACCGGCTGGTCACCGGCTTCGGTCAGGACGACACGGTCACCCGAGCGCTGCGCACGCGCACGTTCTACATCGCCCCGCGGGTCAACCCCGACGGTGTCGAGTGGGCGCTCGCGGACAATCCCCGGCACCGGCGCAGCAGCACCCGCGCCTGGCCGTGGCGTGACGCCCATCGCGCCCCCGGGCTACAGGTCGCCGACATCGACGGCGACGGCCGCGTGCTGTACATGCGCATCCCCGACCCGAACGGTGCGTGGATGGAGTCGCGCGAAGACCACCGGATCCTGCGGCCGGTTCCCGTCGACGGGACCGCCACCGGCGTCCCTCGTTACCGCGTGCTGCTCGAGGGCGAGCTGGTCGACTACGACGGGTTCACCATCCCGACCCCCGATCCACCCGAGAACCTCGACCTCAACCGCAACTTCCCTGCCGAGTGGAGCACGGGCGTGCGCCGCAGCGGCGACCACCCGCTCAGCGAACCGGAGATCGACTCGCTCGTGCGGGCGATCGCGGCGCGGCCGAACGTGTGCGGCTACAACGCGTTCCACACCAGTGGCGGGGTGTTGCTGCGCCCGTCGAGCGTGCGCCGCGACTCTGCCCTGCCGCCGATGGACGTGTGGGTGTATAAGCAGCTCGCCGAGCACGGCACTGCGCTCACCGGCTACACCGCGCACAGCGTGTTCGAGGACTTCACGTGGGACACGACGTCGACGATGAGCGGCGCCTCCGACGACTGGGCCTACGAGCACCTCGGCGTGTTCGCCTGGACCACCGAGTTCTGGGACGTCGTCAACACGGTCACCGGGACCAAGCAGAGCACGTTGTTCTGGTACACGGGGCCGACGGAGGCGGAGGAGCTGGCGATCCTCGCGTGGTCCGACGCCAACCACCCGGAGATGTTCGTGCCGTGGCACGCGTACGACCACCCACAGCTCGGCCCGATCGAGATCGGCGGCTGGGACGACATGTGCACGTGGGGCAACCCGCCGCTCGCCCTGCTCGCCGACGAGGTACGTCCCCATGCCGACTTCGCGATCCACCAGGCGCTCGCCGCGCCGTGCGTCGAGGTGATCCACACCAACGTCATCGCGCTCGGCGGCGACACCTGGCGCGTCGAGGTCGGCATCGCCAACACGGGGTGGTTGCCGACGTACGTCAGCGAGCAGGGCAGGAAGACCAACCGGGTGCTGCCGCTCACCGCCGAGCTGTGGGGCGCCGAGGTGATCGGCGCGCCGGCGCGGCGCGAGCTCGGCCAGCTCGAGGGTCGCGTCAGCGCGCGCTTCGCTGGATGGGTTGACGGCACCCCTGACCGGATCCTGGTCGCCTGGACGGTCCGCGCCGCCGCCGGCACTGAAGTCGCCGTGGCGGTCGCCCACCCCCGCGCCGGCTCGACGACGGCGACCACGATCCTCACCTCATGATCCCGAGGGTCCGGGCGCGAGGCTGACGGGTCAGTGGCTGCGGCCGAGCACGCCACCCGATCGAGAGGACTGCAGATGTCACAACGCCTCGCTCCGGGCAAGGTGGCGCCCGAGATGTACAAGGCCGCCCTGGCGCTGGAGAACGTCCTCCACGACAACGTCGACCACGTGATCTACGAGCTCGTCAAGCTGCGCGCCTCGATGATCAACGGCTGCGCGTACTGCGTCGACATGCACAGCACCGACGCGATGCACGCCGGCGAGACGACCGCCCGGCTGTTCGGCCTCGCCGCCTGGCGGGAGACGCCGCTGTACACCGCCCGCGAGCGCGCCGCACTCGCGCTCACCGACGTGGTCACCCAGCTCGGCGACGACGGCGTGCCCGACGAGGTGTGGGACGCCGCGCGCGCCGAGTTCGACGAACGCGAGCTCGCCCACCTCGTCGGACTGATCGGGATGATCAACTACTGGAACCGGCTCGGCGTCACGTTCCAGTTGACGCCGCGCAGCGCGACGCGCGCGTGAGCCAGGGCGCTCGGCCTCAGTGCCGCGCGACGGGCAACGGCTGGGGTCCGCGCACCAGCCCTGCCGGCAGGGCGCCGGTGTGGCTGCCGTCGGCGAACGTCTCCACGCCGCGCTTGAACGTGTGGCGGTAGCCGGTCGCGGTCTGCATCAGGCGGCGGCCGCCTGCGGGCAGGTCGCGCACGATCGACGGCGGGTGCGCGGCCAGCGCGGCCATGTCGATGACGTTGACGTCGGCGAGGTAGCCGGGCGCGAGCACGCCGCGGTCGAGCCAGCCGACGTGTGCGGCCGTGCGCTGGGTGATGTGGTGCACCATCAGCTCCAGTGGCAGCTTCTCGCCGCGGGTGCGGTCGCGGGTCCACAAGGCGAGCGAGGTGGTGGTCATGCTGCCGTCGCTGATCGCCCCGCAGTGCGCGCCGGCGTCGCTGAGGCCCATCAGCGCGACGGGGGACACGAGCATCTCGCGCACGTCGTCGAGGTTGCCGGCCGCGTAGTTCATCAGCGGCATGTACAGCAACTGGTTGCCGTCGCGCTCGACGAGCAGGTCGAGCAGCAGCTCGATCGGGCGCACACCCTTGGCCCTGGCCCTGCCGGCGATGGAATCGGCCGGCGACGGCTCGTAGTCGACGGGATCCTCCATCGGGTAGAGCTTGTCGAACCCGCCGACCAGCTCGCCGAGGATCCCCTCGAGGGTCGGGAGCGACGCGGCGTGCTCGGCGATCAGCCGCTCACGGCGATCCGGATCACGCAGCGCGATCACGATCTCCGCCAGCGGCAGGCCGGAGATCTCCTTGAAGCTCGGGCAGGCGACGAGCGGGTTCACCGACGCGGTGAGACCCTCCAACACGCCGATCGGGCGCGACGCCACCTGCGTCTTCAGCGAGAGTCCGTCGGCGACGCACCTGCCGACCCAGGCCTGCATCTCCCGCCAGCGGTCGGGGACGGTGTCGGGCTGCTGCACGGTCATGCTCAGCGGGCGTCCCGTGGCCTCGGCGAGCGTGCGCATCAGCGCCATCTCCTCCGCTGCGAACTCGACGTCCGGTGACAGGTAGGCGTCGCTGATCATCTGGATCACGCCGGCGCCGGCCTCGCGCAGCGTGCCGGCGAGGGCGATCAGCTCGTCGGCCGAGGAGAAGCGGGTGCCGAGCGCCGCCCCGTCCTTCGTGCGGTGCAGGTAGGTGCGGCTGGTGGTGAAGCCGAGCGCCCCTGCGTCGATCCCGGCGCGCACGTGCGCGGCCATCGCCGCCAGCTCCTGCGCGGTCGGCTGCTCGTTCGGGTCGGCGCCGCGCTCGCCCATCACGGAGACGCGCAGCGGCGCGTGGGCCACCTGGGTCGCGACATCGACGGCGAAGCTGCGCCGCCCGAGTGCGTCGAGGTAGTCGGGGAAGCTCTCCCAATCCCACGTCAGGCCCTCGGCGAGCGCGGTGCCGGGGATGTCCTCGACGCCTTCGAGCAAGCCGATCAACCAGTCGTGTTGCTGCTGGGTCGGCTTGGCCGGGGCGAAGCCGACCCCGCAGTTGCCCATCACCAGCGAGGTGACACCGTGGACGCTGCTCGGGGCGAGCACGCCGTCCCAGGTGGCCTGCCCGTCGAAGTGGGTGTGGATGTCGACGAAGCCCGGCGTGACAGTCAGGCCGTCGGCGTCGATCTCCCGCGCCCCGCGCCCGTCGAGCACGGTTTCGACCGCCGTGACGATCCCGTTGCTGATGGCCACGTCGGCCTGCCGGGGAGTTGCGCCCGTGCCGTCGACCACCAGTCCACCACGGATCACCAGATCGTGTTCGCTCATCGGACCATCATTGCCGCTCAGCGCGGTGTGGTGGGCACCAGGTCTGACGTGGTGCGTTCGCCATCAGGCGAGCAGCGGTGCGACCTCCGCAGCGATCAGATCGAGGTGGTCGAGATCGGCGAGGTCGAGCACCTGGAGGTAGACGCGGTCGGCGCCGGCCTCGTGGTAGCGCAGGATCGTCTCCGCCACCTCCGAAGGGGTGCCAGCGGCACCGTTCTTGCGCAGCTCGTCTGGCTGGCGGCCGATCGCCTCGGCGCGGCGCACGACCTGCGCCTCGTCGCTCCCGGCGCACACGACGAGCGCGGTCGAGAACGTCAACGCGTCGGTACGGCCGATGTCGTCGCAGGCGCTGCGCACGCGCTCGCGTTGACGGCTGAAGGTGTCGACCGGGGCGAACGGCATGTTGAACTCGGACGCGTAGCGAGCCGCCAGCCGGGGCGTCTTGTTGCGGCCGCCGCCACCCATCACGATCGGCAGGCGGGCCTGCGCCGGTTTGGGCAGGGCAGGCGAGTCGACGACGGAGTGCACCCGGCCCGCGTACGAGAACGTCTCGCCGACGGGTGTGCGCCACATCCCGTCGATGATCGCCAGTTGGTCGGTGAGTGAATCGAACCGGCCGGCGACCGACGGGAAGTCGAACGAGTAGGCGCTGTGCTCGGCCTCGTACCACCCGGCGCCGATGCCGAGCTCGACCCTGCCGCCGCTCATCTCGTCGACCTGGGCGACGCTGATCGCGAGCAGGCCGGGGCTGCGGAACGTGACCGGGCTGACGAGTGTGCCGAGCCGGATCGTCGCGGTGTCGCGGGCCAACCCGGCGAGGGTGATCCATGCGTCCGTCGGCCCGGGCAACCCGCTGCCGCCGCCCATCACGAGGTAGTGGTCACTGCGGAAGAACGCCCCGAAGCCGAGTGCCTCGGCGCGCAGGGCGACGTCCAGCAGCGTGCCATAGCTGGCGCCCTGCTGGGGCTCGGTGAAGACGCGGAGATCGGCCAGTTGCACGCCGGCGAACCTACCTGTCACACCCGAAGCTCGACCGAACGGAGCGAGCGAGTGAGGTCGACGAGACCTACGCCACGATCGCCTGGTGGACGAGCTGCTTGAGCTGGGTGCGGATCGGGTGGGTGCTGCTCGGCAGCAGCTGGGTGAAGAACATCACCACCAGGTCCTCGATCGGATCGATCCAGAACGCCGTGCTCGCCGCGCCGCCCCAGGCGAAGTCGCCGACGTTGCCAGGCACCTTGGCCTTCACCGGGTCGATCGTGACGCTGACACCGAGGCCGAAGCCGACACCGTCGAACGCCGTCTCGGCGAACAGCGGACGGCCGAAGCTGGTCAGGTCGGCGTTGCCCGGCAGGTGGTTGCTGGCCATGAACCGCACCGTGCTGGGGGCGAGGACCTGCACCCCGTCCAACTCGCCCTCGTTGGCGAGCATCTGGGTGAAGCGGTGGTAGTCGTAGGCGGTGCTGACCAAACCGCCCCCGCCGAGGTGGGCCTTCGGCTCGCGCAAGGCGGCCTGGCCGCCGACCTCGTTGCGCATCGCCAGGCGGGTCGTCGGGTCGGGGCCGTACAGGGCGGCGAGCCGTCCCGCGTCGGCTTCACCGACCGACCAGCCCGTCTCGGTCATGCCCAGCGGCTCGAGCACGTTGCTGCGCAGGTACTCGTCGAAACGCATCCCGGTGATCACCTCGATCACCCGGCCGAGCACGTCGAGGCCCATCGAGTAGCTCCACTCGGTGCCCGGCTGGAACAACAGGGGCAGCCCGGCGAGGCGGTCGCAGATCCCCTCGAGGTCGGTGTCGACCGGGACGCCCCACTCGAACCCGGCCTGGCGGTACAGGGCGTCGACCGGGTGGGCGTGGACGAACCCGTAGGTCAACCCTGCAGTGTGGCTGAACAGGTGCCACAGCTGCATCGGCTCGGTCATCGGCTCGAGCACCGGCGCGGTGAAGCTGCCCGACCGCCAGACCTTCGTCTCCGCGAACGCGGGGAGGTACCGGCTCACCGGGTCCTTCATCTCGAACCCGCCCTGCTCCCACAGGGTCAGTGCGGCGACGGCGGTGATCGGCTTCGTCATCGAGTAGATCCGCCAGATCGTGTCGAGGTCGACCGGCGCCTTCGACTCCATGTCGCGATGCCCCGACGTGGAGAGGTGGACGACCTTGCCGTAGCGGGCGACGCTGATCAGCCACCCCGGCAGTCTGCCGTCGTCGATGTAGCGCTGGAAGTGCCGGTCGATGCGTGCCAGTCGTTCGGCGTCGAAGCCGACTTCGGCCGGCGACGCCTCGATCCCCAATGTCCCCATCCCACGAACGGTACCGAGTCGGCGCGGGCGCTCGGAGCCGAAGATCCGCTGGTCGGGGCGCTGCCGACGGAAAGTGCTGACCATTGCCGCACAGTGCGGTCGGTCGAGCGCGTCACGCATCGACAGACGGCGAACGGGGCCTCTCCTAAGTTGAGTCGATATGACTCAACTTAGTTCCTTCGGAGTTGTGTGGGATCTGATGGCGTGGGTAGCCTGATCGCACTCGACGTAGGTCTCCAGCACCCACGCACCGTTCAAGGAGCAGACACCCATGGCCAAAGCAGTCGGCATCGACCTCGGCACCACCAACTCCGTCGTCGCCGTTCTCGAAGGCGGTGAGCCGGCTGTCATCCCCAACTCCGAGGGGGCCCGCACCACGCCGTCGGTCGTCGCGTTCAGCAAGGCGGGCGAGGTCCTCGTCGGCGAGGTCGCCAAGCGCCAGGCCATCACCAACCCCGACCGCACCTTCCGTTCGATCAAGCGCCACATGGGCGAGAGCTGGAAGAGCAACGACATCGACGGCAAGAAGTACACGGCGCAGGAGATCAGCGCGCGCACGCTGATGAAGCTGAAGCGCGACGCCGAGGCGTTCCTCGGGCAGTCGATCACGCAGGCTGTCATCACCGTGCCGGCGTACTTCGACGACGCACAGCGCACCGCCACGAAGGAAGCCGGGCAGATCGCCGGGCTCGAGGTGCTGCGGATCATCAACGAGCCGACGGCCGCCGCGCTGGCCTACGGCCTGGACAAGGGCGCCGAGGACGAGAAGGTCCTCGTCTTCGACCTCGGCGGGGGCACGTTCGACGTCTCCGTGCTGGAGATCGGTGACGGCGTGTTCGAGGTCAAGAGCACCCACGGCGACACCCACCTCGGCGGCGACGACTGGGACCAGCGGGTCATCGACTGGCTGGTCCAGCAGTTCAAGGCTGCCCACGGCGTCGACCTGGCCAACGACCGGATGGCCGCGCAGCGTCTCAAGGAGGCTGCGGAGAAGGCCAAGATCGAGCTCAGCCAGGTCCAGCAGACCCAGATCAACCTGCCGTTCATCACCGCCACGGCCGACGGCCCGCTGCACCTCGACGAGCAGCTCAGTCGGGCGAAGTTCCAGGAGATGACCGCCGACCTGATCGAGCGCTGTCGGGTCCCGTTCGAGCAGGCGTTGAAGGACGCCGGGATCAGCAAGGGCGACCTCAACCACGTCATCCTCGTCGGCGGCTCGACGCGCATGCCTGCGGTCACCGACCTGGTGATCAAGCTCACCGGCAAGGAGCCGAACAAGACCGTCAACCCGGACGAGGTGGTCGCCGTCGGCGCCGCCATCCAGGCCGGCGTGTTGCGTGGCGACGTCAAGGACGTGCTGCTGCTCGACGTCACCCCGCTGAGCCTCGGGATCGAGACCAAGGGCGGGGTGATGACCAAGCTGATCGAGCGCAACACCACCATCCCGACCAAGCGCACCGAGGTGTTCACCACTGCCGATGACATGCAGCCGAGCGTGGAGATCCACGTGCTGCAGGGCGAGCGCGAGATGGCGATGTACAACAAGACGCTGGGCAAGTTCCAGCTCGTTGACCTGCCCCCGGCGCCACGCGGCGTGCCGCAGATCGAGGTCACGTTCGACATCGATGCCAACGGGATCGTCCACGTGTCTGCCAAGGACCGGGCGACCAGCAAGGAGCAGTCGATGACCATCACCGGGCAGAGCACGCTCGACAAGAAGGACATCGACCAGATGGTCAAGGACGCCGAAGCCCACGCCGAGGACGACCGCCAGCGCCGCGAGGAGGCCGAGGTCCGCAACAACGCCGACTCGCTCGTCTACCAGGGTGAGAAGGTGCTCCGCGACAACGCCGACAAAGTGTCGGACGAGGACCGGTCGGCGATCAACGAGCCGATCGCCGAGGTCAAGACGGCACTCGCCGGCAACGACGTCGCGGCCATCCGCAGCGCGCACGAGAAGCTCTCGACGGCACTGCAATCGTTCAGCCAGAAGCTGTACGAGGCGGCCTCGCGCGACGCCAACGCAGCCGGGACGTCGGCCACCGGCCAGGACACCGGTGGGACGAGCGGAGACGACGAGATCGTCGACGCAGAGATCGTCGACGACGACGAGTCGAAGTGAGATGAACGAGCGCAGCGCACGAATCATCGAGCAGGCGGTCGCGGGATGAACGACGACCCGATCGACATGGACGGCGTGGAGGCACCGCTCACCGACAAACAGGTGAGCGGTTCCTCCTCCGCCGGCATCAACCAACCCACCACCGGCTCCCCCGACACGGACGCGGGCACGTCCGCGACCGGCCCGCCGGCCGGCGATGGAACCGCCAGCGACGAGCCCGCCAGCGCCACGACGTCCGCGACCGCTCAGCCAGGCGGCGAGGGAAGCGCCAGCGACGAGCCGCAAGCGGCGCGAGTCGAAAGCGAGGCGGACGACGAGTCCGCCAAAGAGATGGAGACTGACATCAAGGCCTTGTTGTCCGAACGGGACAGCTATCGGGAGATCGCCCAGCGGTTGCAGGCCGATTTCGAGAACTACCGCAAGCGCATCGCCGGCCAGCACGCCGACGACGTGGCTCGCGCGACCGGCAAGTTGGCCGAGGCGCTGCTGCCGGTGCTCGATGCGTGCGAGGCTGCGTTCGTGCAGCATCCCGCTGAGATCGAGCCGCTGTTCAACCTGCTGCTCGGCGAGCTGAAGCGCCACGGGCTGGAGGCGCTCGACCTGCACGAGCAGCCGTTCGACCCGACGGTCGCCGACGCCGTCGCGCACGAGCCGGGTGACGGCGCCTCCGTGGTCAGCGTGGAGCTGCCCACCGGTTTCCCCTGTAAGGGCAAGGTGCTGCGCCCGGCGATGGTCA
>JBBQTN010000082.1:0-20383 GCA_038213195.1 Acidimicrobiales bacterium | reverse complement strand
CCACCCTGTCCAGCCGTCCAACGAACTCGCCCGACTCCGCGCGATCATCGAAGAAACCACCGAACGGCGCCTGCGTCCTTCGGCAGCACTCGCCTGGCTACGAGGCGACGCCGACCGATCGCCCGACAGCCCTCGCGGCCGGCACGACGCCAGGTGACCGGGCGACGGTGTCCTCGAAGCTCGCCGCTCGACCGGCGCGCTCCTCCCCTGACCCTGGAGCCCGACAGGGCTGAAGCCGTCGGTGATGTCGAACCGCGCTGCCCTGCTCACGATGATGGCTCAGCGTCGGCGCGCTGCCGCGAGCGCTCGAGCAGGCGCACGACATCATCGTCACTCGTCTGGGTGAAGTCCTTGTACCACAGGCCGACGGCCACGAAGTCCTCGGGCTCGATCAGGCAGACCACCAGATCGGCGACCAAGGCGAGGCGTCGAGCGGCGTCGGACGCGCAGGCCGGCACGGCGAGGATGACCCGCCGGGCGCCGACTCGACGCAGCGACCGCACCGCTGCCTCGGCGGTGACGCCGGTCGCCATCCCGTCGTCGACCACGACGATGTCGCGTCCCTCCATCGAAGGAAGTGCGCGGCCGCAGCGATACTCCGAGATCCGACGTTCCAGCTCCACCCGTTCCTGCGCGGCGAGCTGGTCGAAGTGCCGCGAGGTGATCCCGAGCATCTTCAGAACGGCCTGATCGGCAACCACTTCGGCGCCTTCGGCGATCGCGCCGATCCCGAATTCGGGGTGGCCGGGCGCGCCGATCTTCCGTGCCACGAGAACGTCCACTGGCGCGTCGAGGGCAGCGGCCAACTCGCACGCGACGGGAACGCCACCGCGCGGCAGGGCGAAGATGAGCGGATCATGAAGCTGGAGGGAAACGAGCCGGCCGGCGAGCTGCCGGCCCGCATCGCCCCGATCTCGGAAGCGCATGCGCCACCCCCACATGGTCAATGATCGCACTCGGGTACCCGAGACGTGTGCGGTCCACACGTCCGCCCGTTGGCGCCGCTATGCGCTCCGGCTGCTTCGCCGACGACTCGGTGAGCTGCGGAACGCGTAATCCACGGCCGTGAGCCGCTCGCTGAGCTCCCAGAGGCGCCGTGCCGTGCCGCTGTCTGAAGCGGCTCGACTGCGTCCGACCTTCTTCGGGTGACCGCGCTGTTCGAACAACCCGTCCGGACCCCAATAGTCATCGCCGGTGACGTCAGCCATGGTCGCCGCATAGAGCTGGGGCAACGCGCCCATCTCCGGTGGCTGGCCGGTCAGTCGCGAGAGCAGCGGGTTGAGGGCGGCCATCACCCGGGCTCCCGGGAGGTTTCTGCCGAGCTCTGTGGACGACGTGCCGGGGTGCGCAGCCACTGCGATCAGCGTGGTTCCGGCACCGACCGCGCGGGTCTGCAGCTCCATGGTGAACAGCAGGTTGGCCAGTTTCGATTGCCCATAGGCGAGCCACGGCTGGTAGCCGCCCCTTTCCCAGTTCAGGTCGTTCAATCGGATTCTTCCGATCCGATGACCGACCGACGACACCGTCACGACTCGTGGGGCAGGGGCGCGCAGCAGCGCAGGCAACAGCAGCCCGGTCAGCGCGAAGTGACCGAGGTGGTTGGTCCCGATCTGCATCTCGAAGCCCTGAGCAGTTCGGCGCAGCGGTGTCGCCATCACCCCGGCGTTGTTCATCAAGAGGTCGAGACGGTCGACGTCGGTGTTCATGAACGCGGCGAACGAGCGCACGGAGGCGAGGTCCGCAAGATCGAGCGTGACGAGCTCAGGTGCGTCGCCGACGGCCTCCCGCCTGACGGTCTCGTGGGCAGCCGCACCTCTGACCAGGTCGCGACAGGCCAACACGACACGCGCCCCCTTCGCCGCGAGGGCACGAGCAGCGGCGAGCCCGAGGCCGGTGTTGGCGCCGGTGACGACGGCGGTCCGACCCGTCTGATCGGGAATGTCATGGGCAGTCCAGCGCGGCATCGCCGAATCGTAACCATCGCAGCCGGAGGTATCCCACGGTGCGGCCTCGACTCCGCCCGGAGACGACCGAGGAGACCGGCACCGGGAGTGCGGCGCAGCCGATGCCCAGGTTTCGTTCAGGAATGTGCAGCTGCGGGCCGCGTCGCCGTCGTGGCGCGGTGTCCTGCCCCAAGGCGGGCGGGACAGGACACCTGGACGCAGGATGGTCAGCGGGAACCATCAACCACGTCTGCGCCCATGATGACACCCCGAGCGCGTGAGCAGAGGATGAAGCTCGACGATGCGTGCTCGAGCTGGTTCTCGTCGGGACCGGACGGGACGTCAGTGCCGGACATCCACCGTTCGATCGCCGGTTCGGTCGCCGGTTCGGTCGGCTACGCGACTCGCTTGGTGCTGGTGACGGCCGGCTGGACGCTGTCGATGGTGAAGCGCACCGGCACCAGATCGGTGTCGGCGCGGAACGTGAATCCGATGATCGGCGAGGCGAGACGCAGCGCAGCCTGCATGCCAAGCGCCTGAGGATCGGGCAGGGACACGAACGGGCGGCCGCGATCGGCCTGGTGGATGGTGTACTCCGGGTCGACCTGGACGAGTTTCGCGCCGGTCTCGTCGCCCAGCCGCACCAGGTGCAGGTTGTCGAACGTCATCAGGTCACTGCCGTTGATCACGTCCGCGGTGTGCACCGCGAAGTCCGCCACGGTGCGGCCGTCGAGCGCGGCGGTGAAACGCACCTGATCGTGGCGCCGGGCGAACACGACCTCTCCGAGGCGCACCGGGTACCCCCAGTGGTCGCGCAGGGCGGTGACCGCTTCTGGCGAGTCGCACACGGCGCCCAGGCACAGGCCGCGCGGACGGATGCCGGCGCGCACGACGATGCGGACCTGCACGAGCGAGAACGGGCCGACAGGTGACTCGGGGAAGTGACCGGCGAAGAACGACGCGAACGGCGGGATCGAGGGGTGCAGCGACGGTGGAGTGAGCGCCAGGGCGCCCTCGTCGTCCACCTCCCAGTTGATCTGCAGGAACTGCGCGTCGGGCATCTCCCACGTCGGGCCGGCGAGCGACGTCAGGTTGGGGAGGTCGGACAACGTGGTGGCGACATCCAGGACGCCATGGCGGGGAGGCATCAGCAGGCTCTACTTTCCGAAGGCCGGCATGACGTCGCGGCCGAACACGCGCAGGCTCTCGAGGACCTGCTCCTGGGGAATCTGCTCGTTGGCATTGAGGATGAAGTTGACGAGGTCGACGCCGGTCGACTCCCACTTCTTCAGCTCGCGGATGACCTGATCGGGGTTGCCGATGGCGATGCCCTCCGGTGGCTCGCCCGGTTCCGCAGGACTCGCGCCCGATCGACGTGTCGCAGCCAGCAACCCCGGCGATGGATATCCCTTCGTCGGCCATGCTTCCTTGGCCATGTCCAATTGACCGGCGAGGTACTGGAACGTCGCGATCATCTTCCCGCCGGTCGACACGCCCGTTGCGGAGTCCTCGTGGCAGAACAGGAAGTTGGCGGAGGCGAGCTGATCGTTGACGAACGCGCCAGCCGGAGTGCAGTTCTGGATGCGTGCCCTGTACTCCTGGACGCGCTGCTCCTGTGCCTTGAACGTCGAGAAGTTCACCCCGAGCGCACCCATGCCGCGATCGGCGGCGTCGAACTCGGTACCGGGTGACGACACCGCCACCCACATCGGTGGATGTGGCTTCTGGTACGGCTTGGGCAGCACGGCGCGGGTGGGCATCGAGAAGAACTCGCCCTCGTAGCCGAAGCGCTCGTTCATCCACATCTGCGGGATGGTGTGGACGTACTCGTCCCATGTCTTCTTGGTCACGTCGGGATCGGCGCGGAACCCGCCGAGCTCGGTCCAGGTGGCTGAGCGCCCCGTGCCGAACTCGAGCCGGCCGCCGGAGAGGATGTCGAGCACCGCAGCGCGCTCGGCGACCCGGATCGGGTGGTTGAACTGAGGGACGCACACGACGATGCCGTGACCGACGCGGATGTTCTTGGTCTGGACGGCGCAGGCGGTGAGGAACAGCTCAGGCGCTGACGAGTGCGAGTACTCCTCGAGGAAGTGGTGCTCGACGGCCCAGACCGAGTGGAAGCCCAGCTCGTCGGCCAGACGCACCTGTTCGAGCGCGTTCATGTACACCTGGCGCTCGACCTCGTGGTCCCAAGGCCTTGGGACCGACAGCTCGTAGAAGACCCCGAACTTCACACTCGCCTCCCCGGACGACAGCAGCAACGTGTCGGAGGCGGTCACCCCCGTTGGCGGAAAGTCTAGGAGGGCTCCCCACGCCGGTGGTCATCGACGGTGGACGGCAAGTTCCAGCGGACGGCCGTGGAACGTCCCGTCATGCTCGACCCCATCCTCTCGGAGCGCGCCCGAATCGTGGATCAGCAGAAGGTGTCGATCTCACAGGCCGGGTCCTGCGCGATGCGGCTACTTGCTGTTGGCCGCCAGGTACTGCTGCACGATGGCGCCGGGGATCCGGCCGCGCTTCGGGAGGCTGATCTTCTTCTTGGCGGCCCATTCACGCAGTGCGGGGATGTCATACCCGCGTTCGCTGTGGCCATTGCTCTTGCGCACGGAGCTGGATACATTCCCACGCTGCCTCGTGGCTTTGTCGATGAACGGCGACAGCGCCTTCGTCAGCTTTTCCAAATTCTTCTGGCCGAGGTCGATCGTGTAGCCGACGCCCTGCAGGGCGAAGGTGACGATCTCAGCATTCGGACTGCCGTCGATGTCATCGGTGACGTGCGTGATCGTTGACTTTGCCACGAACTCTGCCTCCAGGCGGTGCATCAGTGTGGAGTACTCCACACGATCGTGTTGTTTACCCATGATCGGGTAGTTCGAAACGTCTTCCCGCGCACTTGATCAGAGTCTGGCCGACCGCCGCTGCATTGCATTGCGCGGTTCTCGCGTCGGGACCACCCGCAGGGCACCTGCCCCACACCGGGCCGAACCGCCTCTCGCCGGTGGTTGGCGCAGGGCAGTGGGGTACAGTCCCGCAGCGCGATGGGAGGTGCACATGGCAGTTGACTACGCGACCAAGGCGCTCTTGCAGCAGATGGCCAGCGCGGGTGGCAAGGCGCTGCACGAGGGCACGCCGGAGGAAGCGCGCGCACTCGGTCAGGCGTTCGCTGCGATGGCAGGTCCTGCGCCGGCGATGGGCCGGGTGGAGGACTTCCAGGTCCCCGTGGCCGACGGTCACGTCCGTGCCCGCGTCCTCGTCCCGCTGCAAGGTGCCCGCGGCGTGGTCGTCTACCTGCACGGCGGGGGCTGGGTCATCGGCGCGATCGACGAGTTCGACACGATGGCCCGCAAGCTCGCGGAACGGACATCCTGCGCGGTGGTCCTCGTCGAGTACCGGCTGGCGCCCGAGCACCGCTATCCCGTGGCAGTGGACGATTGTTATGCCGTCCTCGAGTGGACAGCGGCCCGCCTTGGTGAGATCTGCGGCCGCGACGACGTCCCGCTGATCGTCGCCGGAGACAGCGCGGGTGGGAACCTCAGCGCGGTGATGGCGCTGAGGGCGCGGGATCGCAACGGGCCGCCGATTGCTCTCCAGGTCCTGATCTACCCGGTGACCGACGTCGACTTCGACCGACCGTCGTACGCCGATCCGGAGAACCAGTTGATCCTCACCCGCGACGCGATGATCTGGTTCTGGGACCACTACGCCCCCGATGAGAGCCGCAGGACCGAGCCGGATGCCTCGCCGCTGCACGCTGCGAGCCTTGCCGGGCTCCCGCCCGCTGTGGTGCTCACCGCAGAGCACGACGTGCTGCGCGACGAGGGCGAGGCGTATGCGGAGCGGCTGCGTGAGGCGGGGGTGCCGGTCGAGGCCAAGCGGCACGCAGGTCAGACCCACGGCTTCTTCACCATCCTGTTGCTGCCGGGCAGCGAACGCGGCTTCCAGCAGGTCGTCAAGGCGATCCGCGCCTGCACCATCCGCTATTCGCAGGGCCAGCCGGCGCTGCGCAGCTGATCACAGACATCGAACAAGGAGGCTCCAACAATGGCTTCGAGCAACGCCACCCAGGACGTCGACGCAGTCGTCATCGGCGCCGGTTTCGCCGGCCTGTACATGAACTACCGCCTGCGCGATCAACTCGGGATGACCGTGCAGGCATTCGAGGCGGGCGATGACGTCGGCGGCACCTGGTACTGGAACCGTTATCCGGGGGCGCGCTGCGACTCGGAGTCGTACATGTACTGCTTCTCGTTCGACAAGCAGTTGATGCAAGAGTGGGAGTGGAGCGGCAAATATCCGGAGCAACCGGAGATCCTCCGCTACCTCAACCACGTCGCCGACAGGTTCGATCTGCGCCGCAACATCAAGTTCAACACGCGGGTCACGGCGGCCCACTTCAACGAGGCGACCAGCCGCTGGGATGTCACCACCGATCAAGGCGATTCGCTGACCGCGAAGTTCCTGATCACCGCGATCGGCTGCCTCTCTTCCGGCCAGGTCCCGAACATCCCCGGGCGTGACACGTTCGCGGGCGAGTCGTACCACACGGGTGCATGGCCGCACACCGGCGTGGACTTCACCGGCAAACGAGTCGGTGTCATCGGCACGGGCTCCAGTGGGGTGCAGTCGATCCCGGTGATCGCCCGCCAGGCCGGCCACACGTACGTCTTCCAGCGCACCCCGCAGTACACGATCCCGGCCCGTCACGGCACGGTCGACAAAGCCTTCCTCGAGGACGTCAAGAAGAACTACGACGAGATCTACGAGAAGGCGCGCTGGTCGCTCGGTGGTCTGCCGTACACCGCGATCCAACGCTCGGCGCTGGAGGTCAGCGACGACGAGCGCACGGCGATCTACGAGGATGCGTGGAAGCAGGGCGGCTTCAGGTTCGTGTTCGGCTCGTTCTTCGACATCAGCGCGGACCGGCGTGCCAACGACACCGCGTCCGAGTTCATCCGCGGCAAGATCCGCGAGATCGTCAAGGACCCCGAGGTGGCCGACAAGCTCGTGCCCGTCGACCACCCGTTCACGTCCAAGCGCGCGCTCATCGACACCAACTACTTCGACACGTACAACCGCGACAACGTCACCCTCGTCGACATCCGTCACGCTCCGATCCAGGAGATCACGCCGACCGGCATCCGCACCGAGGACGGCGAGTACGAGTTGGACATCATCGTCTTCGCCACCGGCTTCGATGCGATGACCGGCACGTTCAACAAGATCGACATCGAGGGTCGCGGCGGCGAGAAGCTGAAGGACAAGTGGGCGCACGGGCCGCAGACGTACCTCGGTGTCGCCAGCGCCGGCTACCCGAACCTGTTCATGATCACCGGTCCCGGGTCGCCGTCGGTGCTCAGCAACATGCCGGTCTCGATCGAGCAGCACGTCGAGTGGATCTCCGGGGCGATCGTGCACATGCGCGACAACGGCCTCGACGTGATGGAAGCCGACCAGACCGCCGAGCACGAGTGGGTCGCCCACGTCAACGAGCTCGCCGACCAGACGATGTTCATGCTCGCCGACTCGTGGTACCTCGGTGCGAACATCCCGGGCAAGCCGCGGGTGTTCATGCCCTATCCCGGGGGCGTCGGCCCGTACCGCCAGAAGTGCAACGAGATCGCACAGGCCGGCTACACCGGGTTCGACTTCGCCACCGCACGCGACGCAGTGTCCCGTTAGGTAACCCGCCCGTCCAGGGGGTTTCAGATGAGCGATCGCTGGCAGACGTATTCGTCCGTGACGTCGCGGGCGATGCCCGGCTGGAGCCTCGACACCGTGACGGCGCCGAGTCGGCTGTTCGGCGCCAATGGGATGACGATCGGTCCGGATGGCCGGCTGTACGTCACCCAGGCCTTCGGATCGCAGGTCACCGCGATCGACGTCGAGCGCGGCGACCACCAGGTCTTCTCGGCGCTCGGTGGCGGGATCGTCGGGCCCGACGACGGCTACTTCGATGCCGACGGCGCGTTCTTCGCCACAGAGCCGTTGATCGGACGGGTCTCGGCGAAGGATGCCGACGGCAGCTGTCGCATCGTGCGCGACGACCTGCCGGGCGCGAACGGGGTGACGATGGATCACGCCGGTCGCCGGCTGTTCGTCGACGAGTTCCGCCCAGGTGGCCGGTTGATGGAGCTCGATCCCGCTGGTGCGGGCGAGCCCCGCTTCCTGATGGAGGACCTCGATGGGCCGAACGCGCTGGCGATGGGACCAGACGGCCGCCTCTACTTCCCGCAGGTGTTCGCCGACGAGATCTGGGTCTACGACCTCGATCGCGGCCGGGGCGAGCTGCTGTTCGAAGGCCTCGGCGCGCCGACGGCGGTGAAGTTCGACTCGCGCGGACGGATCGTCGTCTCGGAGTCCTCGGCCGGGCGGATCACGGCGATCGACGTGCAGACGGGTCGCCGCGAGATCCTTGCCGAGGTGCCGAAGGGCATCGACAACGTCTCGGTCGGGCCCGACGATCGCATCTTCGTGTCCCACTACGTCAGCGGGCGCGTCGCCGAGGAGACCGGCAACATTCACCGCATCCTCTCCGAACCGGGGTTGGTCGGCCCGTTCGGCGTGGCGCTCGCCGGCAACGGTGACGTCCTGGTCGCCGATGGTCTCAGCGTGGCCGCGGTCGACGCTGCCGCCGACGTGCGGCGGCTGCACACGTTCCTCGTCGACCTGAACACGCTGGCCGTCGGCGTCAGCGCGTTCGGCGATGACCTCGCCGTGCTCGGCCTGGCGGGTGAGATCCTGCTCTACCGCCGTGGCTCGAGCGAGTCGACACGGCTCGTTGCCGGGCTTGCTGCGCCGACGAGCATCGTCGGCGACGGCGTCGACGGCCTGCTGGTGGTCGAACGCGGCGCAGGACGGCTGACGCGCGTCGACCGCGAGGGCCGCGCCGAGCCGCTCGTCACGGGCCTGCGCAGCCCGGGGGCAGTCGCCCGCGGCGCAGACGGCGCGCTGTTCGTCAGCCAGGGCGCCGCGGTCGAGGTGTTCGCGGCCGACGGCTCGCGGCGCGGTGCGATCGACGGCTTCACCGACGCCCATGGCGTCGCGGTCGCCGGCGACGTGTTGCTCGTCGCCGACGTCGGCGCGCGCGAGCTCGTCGCCGTCGACATCGGATCCGGTGCCAAGCGGGTCGCCGCCAACGGCGTTCCCATCGGGCAGCCGGTCGAGGGCCTCGTGGTGGCCGCGTTCTGTTCGGTCTGCCCCGACGGAAACGGCGGCTTCTTCGTCGGCTGCAACGGCGATGGCAGCGTCCGTCGCCTGAGCCGCTCCAGATGACAGCGCCCCGTTCATGCAGTAGCTGCTCGGTCGCCGGTCTCGGCCATGATGGGCCGCGTACCGGTCGGGCGCCTGCGCGCCGCGGCGGCGAGCGTCGGAATCGGAAGGGGCATGGCAATGGGCCGTCTTGATGGCAAGGTCGCGCTGATCACGGGTGGGGCGCGCGGTCAGGGAGAGGCCGAAGTGCGACTGTTCGCCGCCGAAGGAGCGCAGGTCGTCGTCGCCGACGTCCGCGCCGCACCCGGCGCCGCACTCGCCGACGAGCTCGGGCCGCAGGTCGTGTTCACCCGCCTCGACGTTTCCAGCGAGGAGGAGTGGGCGGCGGCGATCGCATCGACGATCGAACGCCTCGGTGGTCTGCACGTGTTGGTCAACAACGCCGGGATCGCGCACATGGCTCCGATCGCCGACCACACGGTCGCCGACTACGAGCGGGTCGTCGCGGTCAACCAGATCGGCGTGTTCCTCGGGATCCGCGCCGCCATCGCCCCGATGACCGCCGCCGGCGGTGGATCGATCGTCAACATCTCGTCCGGCGCCGGGCTGCGCGCAACGAAGTACATGATCGCCTACGCGGCCAGCAAGTACGCCGTCACCGGGATGACCGCGTCGGCTGGGCTCGAGCTGGCCCGCTACGGGATCCGGGTCAACTCGATCCATCCCGGCGTGATCGACACACCGATGCTCGGCGAGGCCACGAACGCCGCAGCGTTGATCAAGTCGACGCCGCTGCGACGGATGGGCACTCCCGAGGAGATCGCCAACGTCGCCCTGTTCCTCGCCTCCGACGAGTCGTCGTACATGACCGGCGCACACGTCTCCGTCGACGGCGGCGTGACCGCCTGACGCATCCCGCCGTGCCGGCGGTTCAGCGGATCGCCAGCGCGTTGCCGGGCGAACCGACGCCACCCGGCAGGTTGAGCGGCGCGGCGACGAAGAAGAACGTCCACCGCCCATCCGCTCGACAGTCCCGGGCGAGCTGCTCGAAGTCGAACATCTCGCCGAGCGCGAGCCCGAGCGTCGGCAGCACCCGGCGGTGCAGCGAGCCGACAGCCGGGTCGCCGGGCACTGCCTCGACGGCGGGGTTGTCGGCGCACAGCGCAGCGGGATGGGCGTTCCAGATCGAGCGGGCCATCTCCTCGTCGGCGTACAGCCCGGCCGACGTCGGCGCGAGCGCGTAGGCCTCACGGGCGGCGCGGTCGAGCTGCCGGTAGGCCGGCACCCAGCCGGTGCGCAGGCACCAGATGTCGCCGGTCTCCGGCTCGACGCCTTGCGCCGCCAACGTCGCGCGCACCTCGTCGGCGGTGATCGTCCGTGGCTGGAGCGCGTCGTATCCGGCCTCGCGATCGGCGAGCCAGCCGGCGACGTCGATCAGCAGGCCGCGCCCCGCGATGCCGTGCTCCGCCCAGCTCTCGATGCCGAGACCGTTGTGGCCCTGCGTCGGGTCCTGGGTGCGGCCGCCCCAGAAGCCGTGCTCGCGGCAACGAACGTGGTTCAGCGCGTCCCACTGGGTCGAGCCCTGCGGGTAGAAGCCGTCGAGGTGGTCGTCCATCTCGTGGCGGTTGAGGGCGATGATGTGATGCTCGTACGGCTGCCGGCCGAACAGTGGCGGGTCGGGCACGTCGAGCGGCAACCCGAGCGCGATCATCTCGCCGGTGGTCACCAGCGCAGCGGCACGGGCGACGCGTTCCGCCGTGACGAGGTTGATCGAGCCGAGCGTGTCGTCCCTCCCGAACACGTCCCAGGCGTGGCGCAGACCGAGCCCGGGGATCTGTGGGAGGTCGTCGTAGTCGGGCAGCTCGGTCATGTGAACCGCTTGACGAACGCGAGCGCGGTGTCGGCGACCTCGCGCCAACCGTTGTCGATGACCAGCGCGTGACCGCGGTCGGACATCTTCACGATCTCGGTGACGCCGTCGTTGCGCCGCTGCTTCTTGAACGAGGCGTTGGCGATCGACCACGGGACCGTGTTGTCCTTCTCGCCGGACATGATCAGCAGCGGGCCCCGCTCCGGGTTCTTCGAATCGACCTTGGCCTCGGTCCATGGGTTGAGGTTGGCGGTCGCCGCCTGGAACAGCGGCGTCCCCGATGCGGGCACGGCGAAGGTGGCGTAGAGCTCGTGGGCCTCGTCCTCACTGACGGCGTTGGCGAACGCGAATCGGAACTGGTCGTAGGTCAACGGCACGGCGCGCCCATGGTTGCGTGGGTTGCCGAGGACGGGCTTGGCCGACTTGAGCGCCGAGATCGGGAGTGGGAGCACGCCCCTGAACGGCGCGGGATCGATGGCCACCGAGACAGCACTCAGTCCTCGGCCGGCGATGATCTGGGTGAGCAGGCCACCGAAGGAGTGTCCGATGACGGCGGGCTTCCTGCCGAGCTTGACGATGACCTCGGAGAAGTGATCGGCAACCTGCCCGACGGTCTTGTGCGCGAACACCTCGGGGTGCGCGTTCGCCTCCTCGACGGTCTCCGGGTCGTCCGGCCAGCCGGGGGTCAACGGCGCATAGCCCGCTTCATCGAAGACGGTCGCCCACCGGTCCCAGCTACTGGGCAGCAGCCACAGACCGTGGATGAACACGACCGGTGTCCGCCCTTTGGCCTTCGCCCGTTCGATCTGCTCCTCTGTGGTCGCCGGCAGCGGCGACGCTTGTTCGGCCATGTTGCACTCCTCGGTCGGGACTCATCGCCGACGCCTTGGACCAGCGTAGTTGGGGCCTAGATTCTCGGTGAGAACGCAGGAGGAGCGAGAATGCGAACGGGTTGCGCGCGCACCGAGGTCGTCACGATCTCGCGGATGTCGAACCGCCGGCACCGCCACGAGGGCGGATCGTGAAGTCCGACAGCGCGGACATCGCGCTCATCCGCGAGGCGGTTGGCCAGACCTGCACGAAGTTCGACGACACCTACTGGTCGGCGGCCGATCGCGATCACCGCTTCCCGCAGGAGTTCTATGACACGATGGCCGCGGGAGGCTGGATCGGCATCGCCATTCCCGAGCGCTACGGAGGGGGAGGCCGCGGTGTCACGGAGGCCGCCACGGTGCTCGAGGAGGTCGCCGCGTCAGGGGCGTGCATGAACGGCGCGTCCTCCATCCACCTCTCGATCTTCGGGATGCACCCGGTGGTGCTGCACGGCACCGAGGAGATGAAGCAGCGCTACCTCCCGGGCGTCGCCGACGGCAGCATCCATGTCGCGTTCGGCATCACCGAACCCAACGCCGGTACGGACACCACGAAGATCATCACCAGGGCCGTACGTGACGGCGATGCGTACGTGATCAACGGTCGCAAGGTGTGGACGACCAAGGCGCTCGAAGCCGACCGGATCCTGCTGCTGACGCGCACGACGCCGCTCAGCGAGGTGGCCAAGCCGCATCAGGGGATGACCCTGTTCCTCGTCGACCGGCACGCGGCCGGCGTCGGCGTCACGCCGATCTCGAAGATGGGCCGCAACGCCGTCGCCTCGTGCGAGACGACCTACGACGACGTCGTCGTCCCGCTCGGCGACCGCGTCGGCGAGGAGGGCAAGGGGTTCACCTACCTGCTCGACGGGCTCAACTCAGAACGCATCCTCGTCGCCTCCGAGGCGCTCGGGATCGGGAGGGCCGCGCTGCGCGCCGCGGTGCGCTACGCCAACGAGCGGGTCGTGTTCGACCGGCCGATCGGCAAGAACCAGGGGATCGCCTTCCCCCTTGCCCACGCCCACGCCCAGCTGCGCGCCGCCGCACTGATGATCCGCGAGGCCTCGACGCTGATCGACGCCGGACTGCCGTGCGGCGAGGAGGCCAACCTCGCCAAGTACCTGGCCGCCGAGGCCGGGTTCTTCGCCGCCGATCGCGCCGTGCAGACGTTCGGCGGCTTCGGCTACGCGACGGAGTACCACGTCGAGCGGTACTTCCGCGAGGCCCGCCTGCCGCGGATCGCCCCGATCAGCCAAGAGCTTGTCCTCGCGTACGTCGCCGAGCACGTCCTCGGCCTGCCCCGCTCGCACTGACTGCGGTCGCCCGTCGGGGCCGCCGACGTCGACGGGGGAAGGTTGTGGCCGCCACGCATCGATCTCCACTTCGCCGTGATGAGCCTCTCGGTCCTCAACTCGGGTCGCGCCAATCTGTCCGAGCAGTACCAGTCGATGATGGACAAGGGCTGGGGTCCCGTTCGGGTGGCGATCGCCGCCGAGCAGCAGCACGGCGAAGCCGTCCTCCGCGATCTCTACACCGCGATGGGCACCCGCATCCACAACCACAAGATCGGCGACTTCGACGTCGTCATCCGGGAGTCGCTTGCCGAGGTCGGCCTGCCCGCTGAACTCGCCGAGGCCGCGCACAGCACCGAGTTCGACGAGGCGCTGATCGCCAGCCACCACCGCGGCATGGATCCGGTCGGCCTGGATGTCGGCACCCCGACGATCCACGTCAACGGCGTGGCGTTCTTCGGCCCCGTGCTCAGCGCGATCCCCCGTGGCCAGGACGCGCTGAACGTGTTCGACGGGGCGCGGCTGCTCGCCAGCTATCCGAAGTTCTTCGAGTTGAAGCGGACCCGCACCGGCGACCTCGACTTCAGCTGAGCCGGGGGTGAGGACGCTGCCGAGCTCTACGTGTCCGTCCTCCCGAACTCGACGACGGTGATCTCGGTGCGATCGGGATAGAACGACAGCAGCCCGGTGATGTCCTCGGCGGCGGGGATCGGCGTCTCGTAGGCCCAGACGACACCGTCATGCGTCTGACCGCCGATGTCCGCGGACCAGTACGACGCCTCGCCCTTGAACGGGCACGTCGTGTGGAAGGTGGTCGGCCGCAGCAGGTCCATGCGCACATCGGCCTTGTCGAAGTAGTAGCGGGTCGGCAGGCCCGTCTCGTCGAGCAGGACGGGGCGGTCGGTCGACGCCAGCAGCTCGCCGTCGAGCCGGACCTCGACGTGGACGTCGGCGGGCTTGATCGTGATCGTGTGGCCAGGGTTCATGGCACCGGCCAACGTTGCCGGGTTCGCGTTCATTCCGGCACCGCCCATGCACTGCGCCGCGCTCGGGCGTCTCGTGGCGGGGGTCGTCGTGCATCGCCCCGACCATGGAGGCGGAGCGATGATCCCGCCATCGACTCGTCGAGCATCGAAACACGACCACTAGAGTCGGGTATCGGATCGAGGCGACGCTCGCCGCGCCGGCCGAGAGGAGGACGTGATGGACGTGATCGACGTGCAGCACGCGACCGCAACCGAACAGCCCGCCGGCCATCGCGCGGACGCGTCGCGCAGTGCCGCGGCCATTGCGTTGCGCGGGACGAACGCCGGCCGGGAGGCCGGCGAGGTGGAGCTCATCGGCTGGGTCGCAACGCAGGAGGCCTCGGAGGTGATGGCGCCGCACGGGCCGGCGTTCGACCTCGCGGTGTTGACCCGGACGGCACAGGTCCACGAGGGCGCCGGCTTCGACCGCGTCCTGATCGGCTACTTCACCAACGGCGCGGACGGGTTCATGGTCGGCGCACACGTCGCCGCCGTCACCGATCGGCTGGGGCTGCTGCTCGCCCATCGGCCTGGCTTCGTCGCCCCGACGCTGGCGGCGCGCAAGCTGGCCACCCTCGATCTCGTCAGCAGCGGCCGGCTGGCGGTGCACATCATCAGCGGCGGCAGCGACGCCGACCAGGCCCGCGACGGTGATTACGTCGACCACGACGCGCGCTACCGGCGCTCGGCGGAGTACGTCGATCTGTTGCGGGCGACATGGGCGGCGCAGGCACCGTTCGACCACGCCGGGGAGTTCTACCGGGTCGACGGCGCGCTGACGGACATCCGCCCGGCGAACGACGTCTCCATCCCTGTCTACGGCGGCGGCGGGTCGGACCCCGCGATCGAGCTGCTCTCGCCGGGGCTGGACACGTTCATGGTGTGGGGCGAGCCGCTGGCCGACACGGCCGTGTTCTTCGACCGCGTCCGTGCCGCGGCGCAGCACGGCCGGCGCGACATCGGGTTCAGTGTGTCGACCCGACCGATCCTCGGTCGCACCGACGGCGCTGCGTGGGACAAGGCTCGCGGCTTCCTCGATCACGTCCTGCGGCGAACGGCAGGGCGCGGCTCGGCCACGCCGGAGAACATCGCCTCGCAGCGGCTGCTCGACAGCGCGGCGCGCAGCGAGGTGTTCGATCGCTGCCTGTGGACGCCGCTCGCCGCTGCCACCGGCGCCCGCGGCAACTCGACCGCGCTGGTCGGGTCGCCGGAGACCGTTGCCGAGGCGTTGGCGGAGTATGTCGATCTCGGTGCGACGACGCTGCTGATCCGCGGCTACGAGCCGCTGGCCGATGCCGAGGAGTACGGGCGGGAGTTGATCCCGAGGGTGCGCGCGCTCGTCGCCGAACGGGCTGCCGCCCCTCGACGGACGACCGCGTCCGCCGGCGTCCGGAGCTGATCGACGCACCTGGCGGGGCCGACGAACCGAATGTGACATGCCTGCCGGGCCCCGGGGCCCGGTGTTCAGCCGGGGATGTCGACGCTCGGTCGGCCGGTCCATGCCGGGGCGCGCCGCTCCATGAACGCGGCGATGCCCTCCTTGGCGTCGCCGAGGGCGGTGACCCGTCCGAACAACGAGTTCTCGCTGCGCAACGTCTCCGCCACCGACTTGTCCATCGCATCCCACAGCAGCCGCTTCGACACCGCCACCGAGACCGGCGCGGTGTTCTGGGCGATGTCGGCGGCGATCTCCAATGCAGCCGCGAGCACCTGGTTGGAGGGCAGGGCCCGCGAGGCGAGCCCGAACCCGGCCGCCTCGGCCCCGGAGAACATCCGCCCCGAGAGCAGCAGGTCGGCGGCGACCGAGAAGCCGACGACGCGCGGCAGGATCGCGTGCGACGCCAACTCGGGGATCGCGCCACGGCGCACGAAGGCGAACTGGACCTTGGCGTCCTCGGCGATGATGCGCACGTCGCACAGCAGCGGGTAGGTGATCCCGACGCCGACGGCATGCCCGTTGATCGCGGCGATGACCGGCTTGCGGACCTGATAGGGCCAGCACTCGCGCAATGAGGGTGCAGGACCCCCGCCGAACTCGCCGCCGGAGAGGTCGGCGCCTGCGCAGAACGCACGGCCGGCGCCGGTGACCACGACGGCGCGCACGGCGTCGTCGCCGTCCGCCTCGGCCATCGCATCGCCGAGCTCTACGCCGAGCTGGCTGGTCCACGCGTTGAGCCGCTCCGGTCGGTTGAGGGTGACGGTGGCGACCCCACCGGACGCCTCGTACAGCACGGTTTCGTAGGTCATCAGCGGGACCGTACCTCGTCGCCCGGGTCGACGGGCACGTGGGGGCGAGCCGATCTCGTCAGAGGGCCGGGTCTCGGCTCAACCCTGCGTCGGTGACGCCGGCGATGCAAGATACGGCGCAACGACGAACGGTCAGGGGGTCAGATGAACCGGATGTGCGAGGGACGTGTGTGCATCGTCACGGGAGGGGGCCGGGGGATCGGTCGCGAACATGCGCGGCTCCTCGCCCACCACGGCGCGAAGGTGGTCGTCAACGACTCAGGGGCATCGGTCGACGGCACGGGCGCCGACCCGAGCGTCGCCCAAGAAATCGCCGACGAGATCGTCGCCGCCGGTGGCGAGGCCGTCGCCAACTCTGGTTCGGTGAACATCTGGGAAGACGCGCAGGCCCTGATCAACCAGGCCGTGGAGACGTTCGGCGACCTCCACGTGCTCGTCAACAACGCCGGCATCCTGCGCGACCGGGTGCTCGCGAACATGACCGAGGGGGAGTGGGACGCGGTGATCGACGTCCACCTCAAGGGCACGTTCGCGACGTCCCGGTGGGCAGCTGCGTACTGGCGCGAGAAGTCGAAAGCCGGCGAGAAGCTCGACAACCGGATCATCAACACCTCCTCCGTATCGGGTCTGTACGGCAACCCGGGACAGACGAACTACGGCGCGGCGAAGGCCGCGATCGCTTCGTTCACCCAGATCGCGGCACGCGAGCTGAGCCGCTACGGGGTGACCGTGAACGCCATCGCTCCCGGCGCATGGACGAGGATGACCTGGGGACTGCCCGGCATGGCCGACCGCAACGAGGAGCAACGCGAGAAGATGAACCCGTACTGGATCGCACCGCTCGCGGTGTGGCTCGCCTCGTCACAGTCCGCCGGGGTCACAGGGCGGGTGTTCGAGTCCTCCGGCTCCGAGCTGGCGATCGCCGAGACGTGGCATCGCGGGCCGAGCGCCGAGGCGGTCGACGACCCGGAGAAGATCGACGGCGTGATCCGCGGCCTGCTCGCCCACGCCCGTCCGAACGCGGACATGTCAGGACGCGACAAGGACTGGTGACCGCGCCCCGGCGGCGATCGTGATCCCGAACGTCAGGCGCCGACTCGCGGCGCGGTCGACCAGGTGACGATGGCGGCGGGCGCTGGGCAGACGGCCGCAGCGCTACTCGAGGGCGCCGGCTGCGAACAGCTCGCCGAGGCGGGCGTCGTCATAGCCGAGCACGCCGGTGAGGACGTCGACGGTGTCCTGCCCGAGCAGCGGCGGGGCACCGGTGACCGTCGCCGGGGTCGCGCTGAGCAGCGTGCGGTTGCTCTCGACGGTGACGCTGCCGTGCTCGGAGTGCGGGACGGTGACGAAGTGCTCTTGGTAGAGGAGCTGCGGATCGACCGCGCACTCCACGGAGTTCTGCACCGCGTGGGCGGGCACTGCGGCCGAGACGAGCTCGTCCTGGGCCCGGTCCGGGCTGCGCGCCGTGGTCCATGCCTCGACCAGCGCGTCGAGCTCGGGCGCCCGGACCCTTCGCTCGCCGACCGTGAGCGCGGCGAGATCGTCACGGCCGATCACGCTGGCGAGCGCTGACCAGTCCACGTCGTCACGGCAGGCGACGGCGATCCAGGCATCATCGCCGGCGCTCCGGTAGACGCCGTGCGGGACCATCACCGTGTCGGTGTTGCCGGTGCGATCGTCGATCACGCCGTTGACCGAGTAATCGAGCAGCGCAGGCGACAGGAAGTGGGCGCAGGCCTCGGCCTGGGCGAAATCGAGGTACTGCCCCTCACCCGTCTCACGCTTGTGATCCAACGCCCACAGCAGGGCACAGACGGCGAACCGCGGCGACGGGTAGTCGCTGTACGCCCCGAACGGACCGCACGGCGGACGATCCGGCCAGCCGGTGAGGTGGAAGAACCCGCACAGCGATGCGCCCATCGTGCCGAAACCTGCGTACCGCTGCAGCGGCCCGGTCTGGCCGAACAGGCACGTCGACATCATGATCATCGTCGGGTTGACCTCGGCGAGCCGCGCGTAGTCGAGGTCGAGCGCCTCCCGACCGCGCGGCGAGAACGACTCGACGAGGACGTCGCACCAGCGGACGAGATCGTCGAGGACGGCGCGGGCCTCCGGCTTGGTGAGGTCGAGCGAGATACCACGCTTGCCGGCTGACATGTTGAACAGCAGCCCTGACGAGTCGACGCCTGGTAGGTCGTCGCGCAGCGGTCCGATCGTGCGCGCGACGTCGAGGTGGGTGGTCGACTCGACCCGGATCACCGTTGCCCCGAAGTCGGCCAACGCCCGAGTGCACGCCGGCCCAGCCATCGCCCAAGTGAGATCGAGCACCTTGACCCCTTCGAGCGGCGGACGGCGTGGTGCGGCCGTCGCGGGGGGATTGGCGCGGCGCGCGGGCGGCAGCGCCGAGAGCACTTCGTCGGTGTGCTCGCCGAGCCGCGGTGCGCGTCCGAGCCGGGCCGGCGTGATGAGCGTCGAGCGGAAGAACATCCCCGGAGCCTGGACAGGGCGTTCGGCGATGGCGTCGTCGTCGACGTGGTCCCAGAACTCGCGTGCCTCGAACTGGGCGCTGTGCACGACCTCGTCGGGTGTGGCGACAGGTGCGATGAGCAGGATCCGCGAGCGGGCGGCCTCGAGCAGCTCGGCCTTCGTCTTGCTCATGCAGAACTCGCCGACGACGCGTTTGACCCTGTCGTACTCCTCGACCGGCTCCGTGCCGTCGTAGAGCTGGTTGGCGTAGTCGAGCCAGTCCTTGTCGCGGGTGGCCTCGTCGCAGTAGCCCTCCTCGTGGACCCAGGCCATGAATCGGCGGGTGAACGGTCCCATCGACGAGCCGAACAGGAACGTCACCGACGCGAAGCCGTCCTTGCACGGCCACACGAGCTGGATGTCGAGGCCGAGGGTGCGGACGCCGCCGCTCATCCGCTGCGCCGGCGTGCCGCCGAGCGGCGCGGCGAGGACGTAGCTCTGCGTGGCCTGCAGCACCGAGCGCTGGGCAGAGACGTCGACGTGCTGGCCGAGGCCGCTGGAGCTGCGCTCGGTCAGCGCGACGAGGGCACCGGCGGCGGCATCGGCCGACGCATGGAGGAAGGCCTGCGGGACCGCCGTGCGCACGGGCGGCCGGTCGGCATCCCCGGTGATCGCCAGCTGGCAGCCGGCGGCGAGGACGGTCAGGTCGGTCGCGGGCCAGTGCGACTTCGGCCCCGTCGAACCGAACGGCGAGATCGACACGGTGACGAGACGCGGGTTGGCGGCGCGCATCGCAGCGAGGTCGACCGGCACCGCTCCCGACTCGAACACGACATCGACGTCGTGGCTCAGCCGCAACAGCTGGGCCGCGCCGTCCGGTGTCGTCACGTCGAGCACGACGCTGCGCTTGCCCCGGTTCCAGCCCCAGAACGTCAACGAGCGCTCGGGATCGGGCTCGCCGCCTGCGAACGGTCCGATGCGACGCGCCGGCGAGCCCCCCGGCGGTTCGATCAGTACGACGTCGGCGCCCAGCGCGGCGAGCGTGAAGGCCGCAAGGTGCCCGCGGTCATCGGTCAGATCGAGCACGCGGAAGCCACCGGACATTGACAATCCCCCTCACCTTCGGTGAACGGAGGGAGCCTAATCCGCGCCCGGAGACGCTGCGGTCCGGCGCCGACCCTGGCTCGACGGGCGGCGACGATCGACTCGGTCCGGCCACCTGCGCGCCTGGCATGCTCAGCCGATGGCCGATGATTGGGACAGGGTGACCGTCGATCAACTGCGCGTCGGAGATCGCGTGCGCTACCGCGACTCCGAGTTCGAGGTCGCCAGGATCGACGCCAACTTCCTCGGTCGTGCATCGATGGTGTGCCTGATCGAGGACACGCCCACGCGGTGGCACGCCTATCCCGCACCGCTGACGGCGGAGGTCGAGCGCGCCGGCTGACGGCCAGCGGCT
>JBBQTN010000081.1:0-20422 GCA_038213195.1 Acidimicrobiales bacterium | reverse complement strand
GCTCACCTGGACATCGGTCGGAACAGGCCCCGTCTCAGGTCAGCCGTAGAACCACCGCAGTCGCGCGGCCGAGCCGATCGAACGTCACCGTCGTGCGCCAGGAACACGGGGTGCTGATCAAGCCGGAGCGACGTCGTGCCGTTCTCCGCGGTCACGACGGATGATCTCGCTCACACAGGAGAGCCGGACCTGGAGAGCCTGCGCCGGCGTGCGGCACACGCCGGCGCCGTCCACGACGACGCCCTCGTCTACCGCGTGGAGTTCCACATCGCGGCGCAACAAGACCGTGCGGTCACGTGACTCGGACGTGGCCGTCCGCAAGCCGCATGTCCACGGAGCGCGACGCGATGGTGGACGCCGGGCGATCGCCCGCAGCCGGCGATACCGCCAGGCCGCTCACAGACCGATGCTCGAAGCGATGATCGCAGCAACCTCGTCGACGCCGATCGCGGTGTTGTCGATCGTCAACGTCGTGCCGTCGGCCGGCGTGCTCAGGTCCTGTCGGGACATCAGCCGAGCCAGCACCGCAGGATCGGTGATCTTTCCCGTTCCGATCCGATCGGCCGAGTTGACGCGCTGTGCGAGGGCTTCGGTCGATGGGAGCAACTGAACGAGGTCGACGAGAGCACCTCGAGTCGCCGCGGCAGCGACGAGGCGATGCAGGTGGCCGTCGTCGACGATGTGCGCATAGACGAACGTCGACACGACACTGACGCCGTAGGTCGACGCCGTTCGAAACAGCAGCTCTCGGATCCCGATGACCAGCTCGGTGAACTCAGGAGCACCAAAGTCGAACAACGGCAACGCTGCACTGACCGAAAGATGATTGTCCAGCATTCGAAGTCCATGCTGCTGCGACAAGGCACGGGCGACCGAGAGCTTGCCAGCGCCAGGCGGGCCGTAGATCATCACGTGCCGGCACGCCGACTGGGCTTGGACCATTGGCCATGTCTAGTGAAGTCATGGCTCGTAGGTGGCCAGCTTTGTCGACGCCAGCCACGAGACCTCGATCGCGGCGGCTGCAGGTGCCCGGGTGTCGCTGCGGGTGCCCAGTCGCGCACATCTGCCGATGTTCGAGGGAGTGGTGTCATCCAGGATCGCTGGTGGCGCCGGATTACTCACACCTCGCGAAGGTCGGACCGCGCTGCGTAAACATTGATGCCGCTCGGTCCGCCACCCAACTGGGGAGGGCGGTGCCGTTGCCCCGGACCCCGGTGACGGTGTGAGGTTGGGTGTTGTCGTTCGGCGACGCTCATCAAATCGTGAACACAGGAAGCGGGCTCAATGAGCATGTTGCATCGACCAGGTGGTCGTCTTGACGATCGCGCCTTCGACTCGTTGATCGAGGAGTCGCAGGACTTACACACCGACGCGATGATCGTGGGGCGAACGGCGCTGCCGGACCTCTCCGATCTGGTGTCCGACAGGCGTCACGCCGGCATCGACGCCGATCCGGTCGTGGTTGCGGAGCTCACCGATGCCCGTCATTCGTTGGCGGGTCGCCTCAAACTGGCGTTGGGCGGTTTGCTCGGCGTTGGTGTGATCAGCTCGGCGTTCGCGGGCAGCGCTGCTGCCGCGGATGGAGGGATCGACGTGATGCAACTGCAGACCGCGGTCTCGCTCGAGTTGCTCGCAGTCGCCACCTATGGGGCGGCGTTGACGTTGCCGTTCATCACATCCGGCAACCCGGTGATCGTCAAGTTCGCGCAGACCACGATGAGCCAACACGATCAACACCGCCAGGCCTTCTCGGCGCAGACCAAAGCACTCGGCGGCACCGACCAGACCGCGACCAACCCGAAGTACACCCCGATCGTCACCGCCGCGAAGCCGACACTGGCCGCGCCGCTCGACGTGGTCAAGCTGGCCATGACGCTCGAACAGGTTGCCACCGAGACCTACCTCGCCGACTTGAACCGCTACACCGACGTCACCTCGCGGGTGTTGATGGCCAGCGTGATGGGCGTCGAGTGTCAACACCTGGCCACCCTGCGCGCCGTCGCCGCCCTGCTCCAAGGAGGAGCCCCGGACCTGATCGCGATCCCGACCGACGTCACCAAGCTGCCCGCAGCGGCAGGCAGTATCGCCTTTCCCGATGCCTTCGAAGGCGTGACCATGGCCAGCCCGCCCGAAGAAGGAGCCGTCAAGTGAACGAGCCCATCGTCAACCCCGTCCTCACCCGCCGCCACATCCTGACCGGTGCAGCGGTCATCGGAGCCGGGCTCGTCGCCGCCGCCTGCGGAAGCAGCAGCAAGACCGCATCGACGACAGCCGCCGGCACCGCGACGACAACCGCCGGCTCCACTGCGTCGACGACGGCCGGCAGCACTGCAGGGACCACCGCCGGTACAAGCGCCGGCTCGACCGCGGCCGGCAGCGCGGCGCCGACGACTGCGGCCGGTGGGAGCGTCGACTTGAAGATCGCCGCGCTCGCCGCGTCACTCGAGGTGCTCGCCGTCGGTACCTACAAGTCGGCGTTGGATGCCGCGACAGCGAACAAGCTCGGTGCTGTCCCTCCCGCTGTGGCGCAGTTCGTCACCACCGCGATGGGTCAGCACCAAATGCAGCTCGACGCCTGGAACAAAGTTCTCACGGGTGCCGGCGGTGCCGCCGTCACCGCACCCGACGCGACGTTGAAGCCCGTCGTCGACGCCGCGTTCGCGAAGGTCACTGACGTGACCGGGGCCGCGAACCTGGCATTGATGCTCGAGCAGATCGCCGCGGCCACCTACCTCAGCGCCCAGAAGGTGCTCACCGACAAGGCGGCGATCCAACTCGCCGGCTCGATCCAGATCATCGACGCCCAACACGTCGCCGTGCTGCTGTTCGTCCTCGGCCAATACCCCGTCCCGGACGTCTTCGCCAAGACCGACCAGGCGGCCACCGCCTGAAGTCAGTGGCGACGCGTACACCCGCCGTCGGCGGGCCGACCACCACCCCCCGATAGTCGGCCCGCCGATCGGTTGCACGCCGAAGCCCGATGACCGACGCAACACCCGCGGACAGGCCGTGCGGCGCCGGGAAGCAGGACCGTTTGCTCGACCCAGACGCGACAAGAATGCGGATCACGGTGGCTGGAGGCCGCAAGCAGCTTGTCACTCCTCTTGCCGGATTGCACCGTGCGTAGCCGGCACGTCCGTGCCAGCCGGCGCGGTGCGGGCCCGATGTCGGGTCGCTGTGCTCGGCGTGCGCACCGCGGCCGAGCCGTACGCTGGTGGCGTCCGTTGGTTGATCGAGGAAACGATGGACGAGCAGATCGCTCGCAACAAACGGCTCGCTGTGGTCCGCGGCGCTCGACCCGAGCCGAGGGCCGCCGGCGACCGGCCGATCATCCAGCCGCTCGACGCGACCGGCGCGCAGCTCGGAACGTCCTCACCGGCGCAGCTTCGCCGGTGGCCGGCCTGGTTGTGCGGGTTCGAGGAGGTGTGTCGTGAGTGCTTCGGCGACGAGGTCGCCGAAGCGGTCGACCGTCCAGCCGCGGCGGATGACGACGAGTTCATAGAGCTCGGGTGCGCTGTAGGTCCACATGATTTCGGCCGCTTGTTCGACGGTGATGTCGGGGCGGAGGTGACCGGCGGTGGACAGGTTGCGTGCGTTGTGGGTCATTCGTTCGAGTCGTTGTTGGTCGAGCTCTGTCTTGAGTGTCGCCATCTCGGGATCGGTCAGTGCGGCGTCGCGGATCAAGAGCATGATCGGTGCGACGCGTGGGGCGACCTCGGCGGTCAGGCGTCCGATGCCGCGCATGATCGCGTCGGGTCGCGTCTCGGTTGTCTGCAACGTGTCTGATCGGGTCTCGGCCGGGACGGGTTGATCGCCGGCGAGTGACTGGGTGTAGATCGCGCGGACGAGGCCCGGTTTGCCGCCGAAGGCCTTGAAGATGGTGTCGATCGAGACGTCGGCGTCTCTGGCGATCGTGGCGATCGTGGTCGTGTAGCCGTCGGCGAGGAAGCGATGGCGGGCAGCGGTGAGGATGTTGGCGCGAGTGGTCTGTGCGTTGCGTTGACGGCGCGAGGAGTCGTACGGGCGCTGCTTGACTTTCGCGTGTGACGGCTCCATAGTGCTGTATCAAATCTAGCACACTGGATCGAATATGGAAGAGGTCGACGTGGTGACGAGCAGCGATCAGACCGGCCCGGATGCGGTGCTGGCCCGACTGTGTGCGGCCACCGTCGCCCACGATCTCGACGGCGTCGTTGCATGCTTCGCCGTCGACTATCGCAACGAGACCCCGGCTCATCCCGAGCGTGGGTTCACCGGACGCGATCAGGTCCGCACGAACTGGTCGCGAATCTTTGCGATGATCCCCGACCTCACCGCTCAGGTTCTCGGATCCGTCGTCGACGGTGACTCGGTGTGGTCCGAATGGGAGCATCGCGGCACCCGTCTCGACGGTGGCCGTCACGTCATGCGCGGCGTGATCATCTTCGCAGTCGATGGCGACGAGATCTCGTCGGCGCGGTTCTACCTCGAACCAGTGGATGAGCGCAGCGAGAATGCGGACGCGTTCCGTGAACGGCTGATCGCCTCGGAGGATCTGCCGTGATCCTCGTTGCCGGCGGCACGGGACGCCTCGGATCGCTGATCGTCCAACACGCCATCGACTCGGGGCGTGCGGTCCGTGTCCTCACTCGTGGTGCGAGCCGCGCCGAGCATCTCGGGGCAGACGTCGAGGTCATCGTCGGCGATGTCCGCGATGCCGAGGCGGTCCGTCGTGGTGTCGATGGTTGCGAGCTGGTGGTCTCAGCGGTGCACGGATTCGTCGGCGCGAGAGGCGTCTCACCGGCGTCCGTGGACCGCGGCGGCAACGCACATCTCGTCGACGCCGCCGCAGCGTTCGGTGCTGACGTGATCTTGATGTCCGCAGTCGGAGCGGCACCGGCCAGCCCGATCGAGCTGTTCCGGATGAAGTGGGCCGCCGAGCAGCACGCGATCAGTTGTGGCGCACCGACCACCATCGTCCGCGCGACAGCGTTCGCGGAACTGTGGATCGAGATCCTGCGCCGCAGCGCACGCTCGTCGGGACGCCCGGTCGTGTTCGGGCGCGGTGACAACCCGCTCAACTTCGTCGCCGTCGCCGATGTCGCCGCGCTCGTCGCGCTCGTCATCACCGATCGCGCCAGCCGCGGCGAGATCCTCGACATCGGGGGCCCGTCGAACATCACGCTCACCGCGCTCGCCGACGCCGTGCAGACCGCCGACGCACGCACCGCCGCACCCCGACACGTCCCGCGCCTAATCCTGCGCACCGCCCGATCGACGATCGGCCGGTTGAATCCCCAACTCGGCAGGCAGACCGACATGGCCTTGGCCATGGATCGAGACGACTTCACCTTCGACAGCACGCCGATCCACGAGCGCTTCCCGACGCTGCCCGCCACGGCGATCAACGACCTCCTCACCAGTGCAACCGCTCGCCGCTCTGCCCGCGCGACTGCTCAGAACGCCGGGTCGTTGTCTTCTGTGAGTCGATGAGCTCGGGTCGGCTCGTGAGGGGTCGCGTACGCTCGATGGGCATGCCCGACCACGTGATGGAGGCGGCCGACCTGCTCGGATTGGTCGGCATGTCAGGCAGCCAGACCTAATGGGGTCGATCGTTCGGTTCGCTCGTGGCGGGCAGGATGGTTCCGAGCCGCTGGCCGGTCAGCACTTTGCGAGCCCTGAGCGTTGAGCTCTACGCCTAGATCGTGCGCCGGTCGGTCGGTGAGGTTGCCGTGATGGCTGGTGGGATGACGTGCCTCGAGCACTGAACCATTAGGGAGCTGTTGGCGGCCTCGGGCTCGATCACGACACGAGAGATCGGGAGGTGTGTGGATGGGACAGCAGGTGTTCGTCGGTCTGGACTGGGCCGAAGATCATCACGACGTGTACATCGAGAACGGTCGCGGTGACCGCCTTGGCGGTGGCCGGCTTCCCGAGGGTGTGGAAGGGGTGGCCCGGTTCCATGCGTGGATCGCCAGCCATGTCGACGAGCCGGCCGATGTTGTGGTGGCGACGGAGACCGACCGGGGCTTGTTCATCGGGGCGCTGGTCGCGGCCGGGTACGTCGTGCTGGCGGTGAACCCGATGTCGACGTCGCGATATCGGGAACGGCACTCGACGTCGGGGGCGAAGTCGGACCCGGGTGACGCCAAGGTGCTGGCCGATCTGGCCCGCACCGACGCCCACAACCATCGCCCCGTCGCCGGTGACAGCCAGCTCGGTGAGGCGGTCAAGGTGTTGGCCCGGGCCCATCAGTCGATGATCTGGACCCGGCAACGTCAGACCAACCAGCTGCGCTCGGCGCTGCGCGAGTTCTACCCGGCCGCCCTGGCCGCCTTCGATGACCTGGCCGGACGCGACGCCCTGGCCGTCCTGGCGATCGCCCCGACACCGGCGCAGGGTCGGCAGCTGTCCCGCTCGAAGATCGCCTCGGCGTTACGTCGCGCCGGGCGGCAGCGCCGCATCGACGAGCGAGCCGTCGAGATCCAGACCGCGCTGCGCGCCGAGCAGCTCACTGCGCCGACGTTGATCGCCGACGCCATGGGCGCGACCGTCACCGCGCTCGTCGCCGTGATCGCTGAGCTGCAGACCCAGATCGCCCGCCTCGAGACCGAGCTGGCCGACCATTTTGAGCAACACCCGGACGCCAAGATCATCCGCTCCCTGCCAGGACTGGGGATGACACTCGGCGCCCGGGTGCTCGGCGAGTTCGGGGACGACCCGAACCGCTATGCCACCGCCAAGTGTCGCAAGAACTACTCCGGCATGTCACCCATCACCCGCGCCTCGGGCAAGTCGCACGTCGTCCTCGCCCGCTACGCGCGCAACAAACGCCTCGCCGACGCCTGCTACCAGTGGGCCTTCGCCACCCTCACCGCCAGCCCCGGCGCCCGCGCGTTCTACGACGCCCGACGAACCGCCGGCGACACCCACCACCGCGCGCTACGAGCACTCGGCAACCGACTCGTCGGCCTCCTCCACGGCTGTCTGCGCCACCACACCCTCTACAACGAACAAACCGCCTGGGGACACCGACAACAACTTGCCGCTTGACAGCTACGACCCGTGGGATGTCTAGGCGGCGAGGTCGGACAGGGGCTGACAGGTGCGCCTGGATGTCGGCGCCGCCGACGACCGCCACCCGGATGACCACTGACCGAGGTAGCGGCGACCGGGGTGGACCGCCCCCTCAACGTGGTCGGCGGCTCGGGCGCGCGCGGGTGGGTGTGAGGGCGGCGGTGTGGAGGTGGGCGAGGGCGGCGTCGAGGGCGATGCGCAGTGGGCGGGTCGTGCGGCTGGTCTTGGCGAGGAGGAGGCCACCTTGGAGTGAGGCCATCGTGGCGGTCGCGAGCGAGTCGAGGTCGGCGGTGGGTTCGAGCAGTTGCTGCTCTTGCATCCGTTGGAGTCCGGTGCGGAGGTGGTCCTCCCATCGTTGCAGCGCGCCCGCCAGTTGGATTCGTGCGTCGTCGTCGGTGGCAACGAGTTCGGAGGCGAGGGTGCCGAGTGGGCAACCGAGCTCACATCCGTGTGCTTCTTTGAGTTGGACGATGTGGTCGCACCACGCGCTCAACGCTTCCCAGCTGTCAAGCGATGAGAGGAGCGGTTGTTGTGCGCCGAGCACGGCCTGTTCGGCATGGTCGATCACGGCTTCGACGAGGTCGCGCTTGCTGGCGAAGTAGTGGTACAGCTGGCTCTTGCTGGCTGCTGCGGCGACGAGCACGTCGTCGACGCCCGTCGCGGCGACGCCGCGTTCGAGCATCAGCACGGTCGCGGCGTGGATGATCCGGTCCCGGCTGGCGCGCCCGCGGGCAGTCAGTTCTGGGCCGGCGGTGACCGATTGTTCCATCACCACTGGACTGTACTGTCCACTGTGCTGTACCGTTCGGTCCAGTTAACGAGCGACGGGTTCAGGAGCGTGTGCAATGACCGAAGCGACCACCCTCGCGGGGCAGCTGGGCGAGATCACATCGAAGATCCCGCCGCCGATCGCGACGCGGATCCAGGCCGGCGCGGACGCGGTGCACGCTCCGGGGTTGGCGATCGGGTCGACAGCGCCCGATTTCACGCTGCCCAACGCCTCGGGCGGGTCGGTGTCGCTCGCTGGGCTGCTCACTCGTGGTCCTGTCGTGGTGACGTTCTATCGGGGCGAGTGGTGTCCGTTCTGCAACCTGGAGCTGCGCGCTCTCGACCGTCGCGTCGACGAGATCACCGCGCTCGGGGCGACGATCGTGGCGATCAGTCCGCAGTCACCGGAACACGCCACGTCGCTCACCAACGAGCACGGACTCGGGTTCGATGTGCTCAGTGACGCCGATCAGTCGGTGATCGCCGGGTACGGGCTGCGCTACCTGGTCGAGGGCGACACCCGTGAGCTGATGGAGCACGTGTTCGGTCGCGATCTCGCGGTGGAGAACGCCGACGGATCCTGGTACCTGCCGGTCCCGGGAACGTTCGTTCTCGATCGTCACGGTGTGGTTCGAGCCGCACACGTGGATGCTGACTATCGCACGAGGATGGAACCGGGCGACGTGATCGCTGCGCTCGAACAGATCCGTGAGGACTCGACAACACAGGCGGGAGTGCAACCGTGACCACCACCTCACCGGCGGAACCCGTCTGCGACATCGAGTTCTTCTGGGATCCGGTGTGCCCGTTCGCGTGGATCACGTCCCGGTGGCTGGTCAAGGTCGCCGCCCAGTCCGACTACACGGTCGACTGGCGGTTCATCTCGCTGCGCCTGTTGAACAAGCACAAGGACTATGCAACAGAGTTCCCACCCGAGTACGAGGAGGGTCACACGGCCGGGCTGCGGATGCTGCGCGTCGCCGCGGCGGTACGCGCCGACCTGGGGCGACCCAGCATGGGTCCGCTCGTCACGGCCTACGGCGAGAGCTACTGGGATCGGCCGAAGGGCTCAGGGATGCGCGCCCGGCTGAGCACGACCGAACACGTCACCGAAGTGCTCGCTGCGGCCGGGTTGCCGACGTTGTACGCCGGTGCCCTCGACGACACGTCGTGGGACGAGTTGCTGGAGGACGAGACCGAACTCGCCCTGTCTCGAACTGGTCGCGATGTCGGTACACCGATCATCACCTTCCACCCACCTGACGGGCTCTCGTTCTTCGGTCCGGTCATCTCCCGCGTGCCCGACGACGACGAGGCGCTTCCGCTGTGGCAGGCCGTCACCACGCTCGCCGCGTTCCCGGGCTTCGCCGAGATGAAGCGCAGTCTGCGCGAGGTGCCGCAACTGAACATCCTCGGCGGCCACTCCACAGCCCCGAAGCACGAGGACTGGAAGGGCGGTCACCGAGCCGGGTACCTGACCACCGACCACACCAACGACTGAGACGATGCACGACCACACCCCAGCCGACACACCCTGCGGTCGCTCCTGACTGGCGGCCCTGGTCCACTGTTCAGTGGCAGGTCGGCTCGTCATCGGTGCTTACGAGGAGGCGCTCCGTGTCATCCAGGCGGAGATCGCGGCGCCGATCTCGTCGGGGCTGTCCTCCTGCAGGAAGTGGTTGCCTGCCACGGTGACCTCATCCTGGTTGGGCCAGCTGCGGGCGAAGTCGAGCTGTGCGCCGCGCAGGATCGCACCCGGCTCGGCGACGATCAACAGCTTCGGTATCGGGGTCTGGGCGAGCCAGGTCGCGTAGTCCCCGGCGATCGCGACGACGTCGGCGGGTTCACCGCCGATCGGGATCTGCCGAGGCCAGGTGAGGGTCGGGCGGCGCGACTCGCCCGGCTCGATGAACGGGCGTCGGTACTCGGCCATCTCGGCGTCGGTCAGGTCTCGAAGGATCGAGCCTGGCAGCACCCGCTCGACGAACACGTTCTTGTCGAGCACCATCGATTCACCAGCCGGGGAGCGAAAACCCTGGAACACCTGCCGGGCCGCGTCCGGCCACTCCTCCCAGGTCACCGGTCGGACGATGGCCTCCATGTAGGCAATGCCGGCGACCGCGTCGGAATGACGGCGAGCCCAGTCGAATCCCAGCGCTGAACCCCAATCGTGCACCACGAACGTCACCCGGTCGGTCACACCGAGATGCTGCAGCAGCGCATCGAGGAAGTCGCGGTGCTGCACGAACGTGTACGAGTCGGCCCCGGGGTCGTCGAGCTTGTCCGAATCACCCATCCCGATCAGGTCAGGCGCGACGCAGCGCCCCAGTCCGGCCAGGTGCGGGATGATGTTGCGCCACAAGTACGACGATGTCGGGTTGCCGTGGAGGAACACGATCGGGTCACCGTGCCCGACATCGACGTAGGCCATCCGTTTGCCCATCACCTCGACATGTTGTTTGGTGTACGGGAACCCGGCCGAGATCGGCATGCATCCTCCTCAACAACTGTCCGCCAGGGCGGCCCGGTGAGACCCACCGCCAGCGAAGGCGATGAACTGGCCGATCGTGAACGTGTCGGCCCGTCGACGAAGGGCAACACCATCACCGGCGTTGGACCGAAAGGTACAACTGGTTGGACAGCACAGTCCACTCGCGGGCGCGGCCGATCATCCTCTCGGATGCAGCCCGCCTGGCGCATGGCCACAGCGCAGTCACCACGACGAGCAACGGCCCATCGGGTGCACTCGTGGTCGTTCAGGTGGTGGTCACCGAGCTGAGGCGCCATGCGGCGTTGATGAGCCCGATGTGGGAGAACGCTTGGGGGAAGTTGCCGAGCAGGGCGCTGCGGTCACGGGAGATCTCCTCGGACATCAGGCCGAGGCCGTTCGCACACGCCACGCCTGCGTCGAACCAGTGCTCGGCTCGGTCGAGCTCGCCGGCGAGCGCGAGGCATTCGCTCAGCCAGAACATGCAGATCACGAAGCCGCTCGCGTCGTCTCGCCACCGCCGTACGACGTCACCGTCGCCGAGGTGGTGTTCGATCGCGGTGATGGTGGCGCGCATCCGTGGATCGTCGGCCGGCAGGAAGCCGACGAGCGGCATCATCAACACCGAGGCGTCGAGGTCGTCGGACCCGAACGCGCCGGCGTACGCGCCCCGGTGCTCGCTCCATGCTCGGTCGACGATGGTGGCGCGGAGCTCGTCACGGGCGACCGTCCACCGCTCGAGGTCGATGCCGGGTCCGAGGCGGTCGGCGAGGTCGATCGCCCGGTCCAGCGCGACCCAGCACATCACCTTCGACGAGACGTAGTGGCGAGCCGCGTCGCGGGCCTCCCACATCCCTGCGTCAGGTTCCTGCCACTGCGCCGCTGCGCGATCGGCGAGGACCGTCACCAGAGTCTGCAATTGGTGGTCGAACTCGCCGATCTCGTCGCGCAGCAGGTGGATGGCGTCGACGACCTCGCCAAGGACGTCCAACTGGATCTGGGTCCAGGCTTGGTTGCCGATCCGCACAGGGCAGCTGTCGTGGTAGCCGCGGAGGTGCTCGAGGGAGTGCTCGGTCAGGTCACGCTCACCGTCGACGCCGTACATGATCTGGAACAACTCGTTGCCGACAACGCCGGCAGCGTTGACGAACCAGTCGAGGAGCCGCGCCGGCTCGGCGGGGCATGCGGCGATCCACAGCGAGCGGATCGTGAAGCTGAAGTCGCGCAGCCATGCGTACCGGTAGTCCCAGTTGAGATCGGCGCCCATCGTCTCCGGCAACGAGGTGGTCGCCGCGGCGACGATCGCTCCCGACGGTTGGAAGGTGAGCCCCTGCAACACGATCGAGCTGCGCCGCACCGACCCGGCGTGGCGACCCGCATAGGAACGATGGAGGTCCGCCCACGACTGCCAGCCGGCCTGGGTGTCGTCGATCGTCGGTGCGGGACGCGGCTGCCGACTTGAACGGGCACCGAACGCCGGACGATACGCCACGGCGAGTTCGACGGACTCCCCAGCGTGGACGATCAGGCGAGCTCGAGCATGACCATCAGCGCACACGAACTCGAGCGGGCCCGTCAACGTCAGCTCGGTCGGTCCGCCACGAGCGACGACGCCACCCTCGATCAGGCTGAGGTGCGGGCAGGTTCGCCCGTACTCCAGCCGCGGGGCGAAATCGATCTCGATCTCGACGCTGCCGCGCACACCCGACAGCCGGCGCAACAGGACGTGCGGTGAGTCATGACCGATGTCGTGACCACGTGCACCAGGACGCAACGCGGCAGCGTCGGTGAGCGTGACCTCGCCGGCCTCGGTGGTGAACATCGTCGCCAACACCAGTGAGTCACCGACATACTCCCGGCGCACCCGACTCGGACCGACCGGAGCGATCAACCAATGGCCGGCCGCCGGGTCGAGGAGCCGGCCGAACACCGACGGGGAGTCGAACCGCGGGACACACCACCAATCAATCGAACCGCCCTGGTCGACCAGCGCCGCCGACTGGCAGTCAGACAGGAACCCGTAGTGGTCGATCGGCGGTTGCTGCCACGAGTCGTGTGATGGGTTCGTAGACATCAGCCTTTCGTCCACCGCAGCACAGCGATCGTTACAGCATCGCTCTCATGAACAACGAAGCGATGCAGGTCGACCACTCGAGTCGACTACCCGGTCGGACCAGTTGTCTCCAGTGGGAGACCTGCAGCACGAATCGCCGCGCCCGACTGAACCGCGCCCATCGTCAATGGTGCGATCCGACGTTTCGGCGTGCGCTGGAGAGCAGTCACGGAGCGCCAACGCGTCGGGCGACGTGTGGTGTCGCGAGGAGGCGAGGCGTTTCGCGCTGATCACACTGTGCACCGTTGAGCGCGGTGACGTCGGTGGTGCATGCGGCAATTCTGACGATCTACAGCCGCCCGAGTACCGCTTGGGCAAGCACGGTTGCTTTGCCGAGACCGTAGTCGGGTTCTTTGTAGATCCCGGGCCAATCAACCGAGAGGAGGAAGCCTGCATTGCCTTTGAGGACGTACAGGAAGCCCTGGTAGTAGTACGCCTCGTCGCCGATACCGGCGACCGGTGGAGGAGGACTCTTCGTACCGTTGGAAGTCGCCGCGTTCTTGATGCCTGCCCGGTCGCTGACGGATACATCGACCCCTGCACTGAAGTCACTGTTCGACCACACACAATCGTCGAGGGACGATGTTTGCTTGCCAGCGCCGAGATGTTGTCCGACCGCGGCGTCGACTTCGGCCTGAGTGAGCAGCGAGCACGGATCGGTGAAGGTGGTAGCGACGGCTCCACTCGCCGGTTCCTGGGTCACGGAGGGTCCTGCCGTATCATCCGGTGTTGCTGGTGCAACGTCGTTGGACGCGGTTGGCGACGTCGCTGTCGCGGCGGCCGCGGAAGCGGCGAGTGGATTGGTGGCGCCCGAGTTGGTGCCCGCGCTGCCACAACTGGCGAGCACCAGCAGACTTGTCGCGAGAACAACGGCGTTTCGTCCTTGGCGGCTGATCTTCGGATGTTGGGTGTTCACGGCAACCTCTTTCTTGGATTCGCGATGAATTCCTGGCGGGTTGTGGATGAGGAGTAGAGCCCGGTGTCGAAGCTGGCAGCACGGCTGATCCGGTCGATCCGGAAGTCCATGTCGGCGTTCAGCAGGTTGACGTCGTGTGCCGATGCCGCCTCGAAAGCGCAGAAGCAGGTCTCATCATCTGGGATGTAGGTGGAGTGCAGATATCGCAGCCGAGCGCCGGCATTGCGTTGTTCGTCGCACGCTCTCGCCACAGATGCGACGACTGCGGCGAGGTCGTCGAGACCGACGAGCGGCAGGTACCGCTCGACCAGGAACACGCTGACGGATCGGCGGGGAGGGTCCACACGCCAACAGTGACGGTCTCACTGTCAACGCGCATCCGAGGAACTACGCAACTATGGGCAGCGATGGAGTGTCACGAGCCCAACTTTTCAGTCGGCGACGGGGTTCGGCCTGGTGGGCGCAGCGCTCGCCTGGGCGAGCCCCGCCGCGCCACGAGTAGGGTGGCGGCCAGCGTCGGGCCACAGGGGGATGAACGCATGCACGTGGGGTACAACGCCGCCTTCCAGAACCCGCACGACGCGCTCGGCGACGACGCGGTGTACGAGAACGAACTGCGCCTGTGCGACCTCGCCGTCGAGCTCGGCTTCGAGTCGCTGTGGACTGTCGAGCACCACTTCGACGACTACACCATGTGCCCCGACCCGGTGCAGTGGCTGTCGTACATGGCCGGCAGGCACCCCGACGTCCTGCTCGGTTCCGGCGTCATCGTGCTGCCGTGGCACGACCCGCTGCGCGTCGCCGAGCAGGTCTCACTGCTCGACCACGTCTCGCGCGGCCGGATGATCCTCGGCATCGGCCGCGGGCTGGCGCGCATCGAGTACGACGGGTTCCGCGTCGACATGAACACCTCGCGTGAGCGGTTCGTCGAGTACGCCCGGCTGATCTCCGAGGCACTCGAGACCGGGTACATGGAGTACGACAACGAGTTCGGCACCCAGCCTCGCCGGCAGATCCGCCCGCGGCCGGTGCGCTCGTTCCGGGGCCGAACGTACGCAGCCGCAGTGTCGCCGGAATCGATGCCCCTCATGGCGGGACTCGGCATCGGCGTCCTGGTGATCCCGCAGAAGCCGTGGCCCGCCGTCCAGCAGGATGTCGCGGTCTACGAGCAGGTGTACCGCGAGGTCAACGGCGTCGAACCGCCGCGGCCGATCTCTGGCGGCTTCGTCTTCTGCGACGAGAGCGCCGATCGGGCCGAGGAGATGGCCCACAAGTGGATCGGCGAGAACTACGCGTCTGTGATGCGCCACTACGAGTTCGCCGCCGCCCCGCACGAGGGCGTGAAGGGCTACGAGTTCTATACCGGTATCACTCGCTATGTGGAGCGGCACGGTGCGCAGGGCGCGATTGACGACTTCGTCAACCTCATGCCATGGGGCACACCCGATCAGATCCTCGCCAAGTTCGAGCACATGCGGACGATGATCGACATGAGCGGCCTGCTGCCCGGGTTCAGCTACGGCGGCATGCCCTACGACCTCGCCGAGCGCAGCATGCGGCTGTTCGCCGAGCAGGTGCTGCCCGAGCTCAAGAGCTGGGACGCCCCGCCGCTGCAGGTGCCCGGCACTCTCGCAGTCCAGCCCTGACCGCCACTCGCGGCGACGCGTCGCTCGTCCTCACGTCAGCACCGTCCCGAGCCGGCGTCGCCGTGAGCGTGGAATCACGACACGAGGCGGGCGTCGGGTGCTCCTGGATGATCGCTCGAGGCTCGCCGGGCGGCCCGGTGGCGAGCTCGGATGACGTGACTCAGGACGGTTCGCGCGTCGGCGTCGTAGAAATCGGACGTGAAGCGGACTGATCCGTACCATCGTGCGACAAGGTCACCGGCCGGTGACGACACCACCCGAGACGCTACGAACATCACCACGGGCACCTCACATACAAGTCGCCGGTTCAGTCAGCTGATCAGGGGTGGTCGCGGTGGAACGCGCCACGAACCGTCGCACCCCGTCGAGGAGTAGGTCGAGTCCATCGGCGAAGAGCCTTCGGTCGGGGGTATGGGTTGGCTGGGGGTGGGCTGTCTCTGCGGCGAGCATCGCGAGGGCCCAGCGGACACAGGTCTCGTGGATCCGCGTCGCGTCCGGCACCGGCACGCCGAGGCGGACGAGGGCCTCGACCTCGGCGGCGACGGCCGCGGCGATGGGTCCGGGGCGCGGCTTCGCAGCGAGCATGCGGTCGAGGACGAGGCCCGCGACGCCCGGGTGCTCGAGGTAGTAGTCCCACAGACTCATGCTGACCCGTCGCTCGCAGTCGAGGTACTGGTCGAGGGTGGCGACGGATCGGAACGCCGCGTTGAAGGTCGAGCCGAACTGCTCGCCGACCGCGGCGAGGACGAGGTCCATCAGCGCGTCCTTGTCGGCGATGTGGTGGTAGAGCGATGCAGCCCGCACGCCGAGCTCGTCGGCGACCCCGCGCATGGTCACCGCCTCCACGCCGCGCTCGCGGATCATGCGAGCCGTGACCTCCGTGAGCCGTGCGGTCGTGACCGGCTCCGCCCTCGGTCGTGCTGATTCCATCGGACTCCTCGTCGAATGATCCTTGACGAACAGAGCCTAACATGGTTAGGTTCGACCTAACAATGTTAGGTGGCGATCGCGCCGCACCAATCAGGAGGTCCATCATGAAGAAGGTTGTCGCATGGCTGTTCCAATCCCTCGACGGGATCGTCGAGTCACCTCACGAGTGGGTGATGTTCGACGAGGAGATGGGTCCGATCGTCACCGCCTACACCGATCAGGCCGACACGATGCTGCTCGGCCGCCGCACCTACCAACTGTTCGCGGCGTCCTGGCCGCAGCGCACGAACGCCGAGGAGCCGATCGCCGACTGGATGAACCAGACGCCGAAGTACGTCGTGTCGGCGACCCTGACGGATCCGGCGTGGAGCAACACCACGGTCATCGCCGAAGACGTCGTCGCCGAGATCGAACGGCTGAAGAAGGGCACCGGTGGCAACATCCTGATCAACGGCAGCGCCACCTTGGTCGAGTCGATGCTGGCGGCCGGCGTGGTCGACGAGCTCGATCTGTTCGTGGTGCCAACGGTCGTCGGCGCCGGCAAGCGGCTGTTCGACAGCGGCGCCAAGATCGCACTCGATCTGGTGTCATCGCGGTCGTTCGCCAACGGTGTCGTCGAGCTCTCCTACGCGCCGGCCGCCGATCGCTGTGCCGACGATGGTGCCACGCCGCGGGTCGGATGAGGTCTGACTCGCCGAGCGGGGCTTCGGGACTCTGGCGGTCGTACCTCTCTTGAGCCACACCACGGCGAAGCCGCTGCCGGAACACTTGGATAGGAAGCCAGACCTCACGGCCGGCAGGCACTTCGTGAGCCACTGGCAGCGACCTCAACGACGCTACGGAACCCCGTTGCACCGACCACCATCAGGCGCTCCACCGGCTCGTCACGTGGTCGCGAGCATTCGCCTGCTGCGGGCGCGGTCGCCGCGGACGCGGGGGCGGATCGACGGGCGTGTCGCTCCGGGCCGGAACGCCGGCGCCGGGCGCCGGCCGTGTCGGGGCCCCTCGGCTGACTGGCGACCGCCGGCCTCGGCGCCTCAGCAGGCCGACGCGTCGACCGGCAGAGCGATGTCGATGCGACGCGCTTCGGGGAAGTCATCGACACCACCGGGGACGACTGCCTCGCCGCAAGCGGGGGCGCGGCAGGCGCCGTCGCTGCGAAGCGCTTCGGGGAAGTCGTCGACACCGCCGGGGACAACTGCCTCCCCGCAGGGGGCTGGGGCGACGGCGGGCGTGGCGACGGACGTCGAGGTGTTGGCCGCGCCCGATGTCTCCGCGTCCATGTTCGGTACCGCGTGGGCGCAGGCGGCCAGGCCGGCGATGGCGAGAACGATCCACACGCGCCGAATCAGGCTCGTGGGGGTGGTGCTCGTCAGCGTCCGGCCTCCGCTCGGGTGCGCGACGTCGGTAGCGCCGGTGGCATCGCCGTTTCGGCTCGTTGTCGTCGTCGCCGTTTCGAACTGTCGGCTGGAAAGCTGGAGTCGTGGAGCTGCGTTGGCTGGGGTGTTGACGTTTCTGTGAGCGTTCATGGTCTCTGCCTCCTGGGTAGAGACCCATCGTCCGCGTGGCGCTCTGGGATCGCTCTAGGATCGCTCTAGCATCGCTCTGGTCGCACTGGAGGCCGGCTCGTGGGGATCCAGTTCCGTATCTTGGGGCCGCTCGAAGTGCTGCGCGATGGGGTGGCCGTGCAGCCGACGAGCGCCAAGCAGCGTCTGCTGCTGGCGGTGCTGGTCGTCCGCGCCGGCGAGGTGGTGCCGGCCGACACGCTGGTGGATGCCGTCTGGCCGGAGCGTCCGCCCACCACCGCCACCGGCACTCTCCAGAACTACATCAGCCAGCTGCGCAAGGCGATCGAGCCGGGTGTGTCGAGCGGCGCGGCACCGCGGATGTTGGTGACGGCCGAACCCGGGTATCGGCTGGTGATCCCTTCTCAGGACCTCGACGCGTGGCGCTTCGAGCATCTGGTGGCTGAGGGGCGCGCCGCCGTGCGCGACGGTCGGGCCGCGGTCGCCGTCGAGCTGCTGGCGGAGGGGTTGGCGCTGTGGCGCGGTCCGGCGCTGGCCGACGTCGCCGACGTCGAGCTGGTCCGTCACGAGGCGCAGCGCCTCGACGCGCTGCGGGTCTCGGCGGTGGAAGCGAGGCTGGAAGCCGACGTTGCGCTCGGGCGACACCACGAGCTGGTGGCGGAGCTGGAGGGTTTGGTTGCCGTTTATCCATTGCGGGAACGGTTGTGGGCCTTGTTGATGGTGTGCCTGTACCGGGCCGGGCGCCAGGCGGACGCGTTGGCCGCCTTCCAACAGCTCCGCCACCGGCTCGCAGACGAACTCGGCCTCGAGCCCACCTCAGAGCTCGCTCAGCTGGAGCACGACATCTTGCGGCATGCTCCGGCGTTGGACTGGTCGGCGCCCCGGCCTCCCGTGACACGCGGGCAGTCGGCGGCGGCGTCGAGGGTGGTGTCGGGCGAGCAGCCTCGGCTGGTGGTGGGGACTGAGGGCGCCGTTGTCCGGCCGCACGGGACGGTGACGTTCTTGTTCGGCGACGTGGAGGACTCGGCTCGCCTGTGGGAGCAGTCGCCGGAGGTGATGCGCTTGGCGATGGGCGCGTATCAGCGGATTGTCCGGAGCGTGATCGAAGACCACGGCGGCTTCGTGTTCTCGACCGCCGGTGACGCGTTGTCGGCGGCGTTGTGGACGCCGGGGGATGCGGTGGCGGCCGCGGTGGAGGCGCAGCGACGTCTGGGCGCGCAGCAGTGGCCGGAGCCGGCTGAGCTGCGGGTGCGGATGGGCATCCACACGGGGACGGCCGATCAGCGCGAGGGTGACTATGTCGGGCCGGCGCTGAATTGGGCCGCTTGCCTGATGGCGGCGGCTCACGGCGGTCAGATCGTCGTGTCTCAGGCCGCCGAGGAACTGATCCGAGACCGTGCCCCCGAGGGCGTCACCCTCGTCGACCTGGGCGAGCACGTGCTCGTGGGTGTGGCCAGCCGGGAGCGGCTGTTCCAGGTGTGCGGACCCGGTCTGGCGGTGGGGTTCCCGCCGCTGCGGAACCTGGCGCGTCTGGCGGGGAACTTGCCGGCGGCGGCGACGAGCTTCGTGGGCCACGGCGAGGATCTGCGGCGTCTGGCGGCCGACGTGCCGCTGCGCCGGCTGATCACGCTGACGGGGGTGGGCGGGGTTGGCAAGACCCGCCTGGCGCTGGAGGCGGGCGGGATGGTTGGCGACGAGTTCCCGACGGGGTGTGGTTGTGCGAGCTGGCTCCGGTGGCGGAGCCGGCGGCCGTGGTGCACGCTGTGGCGGCGATCCTGTCGATCCGCCCACAGGCGGGCCTGCCCGTGGTCGACAGTGTGGTCGACGCCCTGCGCGGCCGGCGCCTGCTGTTGATCCTGGACAACTGCGAGCATCTGCTGGAGACCGCCGCCGGGCTGGTCGGCCGGGTCACCGAGTCGTGTCCGACGGTCACGGTGCTGGCCACCAGTCGAGAGCCACTGGGCGTGGCCGGCGAGCGGGTGTGGGCGGTGCCGTCGTTGTCGGCGGCGACGGAGGGCGTGCGGCTGTTCTGCGATCGGGCCGAGGCCGCCGACGCCGCGTTCTCGCCCTCGCAGGGCGACCTCGCCGTGATCGCCGAGATCTGCGAACGCCTCGACGGGATCCCTCTGGCGATCGAACTGGCCGCGGCGCGGGTGCGCTTCATGACCGCCGCCGACCTGGCCGAGCGGCTCCACGATCGATTCCGGCTGCTGCGCGGCGGACGCCGCGGGTTGGAGCGCCACCAGACCCTTGCGGCGACGGTGCAGTGGTCGTACCGGCTTCTCCCCGAGGCGGAGCGGATGCTGTTCGACCGGCTGTCGGTGTTCGCCGGCGGCTTCGACCTTGCCGCCGCCGAGGCGGTCTGTGACGACGACCCTCTCGACCGCCTCGACGTCGCCGGCGATCTGGCCGCGCTCGTCGACAAGTCGATGGTGGTCGCCGACCGGGCCGGCAACCACGCCCGGTACCGGCTGCTGGAAACGTTGCGGCAGTTCGGCGAGGAACGACTCGACGAGACCGCCCAAGCCGGCGAGCTACGCGATCGCCACCTCCGCTACTACGTCGGCGTGGCGCACGACGCCCGCCGCGACTACGAAGGCCGCGCCCACGCGGCCGGCGCGGCGAGGTTGCGCGGCGAGTGGGCCAACAGCCGCGCAGCCGTCCAATGGGCGATCACACAGCAGGATCAAGCCACAGCAACCGGCCTCCTCGACGCCGTCTACTTGTTCGCCTACCTCGAGGAGCGGTACGAGCTCGGAGACTGGGCCAGTCAAACCGTGACAGCGCAGCTCGCGACGCCGACCACGTACGGCATCGCCGCGATGTTCGCCGCGGTGCGAGGCGACTACGACCAGTCGCTCAGCCTGACCGAAACGGGACTCGCCACGGCGAGATCACCAACCCAGCCGGACACGTGGGCCTGCTGGGCAGCCGCGATGGGCGCCCGCTGGTACCTCGGACGCAAACAGCAAGCATGGG